>NZ_CP083371.1:1817500-1913930 GCF_017488845.2 Ensifer canadensis
GCACCTTGAATTGCCGGAGGATGTCGCCGGCGAAACCATCGGTGAGGCGCCGATCATTCCGGTTCACCCGCTCGACCGGCCGGTGGCGCCGTCTGCTGCCATCGACCGGGCGGTTGAGATCATCCTTGCGGCCAAGCGGCCGCTGATCATGATCGGCGCGGCCAGCAGCCGCCCGCGGCTCGTGGATGCGCTCTCCGCCTTTGTCCGCCGGATGCGCATCCCCTTCTTCAACACCCAGATGGGCAAGGGCGCGGTCAACGGCGGCTCCAACCTCTATGTCGGCACGGCCGCTCTTTCCGAGCGCGACTATGTGCATGATGCCATCGATCAGGCGGACCTGATCATTTCCGTCGGTCACGACACAGTGGAAAAGCCACCCTTCCTGATGCGCAGCGAAGGCGGGCCGAAGGTTCTGCACATCGGCTACAGCTCGGCCAATGTCGAGCAGGTCTATCATCCCGACACAGAAGTGATCGGCGACATCGGCACGACGGTGACCGCGATCGCCGATCGGCTCGGTGGCAAGCTCGATCCGGAACCGCTGCTGCTCAGCCTGCGCCAGACCATTCTCGACAAGCTCAACGAAGGCGCAGACGAAGACCGGTTCCCGGTGACGCCGCAACGTATCGTCCATGACGTGCGCAAGGTGATGCCGGAAGACGGTGTCGTCTGCCTCGACAACGGCATGTACAAGATCTGGTTTGCCCGGCACTACCGCACCCATGTCGCCAACACGCTGTTGCTCGACAATGCGCTCGCCACCATGGGCGCCGGCCTGCCTTCTGCAATGATGGCGGCGATGCTCTATCCCGAGCGCCGCGTCATGGCGGTGTGCGGCGACGGCGGCTTCATGATGAACTCCCAGGAGATGGAGACCGCCGTTCGCCTCGGCCTCAATCTGGTGGTCGTCATCCTCAACGACAGTGCCTATGGCATGATCCGCTGGAAGCAGGCCGTTGACGATTTCCCGGATTTCGGCCTGACATTCGGCAATCCGGACTTCGTGCGCTACGCGGAAGCCTATGGTGCGACGGGCTCGCGGGTCTCGAGCGCGGACATGCTGGTGCCGACGCTCGAGGCTGCCTTTACCGGCGGCGGCGTGCATCTCGTCGATGTGCCGATCGACTATTCCGAAAACATGCGCGTGCTGGTCGATGAGCTGCGCACCCGCTCTTAAAACCTGCTTTCTCCAGGCGAGTAACATAGGCCCGCCAGCCGTTGCCTTAATCGGGCGACCGGCCTGACGGGCCCGTATCCAAAGGACACCCCGGCCTTCGTCTCACCATGGATCCTAATGTTGCCAATCAAGGCGGCCCCATGGCCGTGATTGGCAACAAGCCTTGCGCTGCCATCTTTTGGACTTATATTGCACTGCACTCGGCGCCTGTTTTGGCCGAGTTTTTCTTGGCTGCATGCCGCCTTCACGCGAAAAGCCTCGCTCTTCGCGCACAACCGAAGGACCACTTCATGACTGTTTCGATAAACAATCTTGATGCCTCCACCACGGGCGCTTTGGCCCATGTCGATATCGGCGATACCGTCAGACGTTCCCGTCAAGCGATCGGCTACAGCGTTGACGAACTTGCGCTCACCTGCGGGCTGACCGACATCGAAATCACCAACATCGAGCTTGGTGTCGACACCGATCCGGCCAAGCTCCGTCGGATCGCCGCCGCACTTCAGTTGCCCCTAACCACCTTCCTGCTCAGCTAGGCCCAATGGGCGTCGCGTCCACACGAGACGCGACACCCACCCGGCGTTCTTGGAGCGATGCCAATCAACCTGTAAAACCCTGCGATAGAATCTCCTTCAGTAGCGCAAGCGGCGTGGGGCGACTTGGCACGCGCTGATGCAGGAAAACAATCCTGCGCTCGTACGAGGCGGCATCGGGTACCTCGACCATGCAAAATCCGTCCCGTCCCAGGCCCTGCCAGGCCGGAACGACGGAGTTTCCCATCCCGTTGGCCACGAGCATGGCTATGGTTTCGAGCGCGTCCATGTCGCAACGAATGTCCGGATCAAGCCCGGCATCGGCGAGATATTGTGACGACAGCCGCCCGCCCCAGGATCCCGGATCGTAGCGGATGAACGGCGCCTGCCGGATTTGCTCAGCGATATCGTCAGGTTCCGTCGCATCCCTGCTGATGAACACAAGCGGTTCGCGGCGAATGACATATGCCGCCAATCCCTTTGGCAGCAAGAATGGCGGTTCAACCAGAACCGCGGCATCGAGCTCGCCTGCAAGCAACTGTTCGTAGAGCTGCAACGACGAACCGGGGCGCAGTATCAGCTTCAGGCTCGGCGCCCGACGGGAGAGTTCGTCCAGAACCTCAGGGAAGATGCCTGTCAGCGCCGTCGAGATCGCCCCGATTTTCAACTCGGCGGCAAGACCGCCGCCTGCAACGTCGTATCTGAGGTTTTCGACTTCCCGGATTAAGAGACGCGCCCGCGGCAACAGCGAAAGACAGGCCTCCGTCGGCTGGGCCGAATGGGCGCCGCGGGCAAGCAAAATGCACCCAAGGGCCCGTTCGAGCGATTGAATGCGCTGGCTGACGGCGGCCGGCGTCAACTTTTCCCGGCGTGCAGCGGCTGCGATGGACCCCGTTTCCACCGTGGCGACTAGGCTTTGCAGGAAGCGAATATCCACCATGAATCCTTATTCTCAGAGAAAGAATTACATAGTTTTTCTTAGCCTCTCAAGACGCTATCCCTGTGTCAACCGGAGACACAGGAGTTCCAGATGAAGTCGCTTTTCCATCTCGCCTTTCACGTCACCGATCTCGATGAGGCCCGCAGGTTCTACGGCGACGTGCTTGGTTGCGAGGAAGGGCGCAGCACGGATACCTGGGTCGATTTCGATTTCTTTGGCCATCAACTGTCGCTGCATCTGGGCAAGCCCTTCGAAGTCACGCGGACCGGCAAGGTCGGCAACCACCTCGTACTGATGCCGCATATGGGCGTGGTGCTGCGCTTGGCGGATTGGTTCGTGCTGGCCGAGCGCCTGGAACAAAAGGGCGTGCGCTTCGACATTCCGCCGGTCGTGCGTTTCGAAGGCGAGCCCGGCGAGCAGCGGACGATGTTCTTCCTCGATCCGAGCGGCAATCCCATCGAGGTCAAGGGGTTGCCGATTTCGACAGCCTGTTTGCACGCTGACACCGGAGGCGGATGTGAAGAAGCCTATCGCCTTGGTGACGCGCATCGACCGCGCCGACGAACAGGCCTGGGTTGCCATCCTGGCCAGGCTGTTGCCGGAGAGCGAAATCGTGCACTTCCACGAGATGGACGATGCGCAGCGCGACGCCGCCGAAATCGCCATCGTTGCCAATCCCGATCCTGGGCACGTGGCGGCGCTGCCCAATCTCAAGTGGATACACAGTCTTTGGGCAGGGGTAGAGCGACTGGTCGCTGAGCTCGGCCAGGCAGCGCCCCCGATCGTCAGGCTTGAAGACCCCGAGCTGGCTCGGGTCATGGCGGAAGCGATCCTTGCCTGGACCTATTATCTTCACCGCGACATGCCCGCCTACCGCAGGCAGCAGGCGGCGGCAATCTGGCGGCAGCATCCGTACCGCCGGCCAGGCGATCTCACGGTCGGGATCCTGGGCATGGGGCTTCTCGGAAAAGCAGCGGCAGGAAAACTGACGGCAGCCGGCTTCCGGGTTACGGGCTGGGCACGGTCGCCGCAGCAGATAGACGGCGTCGATATGGTCAGCGCCGAGAGCGGCCTCGATCGGCTCTTGCGGACAAGCGACATAGTCGTCAGCCTGTTGCCGCTGACATCAGAGACCCGCGGCCTGCTCGATGCCCGTCGCCTCTCATCCATGAAAACCGGCGCGCGCCTCATCAATTTTTCCCGCGGGCCGATCATCGTCGACGTCGACCTGATCGCGGCGTTGGACGCTGGGCATATCGCGCATGCGGTGCTCGATGTTTTCGACGCCGAACCTTTGCCACCCACGTCGCCCTATTGGCGGCATGACAGCGTGACGGTATTGCCGCACATTTCCGCGCCGACCGACAGGAACACGGCCGCCGTGATCGTCGCTGATAATATCAAGCGTTATTATGCGACCGGCGCCCTGCCCGCAGCCATCGATATCAAGCGCGGGTACTAGCCGCGTCTTAGTGCCTCGAGCCCCGCGTTCAGCGCCCCATCGTCACCATGCTCGAGGCCGAAGAGGACGTCCAGCAGCGGGAAGGTGCTGCGATAGAAGCGGATCTGGTCCTGCATCGCATCTATCCCGGGATAGTATGGGTGCATGAGCGCGAGGAAATCGTCGCCCAGGCCGGCGGAAAGGCTGGCGAGGTCATGAGCAGGGTCGCCGATCGAGCATCCCGCAAAGTCGATAACGCCGGAGACCTGGCCGTCGTCGACGAGAATGTTTCCCGTGCCAAAGTCACCATGAATGATCGCCGTGGCGAGTTGTTCGCTGTCAGCCGAAAGAAACCGTTCGAAATTGCCTCGAATTGCGATGGCAATGTCGGCCGGCACGAGCGGCAGAACCTTTTCGACAACATCAGAAAAGAGGTCGCGCCATTCCGTCAGGGGATCATGCGCTTCGTTCCGCACGCCGAGAGAATCGAGCGGCAGTGCATGCAGCGCCCGGAGGAAGCCGGCGAGTGGCGACGCCAGCTGTTGTCGCCGGGTGTCACTCATGCCGGCGAGATCCAGCAAAGGCGTGCCGGGCAATTTCGTGTGCGTCGCGACAATGCCCGAGGCAAGGGTCACAACGCTTGCGGCCGGCACGGGCAGCGGCAGCCGCCCGGCAAGAGCCGCAAGGACCTTCGTTTCCCGCAGGAGATCACGACACGCGCCGTCATGCCGTGGAACCCGAATGATCAATTGCCCGGTGTCGAGCACATGATTGTTCTGCCCGGTGTCGATGACTTCCGCCGACAGGATTTCCAGCCGCCCGAGGACCGATACTATTTCATCTATGCTCGGACGCATCGTCCGCCCTCTCAAAGCAACAGCGTTCTCAAAGGTTCTGCCAAACGCCACCATTCCGCCCTCGTCAGCGAACTGCAATGCGGCGGCTGTGGCCGCGCGTTTTCAGGGACATACTGCATAACTTCGTGGAGTGCCAACGGGTCGGTCGGGTGCCGTGCGCCAATACTTGTCTTTTATAGTCAAGTTTATCACGCGGCAAGCGTGTTCCTGCGATAACACATCCCATCCGACGCATAGGAGTGTCACAGTGCCAAGCCGCAGGGGGTTGTGCGCCCGATGCCCTAGCCGTTTCGGAAGCTGGCGCCGACGAAGCTCAGCGCTTCGGGCAAACCGCTGCGCCAATAGGCCCAGTCATGGCCGCCCTCCCGTGCGATGAAGCGGTGCTCCACGCCAAGCTTTTGAAGCTTCAAATGGAGCTCGGAGTTGCCAGCGAAGAAATCGTCACTCGAACCGCAATCCATATAGAGCGCTGTCTTGCCGATTTGCTCGGCAGGGATCGTCTCGACCAGATCGAGCACGCTGTTGTCGTGATAGGCGGCATTCAAACGGCCCTTGCCGGCAAGCCCCAGCCCCCAGGCTTTGCCATAGCGACGATCGTATCCCGACTGGTCCATCTCGACGACCTGACCGTCTGTTCGAAAGGCCGCGCTCAGCGCCGCAGCGGCGGAGAACATCTCAGGCCGTTTGAATGAGAAGGCGATGGCCGCATAGCCGCCCATGGAAAGGCCGAGAATCCCGCGCCCTTCCTTCTCCGGCACCGTCCGGTAGGTGTGGTCGATGTAGGTTACGAACTCCTGAAGGAACATGTCCTGCCAGCGGTAACCGCCGTCAGCGTCGTTCATGTAGTAGGTGTTGAATCTGTTCTCCTTGTCCCGGCGCCCTTCCGGCGTGACTGCGATGAAGGCCGGCACCTCCCCGCTTTCGATCATCCGGTCGAACACCCGGTCGGCTCCGCCGAAACGATACCAGTCGGTATTTTTGCCTTTGCCCCCGCCATGCATGAGATAGATGACGGGGTAGGAGCGGTTCCCGGCCTCGTATTTCGGCGGGAGATAGACGGTATATTCGACATCCTTGCCGAGAATCCTGCTGGGCATCTTTTGCCCTTCGAGCACCGTGCCCGCGTTCGCCGCCCAGGAATTGGCCAAGGAAACGAGCGCGAGAAAGCCGGCAAGAACGGTCGTTTTGAACATCGAGTTCCTCCTGTCTGCAGGCTTGGCAAATAGGCGGAAGGAAGTCGTTGTCAAACAAAGCCCCTCACCCGAAAGCGAGGGACATTGACCGCAAGCCATGAAAGCGGCGGTGCGAGCCGCGCTATCTTGCGTCGTGAAAGATGATGCCGACAGTGTGGCGCAGGCCTGACCTGACACGGCTGACGCCATGGCGCAGGTTGACGCGATAATTGCCCTTCGTGCCTTGAACCGGCCGGTTGTGAACGGCAAAAGCCACGGCATCACCTTGGCGGAGGGGAACGACCTCGACCCGGCTTTGCATGCGCGGACGCTGCTCCGTCAGCACGAATTCACCGCCCGTGAAATCCTTTCCCGGTTCGGAAAGAAGGATCGCGACCTGTATCGGAAAGGCAAGATCACCATAGAGGTCCTGGTGCAGGCAATTGAAATCGCCGGGCACATATTGCAGCAGCAGCGGTGTTGGCCGTGTCTGGCCCGCATCGTGGCACTGCCTCAGGAATTCCCGGTGCTCCGCCGGATATCTCGTCTCGATCCCCATGCGACCGTTCCATTGGTTGGCAACGTCGGCGAGGCGCGGATAGAGCGCAGTGCGAAGACCGCCAAGCAGATCCGGCAACGGATACTTGAAGTAGCGATATTCCCCCTTGCCGAAACCGTGCCTGGCCATGTGGATATGGCTGCGGAAATGCTGCTCGTCCTTGTAGAGCGCCGAAATCCGTCGGCAGTCGTCCGCCGACAGAAGCTTTTCCATGACCGCGCAGCCATAGCCGTTCAACGCGTCCGAAATCGCCTGCCAATCGTAAGCTGCGACATGCGTCTCCACAGCCTGTTCGGTCCGATCTGCAATAGCCATTGAAATGCGCGGATTCATAGCATCGCCTCCTTGGCGATCAGCGTGCGCTTGCGCTCTATGCCCCAACGGTAGCCGGCGAGTTCACCGCTGCTGCGCACGACACGGTGGCATGGAATGGCCAAAGCGATGACATTGGCGGCGCAGGCGTTGGCAACGGCGCGCGCGGATGTCGGTGCGCCAACGCGGACCGCCAGCTCGGCGTAAGTGATCGTCGTCCCCGCCGGAATCGCGCGAAGCGCCTGCCAGACACGGCGCTGGAGTGTTGTCCCGCGAAGGGCAAGCGGGAGATCCAGACCCTCGCCAGGGTTATCGATGAAGCGAAGGACCTTCGCCAGCTCGGTGCGAAGTCCGGCTTCGTTCCGGTTCAATGCACGGCCAGGAAAACGATCCGCAAGATCTCGCTCCAGTTGCTCCGCGTCAGCACCGATCAGGATCGCACAAACACCGCCGACGCTGCGCGCGATCAGAACACAGCCCAACTCTGCTTGTGCAACGCCATACTCCACGGTTGTGCGGTTAGCGACGCCGACGGCTTGCCGCGGTCGCGGGGTGTGCGTCCGGTTGTCGATGAGGTTCATGAGACTAACTCCTTGTTCCGTTCTCTTCACCGACCCTAGAGATGCGTCGCCTTGGCCGAACTCCGCTCCTTGCTTTCAAATCGAAAAGACTTGTCTCCTGCAGCGCCGCCCGCATCACATCGATGGTCCCTTAACGTGCACGCCGGAAGGTCAGGTTGATGCGCATGCGGCCAAGGGTCTCGTGTTCGCCGTCCTTCAACTCTGTGACCCCGTGATAGAATAGGCGCGACGGCCCACCCCAGACGACAACATCGCCGTGACGCAGCGCGTATTTGCGGATTGGGTCCGTGCGGTTTGGTCCGCCAAACTGGAATGTGGCGGGGAGCCCGAGCGAAACCGAAACGATGGGGTGCGAGAAATCGCGCTCGTCCTTGTCCTGATGAAGCGAAAGCCGTGCGCCCGGTTCGTACCGGTTGATCAGGCAGGCATCGGGTCTGAAATCCGGATAGCCTGCTTCGGTCGCCGCCGCGATGGCAAGGTCGAGGAAGGACGATGGCAGCGGCGGCCACGGCTTGCCGCTCTCCGGGTCTAGCCGGTCGTAGCGGTACCCGCTCCGGTCCGTGACCCATCCGGCCGCCCCGCAATTGGTCATCGCAACCGACATCGTGTAGCCGCCCGGTGTCACCATGTGCCGGAACGGTGCCTCAGCAATGACCGATCGCAGTCCCGGCAGGATTTGCCCCTCAAGCGACAGCGCAAAGCCGCGAAGCAGCGTCGCGCCTTCGGCCATGCTCTCGCGTGACGGTTCGACGGCAAGCTTGGCGAATAGGTCAGTCATGGCGTCTTTCCGGAGAGAAAACTGGTGATGTCGGGATGAAGGACAGGGCGGTAACCGGCCCGAAGAACCCTGACGGTCGAAGGCGGCGTCAGAATTCCCTCAGCGATGATGCCCATTTCCGGGCTCAGGTAACCCGCCTCGGTCCAGCGGAAACAGCGCCCGGATGCGAGCGTGAAGGCAAAGCCGGATGCCACCACCATCGTCCCGTCTGGTAGATCCCTGACTGGCGACGGCAACGGATGGATGCGCTTCTGTCCGCGTAGAACTCGTTCGCTATGGAGCACCGCATCGAGTTCGCCCGCCGAAGGCGACGCCATCAAGCCGCCAGTCCAGGCGACTCTGAAGACTAGAGCGGCCTCCCGTCTGCAGAAGAAGCACGGGCGGTGCCCCGCCGCCAGCGCCACGGCCTCGTCGAGGAAGAAAAGCTCGGTCCAGCTTCGGCCGGCCATGACGTCGCGCCGGCGATCCCCGTATTCGCAGGTGCAGATCAGCCACGCCTTGGACGTCCACCGCCGCCGCAATAGGGTTTTCGTCTCGGGGTCGTGGATGATGCCGCGGTTGCCGGTGAACAGGCCGCGCTGCGCGATAGCGATAATGTCGCCGAATGGCGTCACGCGATTCTGGAGGGGCTGGCGAACGCTATTCATACAGGCGGATCTCCCCGGGCCGCATTACGTCGGAAATGATATCATCGAACGGGCGGGCGATATGCAGCCCGACGCACCGCTTCGTCGCCGTGAAGATAACCATTTGGGCGCGACACCGCGCGGCGGCACCCATTAAGCGGCTCCACGGGCCGCCTCGCGGTCGAGCAAGGCGCGCTTGCGTTCGACGCCCCAGGCATAACCCGACAGCGCTCCATCATTCCGCACCACCCGATGGCACGGGATGACAACGGCGAGGCTATTCGCCGCGCATGCGCCAGCGACGGCACGAACCGCCTTCGGCTGCCCGATGCGACGGGCAATTTCCGCGTAGGACACCGTCCTGCCGACCGGAATTTCCTGCAGGGCCTGCCAGACCCGCTGCTGGAATGCTGTCCCGCGAACATCGAACGGTAGGTCGAGGCCGATGCCCGGGGCTTCGACGAAGCCGACCACCTGTGCGACAAGCGCCTCGTAGTCGGCATCGGCGCCAATCAGCTCCGCCTTCGGAAAACGGTCCTGAAGGTCGCACACAAGCGCCTCCGGATCGTCTCCGAGCAGGATGGACGCGACACCTTTCCGACTTGATGCGACGAGGATCGCGCCGAGCGACGTCTGGCCGACGGCAAATCGGATTTCCTCATCCGCGCCGCCTGCGCGGTAGCGTGCCGGCGTCATGCCGAGAATATCAGTCGAGTTCTCGTAGAAACGACCGCTCGAGTTGAAGCCCGCTTCATAGATCGCCTCCGTTACGCTGTTGCCCGCTTCCAGCCCACGACGAACCTTGGCAGCTCGATGAGCAGCCGCATAGTCCTTTGGCGTCAAGCCGATCGCTGCCTTGAACAGCCGATGGAAATAGCTCTGGCTCTTGCCGACGGCAGCGGCCAGATCGCCCAAGGCCAGCTCTTCATCGCTGTCTTCGATCAGCCGGCAAGCCCTAACGACGATGGCAGCGTTTGCCTCATCGCTGGATGGGCCGTCCGGGTTGCACCGCCGACACGGGCGAAAGCCCGTCGCCTTCGCGCCTTCAAGCGTGTCGTGCAGTTGGACATTCTTGGGATTGGCGATGCGTGAAGGGCATGAGGGGCGGCAATAGACGCCGGTGGTCGTGACCGAATACCAGAAATGCCCGTCGGAAGCCTTGTCGCGGCTGACGATGGCGACCCAGCGCGGGTCGCGCGCGACTGGGACCCTGGTCGCGGCAGCTGCGGTTGGGAATGTCGTCGCCATATTCATCGTCGGACGCTCCTCATGCCGGTCGCTCCTGGGAGGTATCCGGGTCGCGGCCTTCAAGCTCAAGATTGACCACCACTCGGGCGATCTGCTGCTCCAAGAAGCTTCGCCAAAAAGGCTGGGCCACGCCACCCGTTTCCTGTGCGTAGCGTGGCACCCGATCGATCAGGCCGCTTTCATCAATCCGAGTTGCGTCAGGGCCGCAACCCCGTCGTCGAGACCGATCTCCTCGACGATCTTGCCGTTGATGACCTTCAGAACCGTCGTCCCCGTGAAGCGCATCTTGCGGCCACTTCCTGCCGGCAGACTGCCGGCCAGGAAGTCGTCGAAGGCAGCGCCGGTATGGGTGCCGCCGCCTTCCCATTGGCCGACGACATAGTCGCCTTCGGCGATGAGGTCGGCCGTGCCCCAGAAGTTCAGATCCGGAAATCGGTCATGAAGGCTTTGATATCATCATGGCCGCGGCGCGGTTCATGCAGGGAATATTTCAACAGCATGTCTGCAGACGCGATCTCGTTGACGATGGAAAGATCTACGTCGCGACCCCAAAACTCTGTGAACCATCTGCTGACCACCGCCTTGTTGTCTTCTTCCTTGCTCATTGGCTTTCTCCTCGAATTGACACAGGCTCGACCGTCGATAACGCCGGTTGCCTGCGCATAAAGGTAGCCTGAGCTACGGCGCCCAAAACTCCGGTTCTTACCCTCCAATCGAAACCAGTTCGCAATTCCGAGCGCCGGCTCAGCCCCGCGCGATCAGACGAACGCTGTGGTCGTCCCGAAGCGCAATCAATTGCGAAGACGGCGGCAGGCTGTAGACGTCATGCTTTCCGAATTCTCTGGGGTAGTAGTCATAGCCCGGCGGCGGTTCCGGTGTTTCACGAGGATCCACCGGGCTTTGGCCCGTCAGCTCGGTGACCGGATCGAGGATCGCCCCGATCAGGCGGCGGGTATAGGGATGCTGTGGTTCGCTGAAGACCCGGTCCCAGCTGCCGGTCTCGACGATCTGGCCGAAATACATCACCGCCACGCGGTCGCTCATATGTTCGACCACGCTCAGGTCATGGCTGATCATGATGTAGGACAGATCCAGCCGCTCCTTGAGTTCCAGCAGCAGGTTGATGATCTGGGCGCGGATCGAGACGTCGAGCGCGGACACCGGCTCGTCCAGCACCACGACCTTAGGGTTGAGGATCAAAGCGCGTGCAATGCCGATGCGCTGGCGCTGGCCGCCGGAAAATTCATGCGGGAAACGCCCCGCCTGCTCCGGTTTCAATCCGACCAACTGCATCATCTCTTCGATGCGTCGCGCGATCTCCTTGCGGTCGGAAATTCCGTGCAATCTCAGCGGTGCTGCCAGCGACGTGTAGATCGTCTGACGGGGGTTGAGCGACGCGTACGGGTCCTGAAACACCATCTGCGCCATGCCGGCACGCTCGAGCCGGGAGGGCCGCGCCTTGCCGGTGATCGATCGCCCTTCGAAATAGATCTCGCCCGCGGTCGGCTCCTGAAGTCCGAGGATCGAAAGCGCAAGCGTCGACTTTCCGCAACCGGATTCGCCGACGATCGACAGGCATTCGCCCCGGTTCAGCGTCAGGCTCAGGTCGTTGACCGCGCGCAGAGTGCGCTTCGAGCGGCCGAAGACGCCGTTGCGCACCGGGAAATGCACGCTCAGGCCGTCGACTCTGACCAGTGGTTCGTTGTTATCACTCATGGTTGAAACACTTCACGAAGCCATCATGGCTGAGGCCGGTTGGCGGTGGAATTTCGGCGCTGCAGATGGACGTCGCCCTGTGGCAACGCGGCTGAAAGCGACAGCCCGGCGGAAAACTGGCGATGGAGGGAACCGTGCCTTCGATCTCCTGAAGGCGCTTGCGCCCTTCCAGCCGGCGCGAGCCCAGATGCGGCAGCGATCGCAACAGGCCGTCGGTATAAGGATGGGCCGGATGGAGGAACAGGTCGGCGACCGGCCTCTCCTCGACCAGGCGCCCGGCATACATGATGCCGACCCGGTTGCACATATTGGCAATCACGCCGAGATCGTGGCTGATCATCAGCACTGATGTGCCGCGTGCAGCGCAAAGCTCCTTCACGAGTTTGAGGATCTCCGCCTGCACCGTCACGTCGAGCGCCGTCGTCGGCTCGTCGGCGATCAGCAGATCCGGATTGCAGGCAAGCGCAATGGCGATCATCACCCGCTGCCGCATGCCGCCGGACATCTGGTGCGGATAGTTCTTCACCCGCTCCTCCGGCGCCGGGACCTGTACGTTGCCGAGTGCCTCGATCGCCAGTCTTTCGGCTTCCTTCCAGGTGGCACCCTTGTGCAGGACAAACATCTCGGCAATTTGCCGGCCGACCGGAGACAACGGGTTGAGCGCGGTCATCGGTTCCTGGAAGATCATGGCGATGCGCTCGCCCCGAAGCCGCCGCAACTCGCGTTTCGAAAGCTCCCTCAGGTCCCGACCGTTGAACTTCAGCGAACCGCCCGTGACGGCGAGCGGCGCACGCAACAGGCCGATGATCGAAAGCGCAGTGATGCTCTTGCCGCAGCCCGATTCGCCCACGAGGCCATAGGCCTCGCCGCGCCCGATCGAGAACGACACGTTGTCGACGACGTTGTGGCTGACCCGGCCCGATACGATATCGAGGCGCAGATCCCTGACATTCAGCAAGTTCTCGGTCATAGCTGCCGCGCCCTCATATGCGGGTCCAGCCAATCGCGTAGACCGTCGCCGAAAAGATTGAGACCGAGAACCGTCACGAAGATCGCCAGCCCCGGAAAGATCGCCGCCCAGGGCGCAATGACGATGAGTTCGCGTGCATCCGTCAGCATGTTGCCCCAGCTCGGGAACGGCGGCTTGATGCCCAGTCCGAGATAGGAGAGTGCTGCCTCGGCAAGGATCGCATCGCCCATGCCCAGCGTTCCGATCACCAGGATCGGGCCGATCATGTTGGGCAGGATCTGCGTGATCATGATGCGGATGTCGCCGTAACCGAGCGTCTTTGCCGCCTGGACATAGCCCTGCTTCTTCAAGGACAGCGCCGAGCTTCGCGCGATGCGACAGGTCCATGACCAGTTGGTCAAGCCTAGCGCGATCAGCAGGCTGGAAAGGCCGGGCCCAAGGATCGCCATGATGGCGAGCGCGAAGATCAGGCTCGGGATCGCCAGCATCAGGTTGGTGAGCCCGGTGACAAGATCGTCCCACCAGCCGCCGAAATAGCCGGCCGAAATGCCGAGCGCCAGGCCAATCAGCGTGTTGATGACCTGCGAGCCGATACCGACGGCAAGCGAGATGCGGGCGCCGTAGAGGATGCGGCTGAGAACGTCACGCCCTTGCGCGTCGGTGCCGAACCAGAACTGTGCGTCCGGCGGCAGCTCCGCATTCATCAGGTCCGCGTCGAGCACTGGATCGGTCGGCGCCAGCCAGGGCGCAAGCAGCGCCGCTGAGATGATGACGAGACAGAGGACGCCACCGATGAGGAGATTGAGCCGTATTCTCATGGATCTATCCGTGGCTGATGCGCGGATCGATGACCGCGTAAAGAATATCGACGATGGTGTTGATGAGCAGGAACCACAGGACGATGACGAGGATCGCACCCTGAACCACCGGGATGTCGCGCAGGCTGACGCTGTCGATCAGCAGAGATCCCAGCCCCGGCCAGGAGAACAGTTTTTCGACCACCACCGCCTGACCCATCATCGAACCGAACTGCAGGCCGATGGTGGTGATGATCAGCACAAGCACGTTGCGAACGACATGCCAGGTGACGAGGCGAAAGCCGTTCATGCCTTTGGCTCGGGCGGTGCGGATGAAATCGGCGTTCATCACGTCAAGGACGGCGGCGCGCGTCGTGCGCGCCAGGAGTGCCATCGGCGCCACGCCGAGCGTCAAGGCCGGCAGGATCAGGTTCATCGGCCCGCCGTCGCCGTAGCCGAAGCTCGGCAACCAGCCGAGCGTCAGCGCGAACAGATACATGCCGAGCAGCCCGAGCCAGAACTGCGGCAGGGACAGGCCCGAGATCGCGCCGATCATCGTCAACGTGTCGATGATGCTGCCCGGCTTCAAGGCGGCGATGAAACCGAGCGGTACACCGACGAACATCGCGATCGCCATCGCCGCGAATGCGAGCTTCAAGGTCGGCCACATGCGCTCGCCGATCAGATGGGCCACCGGCTGGCGGCTGCGGAACGATGTTCCGAGATCGAACCTTGCGAGATCGGAGAGATAGGCGCCGAACCGCACATAGAGCGGTTGGTCGAGACCGAATTCACGTGTCATCTTCTCGACGATCTTTGGGTCGCCGCCGCCCTTGCCATTGGCTGTCAGGCTGGTGGCGATGCTGCCCGGCACCACGCTGAAGATCACGAAGATCAACAGCGATATCGCGATGACTGTCGGGATCACCTGCAAGATGCGGCGCACGACGAACTGAAGCATTCATTTCCTCCCTCGCGGCGCCCATCAACGGATGCGCGGGCGATAGTCCTCCGGCACATGCCACCGAGCGATAGGCCACTCGGGCCAGATCATTCCGGCGGGTTGCCGCATCGTAAGCATTGACTTACGTTATCGGCAGCATAGGTGCCAGATACCAGTGGAAAGGCCCCCGATACCGCGACGACGATATCGGGGCGCCTCCATCAACGTCCGGCTGGGACGGTTTCGTCCACCCAGAGCTTTTCATAGGACTGGATCGCCAGCTCGGCGGAGTTTGGCTGCAGCCCATGCAGCCAGGGCTGGTAGGCCATCACAGCCTTGTTGTAGTTGAAGAACCAGACCGGCGCTTCTTCCTGAACGAGGTTGTTGGCCTTGCGTAGCAGCTCGTTCTTTTCCTCGTCGGTCTTGGCGACCTTGGCGGCCTCGAACAGCTTGTCGAAGTCCGCGTTTGCGAACTTCTGGTAGTTGCACGCAGCCTGCGACGTCTTGGAATAGAAGCACTGCATCGCCGTCAGGGCGTCCGGGCCGCTCTCCGACGACCACATGAAGGACTGGAAATCGCCTGATGGCACGACTTCGGAAAGCACCGAAGCCTCGACCGGTTTTGCCTTCACCCGGATACCGACTTTTTCCAGCATCGGGATGATCGCCTCGACGATCGTCAGGCCCCAGCTTTCGTTCTGCGTCGCTGTCAGCTCGACGTCGAAGCCATCGGCATAACCGGCCTCAGCCAGCAGTGCCTTCGCCTTCTCCGGGTCGTAGGCGTAGGGTTGCGCGTCCTTGTCATAGGCCGGCGACGATGTCGGCAGCCAGCCGCTCGCGCGGTAGGCCTTGTCCTTCGCCAGCCGTTTGATGATCAGGTCGGCATTGATGGCATAGTTGAACGCCTGGCGAACACGCTTGTCCTTGAACGGTTCGAAATCGAGGTTGAAGCCGACATAGCGCGTATAGACTTCAGCGACTTCGAGAAGGCCCTTGGACAGTTCCGGATCGGCCTGATAGGCGACGTATTGCGACGGCCCGAGCACGGAGACGTCGACCTCCTTGTTGCGGAACGCGACGTCGCGCGCCGAAGCATCCCCCATGATCAGGATATTGATCTTGTCGGCGTAGGGCTTGTCTTTTTCGTAGTACTTTTCCCACTTTTCGACCGTCAGGCGCGAGCCGGGCACATATTCGGCAAACTTGTAGGGCCCGAGGCCGATCGGGTGGCTCTGGAAGCCTTCCTTGTCGGCTTCCCCAGCCGGGTAGATCGCCGTGTTGTTGCGCATGAACAGGAACGCCGGATCGACCGGGTCTGTCAGGGTCACTTCCAGCGTGAAATCGTCGACCTTCTTCAGGCCCGAAATCGCCTCTGCCTTGCCGGCCATGTAGTCGGCGCCGCCCTTGATGTTGGCGATGTAGCGCGAAGGTGGATAGGCCTTGGCCGGATCGGCCATGCGGGTGAAGCTCGAGATGATGTCGTCGGCCGTCATCTGCTTGCCGTTGTGGAAATAGGCGTCCTGCCGCAGCTTGTAGGTATAGACCAGCTTGTCGGCGGAGACGTCGACGTCGGTCGCAAGCGCCAGCACCGGAACGTTCTTGTCCGCGTCCCAATCATAAAGGGTGCGATGGATCGCCTTGGCGTAGAACTCGTCCTGCGTCTGCGGCGACGCCTGGATGTCGAGCGTCGAGAAGCTGTCCCCATAGGGCGCCACGAAGTTGACCGTTCCGCCGGCCCGCGGCGTGTCGGCCGCCTGCACCGAAGCCACCCCTGCCAGCAACGCTGCGGTCAATCTCGAAAGTAATGCTATTTTCTTCATCATTCCCATATCCTCCCCACTTGTTGTTCTGCGTATGGATGAACAAAACCGCGATCTCATCCGACCTCCCGGATCGGTTGAGATGCATTGAGCCGCTCTTGCGGCTCCCTCTCGCCCTTCGTCAGGCGTTCTGTCGCTCGAAGACCACCTCGCCGCCCCGGATTGCCAGGGTGCAGCGCGTGTCGTTGAGGATGTCTTCGGGGCTCGCCGTCAGCATGTTCCTGGAGAACACCGCGATATCGGCAAGCTGTCCCGGGATCAGTCGTCCCTTGACGGTTTCGAGCTTCTGCGAGAACGCGCCGTATTCGGTATAGACCTGCAAAGCCTCCTCGATGGAGACCCGCTCGCGAGCGTCCATCACCGTGCCCTTGGCGGTCTTGCGCGTCAGCATGCTGTAGATATTGGGGAACGGGTTGGGATGACAGACCGGCGCATCGCTGCCGGTCGCAGGCTTCAGCCCCAGGTCCTTCCAGGTCTTCAAGGGATAGCTCGACAGCGCCCGCTCTTCGCCGAGCACCGAGACATAGGCGTCGCCGAAATCGTAGATGAACACCTGTTGCGGACACGGATATATCCCGGCCTTCACCATGCGCTGGTGCTGTGCCTCGCTGGAAAAACCGCAATGCTCAATCCGGTGACGGCGGTCCGCGTCCGGGATCGCCTCAAGCGCCTTCTCGTAGGCGGTAATCAGCTGACCGATCGCAGCGTCGCCGATCGCATGGCAGGCCAGTTGATAACCCTTGGCGTGCGCGTCGAGCACCAGCGCCTCGAGCTCCGCATCCGGTAGAATTTGAACGCCGGTATTGTTGTCATCGCCGAGATAGGGGCTGCTCATCCAGGCGGTGCGGCCACCGGCCGAGCCATCAAGGAAGATTTTGACGGCGCCGACTTTCAGCATGTCGTCGCCGACACCGGAAACGAGACCAGCCTCATAGCTCTGCGGCACGATCGAAACGTTGGGATCGCCGAGAAGAACGAGCCAGGTGCGCACCGGCAGCCTGTTGTTGAGCTTCGCCAGATTATAGGCCCTGATCTCGTCGAAGCCTGCGACCTGACCGACGGCCGCGTCCATGATGCTGGTAATGCCGTGGGATAGTAGCAGATTTCCGGCGCTTTCGATCGCATCGATCATGTCGTCGGTCGAGGCTTTCGGGATCGCGGCGCGAACCAGCCCTTGCGCGTTTTCGGCGACCAAGCCCGTAAGAGCACCAGACACCTGTTCGATCAGGCCGCCTTCCGGCACGGCCGAGTTCTCGTCGACGCCGGCCAAGCGGAATGCTTCCGAATTGAAGATCGACACATGCCCGCAGGCGCGCACCACCATGACGGGATGGTGCGGCGCAACCGCATCGAGTTCCGCGCGAAGCGGATGGCGACCGGTGTCGAGCTTGGTCTGGTCATAACCCCGCGCCCGGATCCAGGTACCGGCCGGCGTGCTTTCGGCCTGGTGCCGGATGGCATCGAGCAGGCTTTCGAGCGTGGGGGCAGCCTGCGGCGTTGCATCGACCCAGTTCAACGTCAGGCCGACGGAAATGAGATGCAGATGCGCATCGTTGAGGCCGGGGGTCGCAAATTGTCCCTGGAGGTCGAGGAGCTCGGTCCGGTCGCCGCGATAGGTTTCCATTTCCTGCCTGGTGCCCGTCGCCAGGACCTTGCCCTGCCAGATTGCCAGGGCATCGACGACGCCCTCGGCCATACCGCACCAGATCACACCATTGTGCACGATCATGTCGGCGTGAAAACTCTGTCCCGCTGGCATCTAAGGCTCCTCCCCTCCGCCGTCACTGCAACGTAGAGTCAGGTTTGATGACAAACCGGCTCTCGGCACGACCCATGTCTCCCGCCCGCATCGGTTGCGTGCCGAAGCTGGATCGTTATCCATTCCGGTGCGGCGTTCCGATGGGCCACAAGTCGTGCAGTCGGGGATGCTAGAGAAAAGGAAAGCGGCCCGCCAATGCATAGAATTTCAGGCGCTATGAAATAATTGCATAACAGCCCTGGGTAGATCCGTTGAACGTCCTCAAGCCTGAAGGACCTTCGCCCCTCGGCCGCACCGGCGAAACACTTCGCTGTGGAGACCTTGAGAACGGTTCGTTGCGCGCGAACGTCGATGCTGAGACGGGAAAGTGTCCAGCGTGTCGTTTTGCATGCCAAGGCGGCATCACGCCTTTGCCGAACGACAGCGGCGCGCGTCAAAGATGACGCGCGCCGCTGTAATGTGCTTCAGTCGTGGTTACGAGCGCTTTTGCAGCGTCGCATAGACTACGTTGCGGTTCTCCCCGAACGTCACGTGCGACTCGAAGTTGGTGCCGTCGACGCTTTCGTTGACGATGCGCCACATGTCCGATTGCGAGCGCAACAGCAGCGCCCAGTTCATGAACGTCTCCATATAGCCGTCGACGCCGATGTCGGTCGCGAAATTGGCGAAGAGGAAGACGCCGTTGGGTTTCAGCATCTGCAGGCATCGGCGGGTGAGCTTCACTGCCACGTTGTGAGGCAGGTAGTCGTAAAGCCCCGCCGCATAGACGAAGTCGAACTTGCCGAGCTTGTGAGCCCGGGTGAGAATGCCACGGACGGAACCGTCGATCGCTTCAACGCTGGTTCCTCGAAAATCCCTGGTGATCGATCCGACACTGAGCGGGTCCTGGTCGAGCGCGACCCAGCGCTTTATCCGCCCTTCCTGCAGCGCAACCGACCGGTTTGCCTCGCGCAGATGCCCGGCGGCAATCGTCAGGATCTCTGCCTCCCCGTCGCGTGTCGCCGCGATCTCATCGACATGTTGGGTCAGCAGGTCCCGCCGTTCGCGCACAGCAACCGACGACGAAGCGTCCTTGGTATAGTCGTAAAGCGCCTTGCCCACCGGCGACGCCTTGGCGATCTCGCCGGCAACGCTTGGATGGCCGTAGATGAAGTCGAGCAGTTGGGCGTCGCCGGAATAACCCCGCGGCTTTTCGCTGGACCAGCGGGTAAAAGGGTCCTGCAGGAAAAACTCCGACACCGGATGCTTTTGTGCGATCGGAATCAGTTCCTGCCATACGCTCGGATGAAACTTCGCGCGCGTCTCGTGAAGTGCGGCCGCCAAGCGATGTATTATCTTCCGGGGGTCCAGTTCCTGGGCAAATTGCTGCTGTGCAATTTGGAGAATCAGGGCGAGTTCGGCTTTTCCTGTTGCAAACTGCTCATCATAAAACTCACTTCTTGACGAAGTGAACTCGGTTGCGATTGATTGGGGAGTAATAAGACTTTCGCCATCGAATACGATTTGAAGCTGGCTCACGCAAAACCCATCCGTTAATGCTTTGTTAACAATGTGGGCAAGAATGCGCGAACTGCGTCTCGAATTGCAAGTTTTTGTAGAGTATATGGTAAATACTGGCGGACAGTACCCATTTGGATACACCCCTGCACCGGCCGTCAGTCTCGGCTAATTTATCAAAATTTAATGGGCGTCTTCTACTATGTCGTTGAGGCCGCTTGTGCTTGTTGTGGTATCCAGTGAATGGCAAGCGTGGAGCGTCTGAAGCAACGTCCAGAGATGGAAAGACGAGACCAGATTTCCGTTGAGCGCGACGCAATTCCCCGGACCGGTGCATGAAGCAAACCTTGGCCGACGTCGTTGAGATAGATCTGCACAAGCAGCCACTCAGGCCGCTGCCGGCGGAGCTGCGCTTGCTCTATCGCCAGGAAGGTGAAACGACCCGCAGGGAAGCGACGAGAAAAGGGCTCTGGATCGCCGTCGCGGTCTATCTGCTGTTTTCGATTACCGACCTGCTGCTGATCTCGGATGTCGCCCGCTACACGATTGCCTCGCGCTTTGTCGTCGGCGCAGTTGCGCTTGCCGTTCTGGAAATCCAGGTCCACTTCAACGTCAAGACGGACTGGCTGGACAGGACCTGTTCGGGCGCGCTTGTTTTCGGTTATCTCGGCTGGCTCATTCCGGCAATGATGACCGCATACACGCAGGACATGTCCTACTACATGATCTTCGGTGCGATCTTCATGATGGGCGCCAACCTGTTCTTCATCTTCCAGTTCCGCCTTTCGGTGATCTCATCGAGCATCATCCTTGGCGCATTTTTCCTCGATCTCCTCTATTTCTCGCCGCAGAACCCGTCCTACCAGCTGGCGTTCGGCACGTTCTACGTCTCCTGTTTCGTGTTCACCTCCTACGTAAACTGGAAGCTCAACCGCGAACGCTACAAGGTCTTCCTCAATGCGTTCGAGGCGAGGGTCCAGCAGCGGGAGGCGACCGAGCGCGGCAAGGCGCTGCTCAGGCTCTCCAACACCGATTCCCTAACCGGTCTCGACAATCGTCGGGCGGTAGACCAGAAGCTGCGGGAATACTGGAGCGACTGGCAGAAGTTCGGCGACCGTTTCGCCGCGATCCTGATCGACGTCGACTTCTTCAAGAAATACAACGACTGCTATGGCCACCAGGAAGGTGACCGCTGCCTCATTCTCGTGGCCAACACGTTGAGGGAATCGATCGAGCAGTTCGACGCGTCCATCGGCCGATACGGCGGCGAGGAGTTCATCATTCTTGCGCGCATGGACACGCGCGAAGAGGCCGCCGATCTGGCCGACGCCATCTGCCGCACAGTGCAAGACCTTGCGCTGGTGCACGGGCAACGACGGGATGGCACGTCCATCGTCACGGTCAGCGTCGGTGCCGCGTTCACCAGGCATCAGACGGGCTCGAAGCTCGAACGGATCATCCACGAGGCGGACCGGGCGCTTTACGCAGCAAAGGCAAGCGGACGCAACTGCGCCAAGCTGTTTGATCCGAACGACCCGCAAACCAGCGACGAGAGCGAGAACATCGCGGCGCTGTTGAAGATAGCGACCGACCAGGATCTCGTCTCCCTCGTCTATCAGCCGATCAAGAATGTTGCGACAGGCCGCGTCGAGGCCGTCGAAGCGCTGATGCGGCTGAGAATGCTCGATGGGACCGCAGTTCCGCCCAGCCTTTTCATTCCCGTTGCCGAGCGTACCGGCGCCATCATCGACCTCGGACGCTGGGCGATCCGCACGGTCTGCCGCGAGCTTCTCGCCAACGATCATGTGCCTGTCGTCAGCGTCAATGTCTCGCCGATCCAGCTGAAGACGCCGGGCTTCGCCACATCGGTTGCCGCCATCCTTGGTGAAACGGGAGTGGCCGGCGGCCGGCTCGCTTTCGAAATTACCGAGGGCCTCGAGATGGAGATGCACTCGGACGTGCTGCGCTGCATCAGCGACCTCGAAACGCTGGGCATCCGGATCTGGCTCGATGATTTCGGCACCGGCTTTGCCGGCCTTTCCTGGCTCCGGCTGATCGATTTCGATACGGTCAAGATCGACCGCTCGTTCCTTCATGACTGCGGCACGCCAAGGGGCAAGGCGATGCTGAAGGATATCATCGGCCTGGTCCGGAACCGTGGCCACAAGATCCTGGTGGAAGGTGTCGAAACCGAGGAGCAAATGGCGCTGGTGCGAGAGTTCCGCATCGACCATGTTCAGGGTTTCCATGTCGGCCGCCCGGCTTCCGCCGCGAGCTATCGCACGGCGGCGGATACCGGATCGCGCCCGGCGAGCCTCGTCAGACCGGGATAAAGCATGTCGCCCGAAAGTGCGCAGCGGTTTCGGGACAACGACACGCAAAAGAACAAGAACGTAAAGTGCAGAAAGCGAACCCTAAGGATCGCGACGCGCTCGGCTGACCAAAAACCGTTTGCCTCCTCGTCGAAGCCGCAGGCACCACGCTCAAAACAGCGATTGCTGAGCAGGCTCCGGCGGACCGAGGCGCACGCCTTCGAGCTCCAGCATGCGGATCTTCGATGTCGAGCCGCCCGGAGCCGAGAAACCGCCAACCTTGCCGCCGGCGGCCAGCACCCGGTGGCAGGGAATGATCAGTGCCACCGGGTTCTTTGCCATCGCCTGGCCGACATCGCGCGCGGCTTCAGGGCCGACGCCGAGTTCCTTTGCCAGGGCACCATAGGTGGTGGTCTGTCCCCAGCCGAGCCTGCGCGCGGCAGCATAAATCTGCTTGAAGAATGGGTCCTGCCCTTCGAGGTCGAGCTGGATATCGGAGAAATCGACCTGTTCACCGTTGAAATAGCGTCGAACCGCGGCAACCGCTTCGGCAACTTCCGGCGTCGGCGTGCCCGGTTCGCCGGCAGCAAGCCGGCGCAGAAGCAAGCGCTCGGTATCCTCAGCCTTCTTGGTCGGCAGTTGGAAACGGGTGATGCCGACGCCGTTCCAGGCGATGCCGCAGAAGCCGGCAGCGGTTTCGAAGATAAGATAGTTGTGAACTGTCTGCGCCATCTGACCGTCCTCGCATTTTCATACTCGATGAAAATCGTGCGGAAGGCGTTCGAATTCAACCCGTTTCCTGCGCGCAGCCGTGGTCGCCAACAGATTGCGCGCCATGCCGGCGCCGGATAATCCCCAAGGGCAGCAGCGCTATTTGGCTTCTATCATCTTCGCCCAGCTTGCAGCGCGCTCAGCGGACTCGATCAGCACCGCTTTCGGCGCTTTATACCATTCGTTCTCCGGCAGACCGCGCCGGTTGCGCACGAAGGCGATCGCCGCATCCAGCGTCGGAAACTCGGTCGGCAAGGTCAGGTGCAAAAACAGCGACACGACAATGACCGAACGCGAGCGTCCGCCGCGGCAGTTGATGAGAATGTTGCCCATCTCCCGGCGCGGATAGGACGGCTTTTCCGGCAGCACCTGCTCCAGTGCCGCACGCAGGATATAGTGAGCGGCCAGCATCTGCGTGTCGGGATTACCGCCACCATCGATCAATCCGATCTTGTAATAACGGATCTCGCCCGGGCCATAGACGCTGCCCTCGTGATCGGACACCAGCTGCGCCTGCCGGACGAAATTGAAATCGAGATTGACGGCGCAGTTGACGACGGTGGTGATGCCGTTCTGTCGGAGCAGATTGAGATCGCTCGTGCCCTCCTTGCCGGCGATGTAGATATCGACGCCATAAAGCGGGTGCTGTTGGTAGACGAGGCTGAGCTTGGCAAGTTCGGCAGACGGTTGCGCCTTCGTCTCGGGTTCCTGGCTGATGTTCAACTGCTGTCTCCGCTGTCTTGTCAGTTTGCCGCCGCGGCAATGCGTTTTTCCGAGATCGCCCGCGCAACGCGCCGCAATGTCGGATAGTTGGCGCCGGCGCCCGTCGCAATGTAGCCCGGGCACATGAAGTCGGGCGCATCCGCCGGCACCTTGCCCAAGGTCAGCGGCTCATATCGGCCGCCGGCGTTCTTCAGGATCAATGTCGCCGCCGCCACGTCCCAGGAGTTGACGCCAAAGCCGGTCGCAGCATCCGCCCAGCCCGCAGCCACATGGGCGATGCTGAGAGCGGCACTTCCCGGCCGCCGAAGGGTCGAAAACGTCTCGACGAATTCCCCGAGATTGGCGAGTGCCATTTCCCGGCCGTCGAGGCGAAAGTCACGGGAGACGGGATAGCCGGTGATCAGCGTTGCCCGGTTCTCTTCCTCGACCGCTTGCGAGGAGATACTTGCTCCATTGAGATAGGCTTGTTCGAGATCGGCAGAAAACATCAGGTCAGCGACCGGGTCATAAACGACGCCGGCCACGACGCCACCCCTTTCGACGGCGGCGATAGACACGCACCAGAAGGCCAGTCCGCGCGCGAAATTCGAGGTCCCGTCGATCGGATCGACATACCACTGGATGTCGCCATCGCCCACCTGTCCGCCCTCTTCGCCGAGCATGGACGAATTGGGCTCGTGCGCAAAAATGAAATCGCGAATGGTGACTTCGGCGCGCTTGTCATGGATGGTCACGACATCATGCAGGTCGCGCTTGTAGTCGACGACCATGTCCGACCGGAACGCGCTCAGCAGCGGTTCGCGCACGGCATTGGCCGCTCCACGGGCAATCTCGACGAGGCGCTTCGACCGCTCCAGTCGTTGTTCGGGGTCAGCCGCCGGTGAGGTCGCTGCGGGAAGGCGCTTTTCCATGTCGTGCGTATCCATTCTTATCGAGAAAGTGCCGGCGCGCCACCCGGTGGCGCACCGGCTTTTGTTCACTTGGTGTAGTTCACACGCCAGAAATCCTGCCACTCCTCGCGTCGGTCAAAGTCCTCAAGACCGGTCGAGGAATTGTAGCCGAACAGGCGGTCGGCGACCGTCATCAGGCCGGACGGCTCGTCGGCCGGCATCTTGATGTCGATGTTGGTCGGCAGCTTGCCGTCCTTCATCTGCGGCGCGATGCCTTCTTCCGTCAGGATGTAGTGGATGAACAGCTTTGCCGCGTTCGGGCTCTGCGTCTTCGTCGCAATCAGGCCAAGCTTGACGTAGCTCCAGCCGACCCAGGGATTGAGATCCTTGCAGATGCCGAGCTTGTACCCCTTGCCCTCGTTGTCGCGGAATTTTGCCGACGAGAGCAGGCCGAAGAAGGGCTCCTTCTGGCCGGCAGCACCAACGGCTTCGGCCACTGGATCATCGCCATCGGTGACGAGCGGCGCGTTCTGCGCCAGTGCCTTGATCCAGGCGGCCGACGCGCTCTTCTCCTCGGTCGCAAGGTCCTTGCCGAAATGGCTCTTGTAGGCACCGGCAACCTTGTCGTCGGCGTGTTTCTCCATCTGGTTGAACCAGTCGGTATAGGTGCCCTTGGTCAGCGGATCGACGAGAGCAACCTTGCCTTTCCACTTCGGTTCCGTCAGCTCCCAGATATTGGCGACCGGGCATTTGTCGTAGGCTTCGGTGTTATAGGCCCAGACGTTGGCGTTGGTCGAAATCGCCAGCGGATTCTGGAACTCCGCCGGGATTTTCGCGATCATGTCGGCCGGCAGGTAGCTTTCGACGAACTCCTGCGGCAACAACTGCGCGAGTGCTGCCGGCGCGTCAGTGATCAAGGCGACATCGCCCTGAACGTTGCCCGCCTGGCTCTCGCGGATGATCATTTCCAACTGGCTGTTCGCCGACACTTTGACGCCCGTCGCCTTGATACCGTATTTGGCCGTAAAGCCTTCGGCCATCTCGACGATCTTGCCGGTGCTGTCATAGACGTTGATCGGCTTTTCCGTCTTGGCCGCGGCAATCAGCGCGTCGAGATCGAGGCCGTCGGCGGCATGGGCTTGCGCCGAAAGCAGGCCGGCCGCAACTGCGACCGCTGCCATCGTCATATCACGCACTCTCTTTTTTTCCGTTTTCATCGCTTCCCCTCCCAAGGAAACAGCACTCGGTGATCGGCACCGCCCGTCGCGTCATTTTCGGTGGTTTATTCTCCAAAGGTCCTGCCAGGCCTCGCGCTTGTCGAGGTCGTCGCCGGCGGTCGCGGCATCGAAGGCCATCAATTGATCGAGATACTTCGCGACGCCCGAGGGTTCATCGGCCGGCAGACCGATCGTCGAATTGCCGGAGATCTTTCCGTCTTCGGTCTGGGGTGCAATGCCCTCTGCCGTCATCAGGTAACGGACAAACAGCTTGGCGGCATTCGGGCTCTTGGTCTGGCCCGCGATCAGGCCGAAGCCCGGATAGAGAAATCCGGAAAACGGCTCGACGCCGGCGCAGATACCGAGTTTAAGGCCCTTCGTGAGGTTGTCGCGATACTTGGCCGTCGAGGTGATGACGAAGAACGGCTCGGCTTGTCCCGGGGCGCCGGCGGCGTTGGCGACCGTTGTCGAATCCGCCAGAAGCGGCCCGTTTTCCGCAAAGGCCTTGACCCAGGCAGCTGTGGCACTTTGGCCGTTCGTCTCCAGCTTCTTGCCGTAAAGGCTTTCATAGGCCCGCGCGACATCGGCGTCGCGATGCGTCTCGATCTGATTGAACCAGTCGGCATATAGCGGCTTGTCGAAGAGATCGAGCATCGCCAGCTTGCCGCGCCACTGCGGCTCGGTCAGCTGCCAGATGTTGGTCACGGGGCACTTGTCGTATTTCTCGGTGTTGTAGGTAAAGACGTGAGGGTCCGAGACAACAACAAGAGGATTGCGCTGCGCTTGCGGAATATCCTTGGCGAGATCCGGAGGCGTCCAGCTGGTGGCGATACCTTCCGGCAACAGCTGTCCGATTGCCGATGCCACGTCAGTCGCGACGCTCACGTCGCCGAGGATATTGCCGGCCTGGTGCTCGCGGATCATCAGCTCCACCTGCGTGGCTTCGTTGACCTTCTTGCCCGTCGCCTGCACGCCGTATTTTTCCGAGAACTCCTTGGCCGTATCGACGATCTTACCGGTGACGGCATAGACGGTGATCGGCGGCTCCTTCTTTGCCGCCTCGATCAGGGCGCCGAGGTTGAAGGCTTCTTCAGCCTTCGCCGGCCCACAGGTCAGTGTCATGGCAGCAAGGCTACCTGCGACCGCCCAGGCTAATGGGCGGTCGCGCAACGCGCTGCGTTTCATTTCCATCATGTCGTCACTCTCCCGGCTGAGCCATCACTTCTGGTAGTTCACCCGCCAGAAATCCTGCCAGGTTTCGCGCGCATCCCAGTCGTCGAGGCTCGTGTCCATCTGGTAGGGCAGAACCTGGTCGAGAACCTTGCCGATGCCCGAGGGTTCGTCAGCCGGAAGTGCCACATCGGTATTGGTCGACATCTTACCATCGACCGCCTGCGGCGCGATGCCTTCCTCCGTCATGACGTAGTGGATGAAGAGCTTGGCGGCGTTCGGGCTGTTGGTGCCCTTGGTGATCAGGCCGACGCCCGGATACATCCACCCGAGCCATGGCTTCAGATCCGTGCAGAGCCCGAGCTTCATGCCCTTCTCCGCATTGTCGCGGAACTTTGCCGAACTCATCAGGCCCATGAACGGCTGCGACTGGCCCGGCGCTCCGACGGCATCGGCTGCCGCGGCGTCGGCATCGGTCAGCAGCGGCGCGTTGGCGGCAAGCGCCTTCACCCAGGCCGCCGTCGCGCTGCCATCGTCGAGTTCCAGGTCCTTGCCGTAGAGCTCCTTGTAGGCGGCGGCGACCTTGTCGTCGCCGTGCTTTGCCATCTGGTTGAACCAGTCGACATAGGACGCCTTGCCGAGCGGGTCCTGCATGGCGACCTTGCCCTTCCACTCCGCGCCGGTCAGCTGCCAGATGTTGGTCACCGGGCACTTGTCGTAGAGTTCGGTGTTGTAGGCCCAGACGTTGGCGCTGGTGACCACCGTCAGGGGATTCTGGTACTGCTCCGGAATCTTCGACGCCATGTCCGGCGGCAGCCAGCTCTCGGCAAAACCCTGCGGGATCAGCTGCGCCATCGCGGCCGGCGCATCGCTGATGATCGAAACGTCGCCCTGGATATTGTTGGCGCGTGCCTCGCGGATGATCATCTCGAGCTGCGCCGACGCCTTGACCTTCGATCCTTCGGCGGCGACGCCGTATTTGGCCGAGAACGCCTTGGCCATCTCGACGATCTTGCCGGTGCTGTCATAGACGGTGATCGGCGCTTCCTTCTTGGCGGCCTCGACCAGTGCGTTCAGGTCGAAGGCGTCCTCAGCCATCGCCTGCCCCGCCAAGAGGCCGGCAAAGGCCGTCGTCCATAGCAGGCAACGGCTTTTGGTGTCTGCCGTTCCATTCTTCCGAAAATGCATCGACTGCTCCTCCTCAGTAAGCGGTGTTCGTCTTTCGGTTGATACGATCAGTAATTTCGTCAGTTCAGCTTCGTGCTGCGCAGCAGCTTGTCGGCCTCGGCAATGCGTTGGCCGTCCTTGTCGAAGACGTGCAGCGCCTCCGGCGGCGCGAAGAAGCGGACCTTTTCTCCAAGCTCCAGCCGCGGCAGCGCATGCGTCGTCAGGAACAGCGTGTGGCTGTCGCTCTTCAGCTCCAGGATCCAGCTGCCGCCCGTCGGCAGAATGCCGGTGACGACCATCTTGCCGCTGAAGCTTCCCTGCGGAACGTCTTCCTTCCTCGTGGCGTAGCTGAGCGCTTCGGGACGGATGCCGATGGAACCGATGCCGCGCAGGCCGGGATAGCGGGCGGAGAGGTAGGCTTCCGCCTCCTTGGCAACATCCGACGTGTCTTTCTTTTCGAAGGACAGGATGTTGATCGGCGGGCTGCCGACGAACTCGGCGACGAAGCGGTTGGCCGGGCGGTCATAGATGTCGTTCGGCGTGCCCATCTGCTGCAGCGTGCCTTCGTTCATGACGGCGATCGTCGTTGCCAGCGTCATCGCTTCCCACTGGTCGTGGGTGACGAAGACGATCGTCGTCTTGAATTCCTTGTGCAGGCGCTTGAGTTCGGCGCGCATTTCAAGCCGCAGCCGCGCATCGAGGTTCGACAGCGGCTCATCGAGCAGCAGCACGCCCGGATTGACGGCAAGCATGCGGGCAAGTGCCACGCGCTGCTGCTGGCCACCCGAAAGCTGCGACGGATAGCGGTCGCGGTACTTGGCGATGTCGAGCGCCTGCATGACCTTTTCGACACGGGCCTCACGCTCGGCCTTCGGCAGCTTGCGCAGCCGCAGACCAAAGTCGGTGTTGCGCTCTATGGTCAGATGCGGCCAGAGCGCGTAGCTCTGAAACACCAGGCCCATTTCGCGCTTTTCCGGTGGCACGAAGACGCCGTCGAAGATCGAATCGACCACCCGGTCGCCGATGCGGATCTCGCCGCCCGACAGGTTTTCCAGCCCCGCGATCATCCGCAACGTCGTCGTCTTGCCGCAACCCGATGGGCCGAGCAGGCACATGAACTCGCCGTCGCGGATTTCCAGATCGAGGTTGGAGACGGCATTGGCGGAATTGACGCCATAATTCTTCTGGGCGCCGCGCAGATTGATAGTGGGCATCAGCTTCCGAGTCCTTCTGCAAGATTGGTCTTGGTCAGCTTCTGGGCTGCCAGAGTTCCGAGATAGGCGATGGCGGCGATGATCAGCACGACCGCGTTTGCCGCCTGGGTGTAGTGGTAGTCGACGAGCCGCAGCGAATAGGTCGTGAGAACGTCGGTGCTGGGCACGGCGAGGATGACGAACAGGCTGAGGCCCTTGATGCCGGAGATGAACGGCAGCAGCACACCGGTGACGAGCGAGCCCTTCTGGATCGGGATGACGATCGACATCATGCGGCGGAACCAGCCGGCGCCGGCGATCTGGGCCGCCTCTTCCGGATCCTTGCCGAGCTGGGTCATGGCCGAGATCCCGGCGCGCGAGGCGTAGGGCATCTGGTCGGCCATCAGCGCCAGCACCAGGATGGTGACGGTGCCGTAGAGTGCCGGCATCGGACCCCGGGGAACCGCAAAGAGCGAGAGATAGGCGGCGGCAAAGGCAATGCCCGGCACCAGATAGGGCAGGAACGTCACCTGGCGCAGATAGACAGACAGGGCTCTGACCGGCGTGCGGATGACGACATAACCGACGAGCAGGCCGAGAATGCCCGAGGCGATCGAGGCGAGGCCGACGATCATCAGCGTGTTCTTGGCGGCCGCCCAGAGATCGGGGCTCAGGAGCACGCCGGTCTGCAGCGCTACGGTATGAAGGTCTCGGCCGATCCAGTAGTCGAGCGTGAAGTTGTCGAGGGTGAACTGTGCCGGCAGCTTCATGACCGTCGACAGGAACAGGGTCAGGAGAGGCAGACCGACGCTCAGCATGAAGATCGTCGCGGCGAAACCCGTTGCCGGAAGCCTGAGCTTGCCGAGGCGGCTTTGCCGGTTCATCGAGCCCTTGGAGCCGATGGTGACGAAGCGGCGCGCTTCACGCACCAGCCGCGCGTCGATCATCAGGGTGATGATGCCAATCAGCATGATGGAGGCGGCGACGACACCGGCGACACCCGTCTGGCGCGAGGCGATGCTGCGGAAGAGCGAGGTGGAGAGCACCTCGAACTTGACGGGCAGGCCGAGCACATAGGGCACGCCGAATTCGCCGAGGCACTTTGCGAAGATCAAGATCATCGACGACATCAGCGCCGGGCGCATCAGCGGCAGGATGATCTGCATTGCCACCTGGTAGCGCTTGGCGCCGAGGATGCGGGCGGAATCCTCCAGCTGGGAATCGAAGCGCCTAAGCGCCGAGCCGAACAGCAGAATGACGAAAGGCGTATAGTGCAGGGCGAGAATGATGGTGATCGGAAAACGGCCATAGGCGACCCAGTCCGGCGGCGTCCAGCCGAGAGCCTCGAACCAGCCGGGCTGGCCGCCGACAGTGCGGTTCTTGAACAGCGTGGTCCAGGCGAGCGCGAACGTCCATGCAGGCAGCATGTAAGGCACGATCAGGGCGGTCGCGAACCAGCGCCTTCCGAACATGTCGGTGCGGCTGATCAGCCAGGCGAGAACGGTCCCGATCAATAGCGACAACAGGATCGCGCCGACTGCAACCGACAGCGTGTTGAACAGTGGCCGCCAGAAGAGATCGACGGAGACAGGCGAGGTAAATGTCCTGTCGAGATAGTACAGCGTCAGGTCGCCAAAATCCTTGCCGAGCCGGCGCTCATGTCCGAATTGCACGCGCACGGAATCGAGCACGATGGAGATGATCGGCACGACGATCAGGTAGGTGAAGAGCAGCGCCGTCAGCACCCCGATCAATGTCGTCGGCTCCCGGGAGGCGACCTTCAACCGATATCGCCAGACTTGCCAGGACGAGGGCACAGCGGCTTCACCGCCCGCTGCCCGCGGCGCCTTCGCTGAATCACTTAGAAAAGCCATGCTCTTTCCCCTTGAGACCTCGCCTCGCAACACGATCCGGCTATGCGCCGGCGCCTTGCGGACGAGCAAACATGCGAACGGGGAGATCAGGGAAAGCCGCGCAGGCAGCCGCCCCTGCTCCATGTCGAGCAAGGCAACCCGCCGCGAGAACGCGATATCTCGTCATCGATCCAATCCTCCCTGTTCGCGACCGACCCCGATCAACGATCCTGTCCGGATCGGGCCCGACGGCATCCGGCCACTCCTCAGAAGCCGGCGCCATCATCACGAACATAGACGGAACAAAAATTCCATTTCGTCACCGCCTATGGAATGCATGATCCATTGAGAGGTCGCGCTTGTCAACAAAAAAATGCACACGTGCGCAACGATTTATCGCTTTGATTTTATTGCATATTTTTCTCAGATGGATCCGCTTTTTTCGAACACGTGGTCATTGCCTCGCGACTGGCCAGCGAAGACGCTCCGGCCGCATAGGGAATGGCGAACTAAAACAGCCGGATTTCCGGCGGGCGCGCAGCACTCAGGCGACATCACCTGCAGAGCCAAAGGATACTTTTTCGTTGGAATGAACCGGCATTTGTGGCCCAGATAGCCGCGAGCTGATTCTTTGGGGGAAACCATGGCACGAGGGTTCGTCACGGCCGAGGAGGTCGCAAAACGCGCGGGTGTTTCACGCTCGGCCGTCTCGCGCACGTTCACGCCGGGTGCCAGCGTCTCGCAGCCTGTCCGGCGCAAGGTACTGAAGGCGGCGCGCGAACTCGGCTATCGAGTAAATCGGCTGGCCCAGGGGCTGAACAACGACCGCTCGAACCTGATCGGCGTCGTGGGCACCAACCTCAGTGCGCCCTTCATTTCCAAGCAGCTCGATCTCTTGAGCATCGGCCTGCTCCGGCGCGGGCTCCAGTGCCTGCTGTTGAACGCCGCCGATGCGCGCAAGGATATCGCGCCGCTGATCGAGCTGCTGTTTGAATTCCGCGCCCAGGCGATCGTCGTGCTTTCGGGCGAGCCGCCGTCCTCGATCGTCGATGAGTGTATCGCCAATGGCGTCCGGCTGATCCTGGTCAATCAACGGCTCGATCGCACCGATACCAACATGGTGCTGAGTGACGATTCGCACGGGGCGGACCTGGCCGCACTCCGGTTGATCGCGGCCAAATGCAAGAAGGTTGCGGTCGTCTCCAGTGCCAGCCAGACGCCGGCACAGGTTCGGCGAGCGACTGCGTTTACGCAGCGGATGCAGACCGCCGGGATCGAGGTGGTCGCCTGGTCGGACGGGCCGACGAGCTACGAAAGCGGCTATCAGGCCGGTTGTGACCTCTTGCGCGACAAGCGGATTGACGGAGCATTTTGCGTCACTGATCTGCTGGCGCTGGGTTTCCTCGATGCCGCTCGCATCGAAATGCATCGCCGTGTGCCGCAGGATGTGTCTGTCGTTGGCTTCGACGATATTCCCCAGGCGAGCTGGAAGAGCTATGAGCTGACCACCATCGAGCAGTCTCTATCGACATTGACCGCGAACGTCCTGACGGCGCTCGAAACCGATGAGCCCGCGACCCGGCTGCAGGTGGTGCCCGTGTCGATGATCGAGCGCAAGACGGTGCGTTAGTCCCTCCTCCAGGCGCGCCTCTCGAAATCAGCCGGCCTGTCGGATGCGGCTTTCGATCAACAGGCCGCTGTCGTCGAGGATCGGGTGCGCGACCGATGCGATATGGGCGTTGATGCGTTTGAGGTCGCGCAGCATATCGAGGTGCAGCGAACTGGTTTCGATGCTTTCCGCCCGCCCCTCGCGCAGGCGCTGCAGGTGCCGCTCGGCCGATTGGCGCTCAAGGCGACGGACGTCTTCCTTGACCTCCACCAGCCGCCGCGCCAAAGCCGCATCGCGGGTGGCAAACACCGTCTGCGCCATGCGCAGGTTGTCGAGCGTGATCGCAAACAGCCGTGTCAGCTCCTCGTGGCCATCCCTCGAAAAGGTCAGGCCCAACGCAATCTTCTTTGCGAGTTCGGCCAGCAGGCCCTTCTCGATGATATCGCCGATATGTTCGAGATTGATAGCGTAGTCGACGACATCCATTGCTCGCCGGCGGTTGTCTTCGCCGATATCCGCCTGACCAAGGCGCGAGACATAGACCTTGATCTGATGCTGCAGCCGATCGACCCGGCCTTCGAGCGTGCTGATGCCCGCGAGCTTCGCAGGATCCGCATGCTGCAGCGCATCGCTTGCCTGCGCCAGCATGCTTTCGATCAGATCTCCGACGCTTAGGACTTCGCGGCTGGCGCCGGCAAGGGCTGCCACCGGCATCGAAAGCTTGTCCTCGTCGAGATAGCTCGGCGCGTCCGGCGTCTGCTTCGGCTCCGGCAACAGCCGCGCGGTCATCCGGGCGAGCGGTCGCGACAGCGGCCATGCAAGCACCGCCAGCGCCAGATTGAAGACGAGATGCGCATCCACAGGCAGCTTGTCATGCGACAGCGGCAGGATATCGAGCAACTGTGCCGAATAGCCGGCAAGCGGCAGCGCCACCAAGCAGCCGATGGCGCGCACGATGAGATTACCGATCGTCACGCGTCTCGCGCTGATCGGCGCATGCAGCGTCGCCAGGACCGGCGGCACGGCGCCGCCGAGATTGGCACCGAGGACCAGGACGATGATCAGCCCGGTCGAAATGCCGCCCGTTGCCGCGAGCGACAGGATGAGGACGACGATGGCGAGGCTCGAGGATGCCAGGATCGCCAGCATGGCCGAGAAAATTAGTGCGACCGGCCAGGCATTGTCGAGCATCGCCAAAAAGGCCGAGAGCGCCGCAGATGCGCGCACCGGTTCCGTCGCAAGACCGATCAGATGCAGCGACAACAGCATGAGCCCGACGCCGACAAGGGCGGCGCCACCGCCTTTTCGCCCATTCGACGTTCCCCGTGAAAGGATGACGCCGACGAGGATCAGCAGCGGTGAGAGCCAGCCGATGCCAATCGACACGATCCACGCCGTCATTGCCGTTCCGACATTGGCGCCCAGAAGCACGATCTGCGCCATGCGCGGCGCAACGAGATTGCGTTCGGCGAAGGATGCGATCATCAGTGCCGTCGCAGTCGAGCTTTGCAGTGCGATCGTCGCAACCAGTCCGGCGAGGAAGGATCGCAAACCGTCGCGCGTGCCGGCGGCCAAGCCGGCCTTCAGCCGGGCGCCGAAGGCGCGCTGCACGCCATCCTTGACCTGCGAAAGCCCGAACAGCAGCAGCGCCACGGCGCCAACGAGATTGATGCTGACGATGGCCGATTCCATGGGTGCACTCCGGTCGGACGGTCCTTCGGTTCGTTACTGCTCGAAGCCCAGTTTCATTGTCTGCCGCGGCGCAGTTCCTCGCGGAACAACTGTTGGAATGCGGCGTATTTCTCAAAGCCCAGATCGCTGATCAGCCGCATGACCGTGGTGGTCGAAACGCCGGCCCGCTCAGCCACTTCCCGTGCGCTCGCAAAGGCGATGTCATAGGGATGGGATAGCGCGAACTTCGCGACTTCGAGCCGCCCGCCCTTGAGCCCGCGGGCACCGAGGCGAAACGCCTCCTTCAACTCCGGGACGCTTGCCGGCGGTTTCACCCCTCGACCGGGTAATACAAAAGACTGCTGGTCCATGGTCAAACAACCTCCTTCGCTTCTCGCTGCAAGGTGATCTCGATCTGCCGCGCACCCACTTCCGCTCGGTCGAGAAAGGCGGCAAACGCGCCCAGGAAGATCGACAGGAAACCGGCGACAGAGCGGTCCCACCCCTCATCCGGCTCTCGGCCGAAGCGCTCGGAAAGGGCGCGGTAAAGACGCAGCCGCTCTGGCGATATCGCAGGCAGCGCCAAGTGACCCGCCTGGCGCAGGCAGTACCAGTCGGCGATGACATCGATCATGCGGCAGGCAGCAACTTGTTCGGCCGAAAATCCGGACTTTTTTGCAAGCGCGTGCAATGCTTGCACCACCACGTCGGCATCAAGAAGTTCCGCGCAGATACCTGAGAGCGTGGCGCCCGAGACGCGGCTCACCACATCCTGCGGCCACTCCTTGGGAAAATAGCGGTGGCGAACCAAAGCCAGCTTATGAGCCCGCAGGAAAGCGCCGTAATCCTCGGCATTGAAGGCGGCATCGTCCGTCTCCCCTAGCCGCTCCGTCTCGCGGCGATAGGCCTGCGCCAGACGCGGATCCACCGTCTTCGCCGACAGCTCGACGGTATCGACGACAATACCGCCGTTCACCGGCTGAATGATCTTGAAGGCTGGAGGATAGGCGACGAGCGAGGGCACTGCCACATTGGTCAACTGGCGCTCGCCGCGGGTGCGTCGCGTTACACCCTCGACATGAAGGTGGCCGCTGAAATGCACGGTCAGCCCGGCGCCCAGCAAGGCATCGGTGACAGCTTGGCGCGGCGTGCGGCGGGCGATGTTGGTTTCCCCGAAGAGCACACGCTCGGCACCGGTCGCGCCGTCGAATGGATCGAGCGCCGGGTAATGCGAGAAGGCGAGCACGGTCTTGCCCAGCGCCTCTGCCCGCGCGCAGACGTCTGTGATCCACGAGACGATGAAGGGTTTCAGGCGCAGCATGGCGTTCCAGCCGGCGGCGGTGCTGTCGACAAAGGCTGCTTCCTCGCCGCCTACGAACGTGCCATCCCGTGGCTCGAACACATTGGCGTCGATCATCAACAGCCAGATTCCCGGTTCCGGCTCGACCAGATAGGAGGCATCCATCAACGAATATCGGTTGCTTCCATCCGGCGAAACCACCTCGTAACGCCGACTTTCGATATCGTCGGACAGGCCGAACGGCGTCTCCCAATGGAGATATTCCGGCTTGCGGAAATAGCCGCAGGCAGCCATCGGGCCGAGGCCGGTGGGATATCCCTCGCAATACATGCGCGGAGTGACGATCGCGCCCGCCGCCGTCGACGCAGGATCGCTGGTCACCCAGACGCTGGCGCCATCCTGGTCGAGGAACTCCTTGGTGTGGTGGCGCCCCGTCGGACCGAAAATGTCGTGATTGCCGGGAAGGGCATAGAAGGCGGTGCCGTATGCGTTGGCGTGCCGGTCGAGGATCCTGCGCAGGCTTGCGGTCGTCTGCCGCTGACCGTCATCGGTGTAATCACCGAGCAGGACGACGTGCCGGATGCCCCGATCCCGCACCTCGTCCAATGCCACTGAAAGTGCCTTGGCGCTCTCGTTAAAAACACGGGTCGACTGCCGCGTTTCGGCCCAGCTGCGAACCATCATCCGCTGCCCGTCGATGCTCATGCCGGGGAAATCGAAATCGCCTTCGAGATCGTGGAAATGCGCGTCGGCGATGACGGCGATACTGGCTTGGCTGCGCTTCAACATCAGTCCCGCCCGGATGTCTTGCCGGCGATCATGTCGATCCATTCAGACGCCCGGCGTGCCGCCTCGTAAAGCATCGGCTTCGGTGTCTCGAACCACTCGTCGGGACGCAGTTCGCGGTATTCACGAATGTGGGCGACCGCGGCGTCAAGCGTCGGGAAAAGCTCCGGCTGCTGTTTGTGCAGGAACAGGCCCACGAGCGAGACGGATCGGCTGCGTCCGCCGCGGCAGTTGACCAGCACATTGCCGCCATCGGCGAAGGGATAGGTTTCGCGCTTCGGCATCGCCTGGCGCAATGCTCCGTCCAGGATGTAGTAGGCGCCGAGCATCATCGTATCCGGACTGCCTTCGCCGTCGATCAGGCCGAGCTTGTAGTAGCGAATGTCGGCATAGCCGCTCGGCCGCAGATCGCCACCATCGTCAGCCTCCCTCTCGCGCACCCAGTTGATATCGAGATTGATCGCGCAGTTGACCACCACCGAAATGCCGTGGTGCTTCAGCAATTCGAGATCGCGTGCGCCGTCGCTGCCGCCGATATAGAGATCGGATTTGTGCGGACCGATCCCGCTTGCGATCAGACTGATCGCCGGGCGCGCATAAACAGGTGCATCCATGCCGTTTCCTTTCCAGATCGGGCGACGCCGAAAGGCATGCCACCCAGAATTCGCATTGTCGGCGCCCTTGGCAGAGCCGCTCAGGCGAGCTGCAGTTCGGCAACGACGTCGCCTGCCGAGGCGATCGGTATCCGCGATGCCCGGCTTATCCCACCGGCGATGCCTGGCGCGGATGCCAGAACCGGCCCGCCGCCGCGAAGGCTACCGATCTCCATGAAGGGACAGACATCACCGCCGGCCTCGGCGACAAGCAGCAATCCCGCCACGCAGTCCCAGGAGTTCATGTGCAGTTCGATATAGGCATCCGAACGACCGTCAGCGACATAGGCAAGCGCCAGCGCGCCCGAGCCTGCCCTGCGGACATTGGTGCCGAGCGCCAGCAGATCGCGGATCGTTTCGAGATAAATCTCGTTCGACACGCGGCCGGACCAGCCCATTTCCACCGACGCCGTCTCAAACGCCGTGGTGGCGGCGACGGCGATCGGCTGACCGTTGCGGGTCGCGCCTGAACCGCGCCGGGCGAAGTAGAGCTCATCCAGTGCGGGATTGTAGATGGCGCCGATCTCCGCCCGACCATCCTCGATATAGGCGATCGAGATGCAGAAATGCGGGATGCTGCGGGCAAAATTGGCGGTGCCGTCGACCGGATCGACCACCCAGAGACGATTACTGATCGATCCGCCGCCCTCCTCGCCGAAGAAGGCGTCGTCAGGAAAGTGCTCGGCGATCGCCTTGCGGATATGCGCCTCGGAGGCGGCATCCGTCTCGGTCAGAAAGTCCTGCGGCCCCTTCATCGAGAAGGCGCGCGTCGCGCTGTCTTCAAAGCCACGGAGCACAAGCGCTCCGGCCGACAGGATAATGTCTCGGCAAAGGCTCGCCCGACCCTCAAGATCGTTCGAATAGAATGGTCTTTCCAGGTTCATTCGGGCACGACTCCTTTGCACACGCGAGCATCTTTGCACACGCGTTCAATGGTGACAAGCCTCATTCTGGACCAGCTCGTGCGACGAATGCCCTGCTCGCCGCCAACGAACGGTTTCGAACAATGCAGGCGGGATGCAGGCGATATCGGCGGCTGTCTTCGATCCTCTTGACCGTGCGGCGAATGCGAGCCGGAAGCGAGCCGCCGCGTCGCACGGCCCGGAACGATGCCGGCGAGGCGCATCCGATGCGCGCCCTCGGCGCTTGTCCTCAAAGGTGAGTTTACAAAAGTATTATTATATGATTTTTTGAAACTGCTGCGAGGAGAGCAGCTTTCTTTGGGAGGAAATCATGAAATTCGCCAAAGCACTCGCGAGTGCAACGATCCTTGCTGCCTGCACGTTTGGCAGCGCATCTGCCGCAGATCTCGTTGTCGGTTTTTCGCAGATCGGCTCGGAGTCCGGCTGGCGCGCTGCAGAGACGACGCTGACGAAGCAGCAGGCTGAAGAGCGCGGCATCGACCTGAAATTCGCCGATGCCCAGCAGAAACAGGAAAACCAGATCAAGGCGCTACGCTCGTTCATCGCCCAGGGTGTCAACGCCATCCTGCTTGCTCCCGTCGTCGCCACCGGTTGGGACGAGGTTCTCGAGGAAGCCAAGGACGCGGAAATCCCCGTCATCCTGCTCGACCGAACCGTCGATGCGTCCGACGAGCTGTACATGACCGCCGTCACGTCTGACCTCGTGCATGAAGGCAATGTCGCCGGCAAATGGCTTGCCGACACGGTTGCCGGCAAGCCGTGCAACATCGTCGAACTCCAGGGCACGACAGGGTCTTCACCGGCGATCGATCGCAAGAAGGGCTTCGAGCAGGCGCTTTCCGGCCACGACAACCTGAAGATCGTCCGCAGCCAGACCGGCGACTTCACCCGCACCAAGGGCAAGGAAGTCATGGAAAGCTTCCTCAAGGCCGAAGACGGCGGCAAGAATATCTGCGCGCTCTACGCCCACAACGACGACATGGCGGTCGGCGCCATCCAGGCGATCAAGGAAGCCGGCCTGAAGCCGGGCAGCGACATCCTCGTCGTTTCGATCGATGCCGTGCCGGATATCTTCCAGGCGATGGCCGCGGGCGAAGCCAACGCCACCGTCGAACTGACCCCGAACATGGCAGGCCCCGCTTTCGACGCGCTCGCCGCGTTCCAGAAGGACGGAACAAAGCCGCCGAAGTGGATCCAGACGGAATCGAAGCTCTACACCCAGGCCGACGATCCGATGAAGATCTACGAAGCGAAGAAGGGTCTCGGTTACTGATCCCAGGCGCGACCGGCGTCGACGCGAACCGTCGGCGCCTGTTGTCACAAGCCAGACGATCGATACTGCGGAGTTGGACGACGGAACGGGCTCGCCCGCCTCGTTGTCGCCGCGGGCTCGATGTCCGGTCGGCATGCTTCGCTCGAGCACGAGGATCGAGGTGAAGCATGCTGATTTTCGGAACACTGAAGTAATGCGGCGTGCTCGACCGAGTGCGCCGCGTTCCAGTCAGGGAGGGATCATGCAGACCATCGGCGACAACCTGCTTTCGGCGACCCGGATCGACAAGGTCTTTCCCGGTGCGAGAGCCCTGGACAAGGTTGACTTTCATTTGCGCAGAGGCGAGGTCCATGCGCTTCTCGGCGAGAACGGCGCCGGCAAGTCGACGCTGGTCAAATGCCTCACCGGCGCGTACCGGCGCGACGGGGGCATGATCCTGCTCGACGGCGTCGAGATCGATCCGCGCGATACGTTCAATGCGCAGAAGCTCGGCATCGGCACCGTCTATCAGGAGGTCAACCTGCTGCCGAACCTGACGGTAGCGGAAAACCTTTTCCTCGGCCGACAGCCGCGCCGGTTGGGTTTCGTCGATGTCCGCGCCATGAACCGTCAGGCGCGCGCACTGCTTGAAAACTACGAGCTCGACCTCGACGTCACCCGCGCGCTCGACAGCTATTCCGTCGCCATACAGCAGGTCGTCGCGATCGCCCGCGCCGTCGATCTCTCCGGCAAGGTGCTGATCCTCGACGAGCCGACGGCAAGTCTCGACGCCCACGAAGTCGAGATGCTGTTTCGCATCATCCAGCGACTGAAGGCGCGTGGCCTCGGCATTGTCTTCATCACCCATTTCCTCGAACAGGTGTACGAAATCTCCGACCGCATCACTGTGCTTCGCAACGGCCAGCTGGTTGGCACCCGAGACACGGCGTCACTCGAGCGGCGCGACCTGATTTCGATGATGATCGGCCGCGAGCTTGCAGCGGAAATCCGCTCTGCGCGCGAAGGAGCGGATCTCACCGGATCGGTGCGCTATCGCTTCCGCAATTTTGGCCGCAAGGGCCACGTCTCCCCCTTCGACCTCGATGTGAGGGCGGGCGAAGTTGTCGGCATTGCCGGGCTTCTCGGCTCCGGCCGCACGGAGACGGCCGAGATCCTCTTTGGTGCCCATCGCGCCGACAGCGGCACGGCTGAAGTCGACGGCAAGACCGTCCAGCTATCGTCGCCGCGCCAGGCGATCGCGCGACGGTTCGGCTTCTGCCCCGAGGACCGCAAGACCGCGGGCATCGTCGGAGATCTCTCGGTGCGCGAAAACATCGTGCTCGCCCTTCAGGCGCGACGCGGCTGGACCCGTCCGATCTCCCGTACCGAGCAGAACCGCCTGGCGGACCACTATATCAGGGCGCTCGACATCCGCACGGCCGATCGCGAAAAGCCGATCCGACTGCTTTCCGGCGGCAACCAGCAGAAAGCCATTCTTGCCCGTTGGCTAGCAACGGAACCCGAATTCCTGATCCTCGACGAGCCGACGCGCGGCATCGACGTTGGCGCGCATGCCGAGATCGTCCGGCTCATCGAGGGTCTGCGCGAGAAAGGCATGTCGCTGATGGTCATATCGTCGGAGATCGAGGAACTCGTTGCCTACAGCACGCGCATCGTGGTGCTGCGCGACCGCCAGCACGTCGCCTCGCTCGAAGGCGATCGGATCACGGCGGACCAGATCATCGAGGCCATCGCATCGGCGAATGAACGGGGAGCGGCATGACAGCAATACTTAGGGGCTATGCGATCAGGCTCCTACCGCAGCTGATAGCGCTGGCGGTCATTCTCCTGATGGTATCCTTCGTGTTCCCGGGCTTCTTCCGCCTCGAAATCCAGAACGGCCGCCTCTATGGCAGTCTCATCGACATCCTCAACCGCGGCGCCCCTGTGGTTCTGCTCGCGATCGGCATGACCGTCGTTATCGCCACCAAGGGCATCGATCTTTCTGTCGGCGCCGTGATGGCGATCTGCGGGGCAGTCGCCGCCTCGTCGATCACGTCGGGCCACTCGCTGGCGATGACGCTTCTGATCACCCTTGGCACCGGCATTCTCTGCGGTCTCTGGAACGGTATCCTCGTCGCCATTCTCGATATCCAGCCCATCATCGCAACGCTGGTTCTGATGGTCGCCGGGCGCGGCATCGCTCAGCTCGTCACCGAAGGCGCGATCCTCACCTTCAACGATGAGGGGCTGATTTTTCTTGGCAGCGGCTCATTCGCTTGGCTGCCCCTGCCCGTGATCATCTGGCTGATCTTCGGCATCCTGGTAGCGCTGATCGTGCGAAAGACGGCGCTTGGCATGCTGATCGAGGCGATCGGCGTCAACCGCCAGGCAAGCACGCTATCCGGTGTGCTGACGCCGGTGCTGCTGATCGCTGCCTATATGCTATCAGGCCTTTGTGCCGCGATTGCCGGCATTATCGCCGCCGCCGACATCAAGGGCGCCGACGCCAACAATGCCGGGCTCTGGCTCGAACTCGACGCCATTCTTGCGGTCGTCATCGGCGGCACCTCGCTTCTCGGCGGCCGCTTCAGCATCGCCGCCTCCGTGCTCGGCGCCATCATCATCCAGTCGATCAACACCGGCATCCTGCTTTCCGGCTTTCCGCCGGAATTCAACCTGATCATCAAGGCGGCGATCATCGTCTTCATTCTCGTGCTGCAGTCGCCACCGGTTCGAAACGCCTTCACCTTTGTCGCGCTTCTGCGCGCCAGCAGAAAACCGACGGAGCGGCAAGCGCGATGAAACCCAAATACCTGCCGCTGACCGCAACCATCGTCATCTTCGTCTTGAGCTATGCGCTTTGCGTGGCGCAGTATCCCAACATCCTGTCGACGCGGGTCATCGGCAACCTGCTGACCGACAACGCCTTCCTCGGCATCGCCGCCGTCGGCATGACCTTCGTGATCCTGTCCGGCGGCATCGACCTTTCGATCGGCTCGGTGATCGCCTTCACCGGTGTGTTCCTGGCCGTCGTGCTGGAGAATAGCGGCGCCCATCCGCTCGCCGTCTTCGCCATGGTGCTGTTGATCACGACGTTCTTCGGAGCGGTAATGGGCGCCATCATCCACTATCTGGAGATGCCGGCCTTCATCGTCACGCTCGCCGGCATGTTTCTGGCCCGCGGCATGGCCTTCGTGCTGTCGATCGATTCCATCGCCATCAAGCATCCGTTCTACGGCACGTTGAAGGGTTTTTATTACAAGCTTCCCGGCGGCGGCAGGATCACGCTCATCGGTGGGCTGATGCTGCTCGTCTTTGCCATCGGCATCCTCATTGCCCACCGCACCCGCTTCGGCACCGACGTCTATGCCCTCGGCGGCGGCACCGCCACCGCCAAGCTGATGGGCGTACCGGTCGGACGCACCACCATCATGATCTACGCATTGTCAGGTTTGCTCGCGGGCCTTTCCGGCATCGTGTTCTCGCTTTACACCTCGGCCGGCTACTCGCTTGCGGCCGTCGGCGTCGAACTCGATGCGATCACTGCGGTGGTGATCGGCGGCACGCTTTTGACCGGCGGCTCCGGCTTTGTTGCCGGGACCTTCATCGGTATCCTCATCCAGGGCTTGATCCAGACCTACATCACCTTCGACGGCTCGCTTTCCAGCTGGTGGACGAAGATCCTGATCGGTCTGTTGCTGTTCGTCTTCATCCTCATGCAGAAGGGCATCGTATACGTGTCCCGCAACGAACAGCGGCACGTCTAGGAAGGGCATGGGTGCACCTCATGCTGCCAGGAACCTTCGCAAAGCAACCTGTGAAACGCTCAAGCCACGGCCATGTCGTGGACGAGCTCGGGCGCGCGGTGGTCGGCGGAGAGTTCTTAGCCGGCGATATTCTGCCTGGTGACGTCGAGCTGGCGGCACGCTTCAAGGTGTCGCGCACCGTGCTGCGCGAGGCAATGAAGACGCTCGCGGCCAAAGGTCTGGTGTTCCCGCGCGCGCGCATCGGGACGCGGGTCATGCCGCGGGCGCATTGGAACCTGTTCGACAGCGACGTGCTTTCCTGGCATTTCAGCGTTGGCGTCGACGAGGAGTTTTTGAATCACCTGAGCGAAATCAGGCTGGCGCTCGAACCCTTTGCGGCAGCGCTTGCGGCTGAGCGCGCCACCGACGCCGACATCGCCCAGATGATGCGGCTCGCCGTTGCCATGGGCAATGAAGACCACAGCGCCGAAACGCTGGCGCATGCCGACCTCGAATTCCACCTGCATCTCCTCGAAGCGTCCCTCAACCCGTTCATGCGCACGGTGGGCAGCCTGATCGAGGCGGCACTGATCGGCGTCTTCAAACTCACCAATCCTTCCGCCGACCGCAGCGAAATCGACCGCGTCGCCGTGACCCATATCCGCATCGTCGAGGAAATCCGCCGCGGTGATGCCAAAGGCGCCCGACATGCAATGGAAGACGTGATCCGGGCCGGCCAACAGCGGCTGATGTCGGACCTGACGATGCGACAAACCAGGCCGTCATAGCGCGCAGGAAATACCGAGTTCGGCGTCCCCGACCCCTGCTAATCGCCGCCCCCATCATTTGCGAAACCTTTAAGATTCTGGCGCATAACGTCCCGCAGAATCCAGGAGTTGACGGTGGAAGCGCTACATACCCCGACGATCATGATCAGCTCCTTCGCGACGTTGGTGGTCTTTGCAGTCTTCTTCGCGCTCGCGTCACGCCAGGAGCGCAACAGCCTGGAACTGAGGCTGTGGTCCTGCGCATTTCTGGTCGCCGCACTTGGATTTACCCTGCTTGCCTTCCGAGGTCCGGGTTATTCCTTCGTCCCGGTGACGCTGGGCAACGCCCTGACGGTTCTGGGCTTGGCGCTCATCTGGCTCGGCCTGCGCGCCTTCGACAATCAACCGCTGAAGATCGCGTCCGCATTGGCCGGGCCGGTGTTGTGGTTGCTGGTCACCGGTTTTTCCGATTATGTCCAGAACAATGTCACCAGCAGGATCGTGCTGTTTTCCGCGCTGATCTTCGTCTATTCGGCGATGATCGCGGTCGAGATTTTCCGCTCCGACAATTTCCGCAGGCTTCCAAGCTCTTACATCGTCGCATTTCTCTTCGCCACGCATGGCCTGTTCTATCTCGTGCGCATCCCGCTGATCTTCGTCTGGCCGCTTTTCGGCAACACGGCGTCGGGCGCCGAACAGCCGATATGGTATCAGCTGCTGACCTTCGAACTCTTCATCCACAGTCTTGCGGGCGGGTTCTCGTTCTTCGCGCTGATCAAAGAAAGAACGCAGTACAGATACAAGCTGGCGTCGGAAACCGACGCCCTCACCGGTGTGCAGAACCGGCGCGCTTTCATGGCGAGCGTCGACGCCTATCTGGCGACAAGACCCGATGATGGAGCGTTGATGTACATGGACATCGACCACTTCAAGGCGATCAACGATCGCCATGGACACGCTGTCGGCGACAAGGTGCTCATCGAGTGCGCGGCGGTCATCTCGCAAGCCGTTGGCGGCAAGGGCTTCCTCTCGCGCATGGGCGGCGAAGAGTTTGCGGCCTGCTTCCCCGGGGTCGACCGATCGCAGGCCGCAGCCATCGCCGAGGACATCCGCAGTGCCTTCGAGCAGGCGCGGGTCAGGGCCGGAAACACGACGCTTTCGGCGACCGTCAGCGTCGGTGTTGCCTTTGTCGCAAGGCAACAGGGGGCAAGCGAGCTTCTGTCTTCCGCCGATCGAGCGCTCTATGCGGCAAAGGCGGCAGGGCGAAACGCGGTCTGGATCGCCGGCAAGGACAGCGCTCCCCAGTTCGCATCGGGGCTGGCGGCCCAACCGAACGAGAGAGCGCCTTCCCCGGGGAGGACCGAGAGAGGTCCGATGGCTAACTGCGCCTGAGCCGTCGCTATCGTCGTACCGGCAACTGAGGCGCAAGCAGCCGCCGGCAACACGCCTCGCCTCAAGCCTTCTGCATCAAGGCAATGGTGCGGTCGAGCGCGGTTGCAAACCCCTTGAGCGAGATCGAGAAACTGACCTCCTTCTCGGTGTCGCTGGCAAAGGCGACGAGCTTCAGCACCTTGCCGCCACGCAGCAGCTTGATCGTCTCCTCATTGAACGTCAGCGCGACGATGCATCCGACCGGCATGCAGGTTCGAAACCGCGAGGGTTTGCTACCCGTGGCATCATCGACCCCAAGAGAGACGCCCTTGTCCAGGTAGAGACCGAAAGGCAGCGCGAGCTGTCCCTGGAGGCCAGCGCCGTCGACCGGTTCAAGTTCCAGCGTCAGCACGCGCTGTCCGCTCTGGTGAACCTGGCGCTGCGAAAGAACACACCTGCGATTGCCGTCTGTCACCGCGCAGGCGACGCTCCAGTCGTCGTAGGTCTCGGCGAGCGAAGAGGGGGCCGTCGCGTCCTTCGGCGCCTCCTGCGCATAGAGCGGGTTGGTGGCGACGATCGTCGCCATCAACGTTGCGGTGATCCAGCGTAAAAGCCGCATCAGAAGCGCACATCAAGCTTGGCATCGACGGCATTCTGCGTCGTGCCTGAGCCGAACTGGCCGGTGTAGGTGATGCCGAGGCTCGCAGTGTCGGTCAGCGCGAAATCAATGCCGGCCTCGATGATCGCCGCATCCTCGGCGATCGGCGTACCGGCAACCGCGAAGGCACTGCCCGTGCCGAAAGCCATCGTCGAGAAAGGCGTCGTATCGCCAAAGGCGTGCTGCCAACCAAGCATGCCGCGCACCTTGGCATTGGTGGCCCCCAGACTGAGAGGGGCCGACGCACGAAGACCGAGCGTCGTGAAGGTCGTATCGGTCGTGTTGCTCCTGCTCGACAGAGCCGCCGCAGCACCACTCTCAGTGAAACCGTCGGTGTGAAGGCTGACATAGGCGAGGTTCGCGAAGGGCTCGAGCGCTACGCTCGGCAGGTCGATACGGTATCCGACTTCGCCGAACGCCTGGAATGTGCCGGCATCATAGTCGGCCTTCAACGCGTCCCGGAAACCTGGGAAGACGACCGCTCTCTCCGTCTCGATCGAATGCCAGGTATAGGCAAGGCCGGACCGCAACGCGACATCGCCCCAACGGCCGCCACCGTAGACGCCGAGATGGTAGTTGTCGCTGTCGCCGCTCGAAGCACGGCTGTCGACGTCGAAATTCGTCCGGCTGTAGCCGGCCATGATGCCAACCAACGCATTGTCCGAGACCGCCGCATCGAAGCCGGTGATGAAGCCACCCGTCGACTGATCGAGTTGGCCGGTATTGCCGTTGCCATCGGTGTTGGTCCAGGAGCCGAAAACCTGTCCCCAGCCGACCATTGGCGGCGGCGGGACGGCGACCGCGTCGATCGCGGCGACTGCACCGGTCGTGATCTTGTCCTCCGGCCCGTAGGCCAGAACCGGGACATTCGCAGCAGCAACGTCGCCGAAAGCGTCGCGAATGCGGTCGTTCGCCGCGTTGCGCAGCAAGCTGCTGTCATTGATCAGCGCTGTCTGTGCCGAAGCATGAACCTCGCCGGACAGGCGGTCGAAGGCACCACGCGCATTGGCGGCGTCGAGCCTCAGGAGAATGTTGTAGAGCGCAAGCGATGGCCCGCTCTGCGCAAGCGTGTTGAGGGCGAGCGCCGTGTTCCTCTGATTGCCGCTGATGGCCACGCGTTCGAACTTGGCCGACGTGCCCGGCGTGCCCGGGTTCGGGTTTCCAGGGTTGGGATTGCCAGGGTTCGGGTTGCCGGGATTGGGATTGCCCGGGTTCGGGTTGCCGGGATTTGGATTACCGGGGTTCGGGTTGCCAGGATTGGGATTACCAGGATTAGGTGTACCCGTATCCTTGATCGCGATCTTGAGATCGACCTGCTTGTCCTTCTGCTCCAGCGTGACATCGAGAAAGGCGGACTTCGAAATCGCCTGGGCAAACTGACCGTCGACACCGTTTTCCGCGGTCAGAATGGTATAGGTGTGGCCGTTCTGGTAGCTGGTATTGGCATCGAGCGCGGTCACCTCGACATTGACGCCATTGCCGATCGTCGCGACGCCATCGCCCCGCACGCCGTTCTGCAGGCCCTTGACGGCGATCCTGTCGGAGCGACCGTCGCCGGCGATGTCGGCCTCGTAGATCGAGCCGTCGCTCATTTCCAGTTGCCCCATGATCGTCAGCGTGCCGGTCGAATTGTTTCCCGGTGCAATGACCGCTCTCTTGTCGACCGCGGTGGTGCCAATAGTGCCGGATCCGCCAAGGCGGCCGAAAGCCGTCGAGGCCGGATTGCCAATGCGGTTCAGCGTTTCCCCCCAGACGACGACGGAATTGGTGTAGGTCTTTCCGTCAAGAAAAGTTGTCTGCACTCTTCCCGCTTCGCCATCGACGATCAGGGTTCCATCCTTCACGTCGAACCGGGTCGTGCTGTAGTCCAAGGGGCCCGTGTCCGCGTCGTTATCGATTGTGTCGAGGTTGCTCTTGAGAACCAGCTTACCGCCGGAGACGTTCACCTTGCCGTGGAACTTCGTCAGGTCGCCGCTCACGACCGTTTCGCCCGAGAAATTGTTGATCGACCCTTGGCCACCGATCGTGTTGGCAAATTCATAGCCAGTGTTCGTGTGGTTGAAATTGACGTGCCCCTTCCTTGGGCCGAAATCGATCTTCGAGGAGGGATCGACCGTGCCGGCCGCCTGCGCCTGCCGAGCGATCGGACCGCCGACACGATCCATATCGACCTTGCCGCCGATCGAAAGACTGCCCATGCCTTCCCGGATCGCACCACCGACGCCAGAAAGGACGATACCACCGCCCGCTGACAGCTTTGCGCCGTTGGCGACCGAAAGGCTGACGTCTCCGGCCTCGCCAATCGTCAGCTTGTCATTGACCTTGAACTCGCTGCCAGCGCCGTCGACAGACACTTGAATGGTGTCGACGCTCTCATCCTCCCGGAGGGTCGCGGTGTTGGTCGAGACCACGGCGCCCTTCTCGATCGTGAAGCTGTCGCCGATCGTAAAGTCGCCGGCGTTGATCCAGCGCGAATTCTCGCCGCTCACCAGAACCGTGCCGTTCTCGAAAATGGCCTTGTTGGAGTTGATGACGCCACCGTCCTCGATCCTGACCGCGCCAGTGTTGAGCGTCAGCGCGCCGAAGGCCACCCCCAGAAAATCGGTGCTGAGCATGGATCCGGCACCGCGCACCACGAGCGTTCCGTCGCCTTCCTGCAAGGCGCCGATGTAGGTCTCCTTCGCCGAGACTTTGCCGCCATCCTCGACGATCAGCGTGCCCTTTCCGCCGTAGATGCCGCCCTCGAAACCCCCGATGAAAAGCACGCGGTAGCCGCGCGGATCTGGATCGACGATATCCCAGGTCGAGCCGGGACCGGAGACGACGACCGTTCCGACCGAGCCCTTGCCGTCAGCGATGTAGCCGCCCTTGCTTTCGACGGAGGCGCCGTCCTTGATCGTCAGAGTAGCGCCACTGGGACCGCCGCGGATCACGAGATTGCCGTTGATCGTATGGTCGGTGGTCCAGGTCGTGTCGTTTGGAACGAGCAATCCGGTCGCCTTCGCCGGCGACGGGACGAACGGCACGGCCGCCAGCATGATCGAGACAAGACCGGCGCGTCCAAGCGCAGTCGAGCTCAGAAGGTTGATCCTCAAAACGTCCGCCTTCACACAGGTATTCAATGTCTGCCCCTTTTCATTTGCATTCGTCAGCGCACAACCCCCAGGCGAATACGAGCCAGGGGGCGGCGGGTCATCGGGCGCTATAGCAAGCCAGGGAAAGGGGAGAATTCTGCTTTCTGCAAACGGCAAATTGCAGCGCCCAAAGGTTGGGGCTTTCTGCGAACGGCTCGATTTCGCCGACGAACGGCAATCGACAACCATCTCCGCTTGAGGGATAAACCCACATGGCACCAGGAAATGACACGGCTTCGCCGGAAGAGACTCAGTATACCGCAGGTGTTCGCCGTGCGACGCTTTCCTACGGCTTCCTCTATCAATTCATGCAGGGCGTCATCAGCAGCGTACTATGGGCAGTCCTCGGATATGACCCAATAGAAGTTGCGCCGATCACCTTGATCCTGGTGTTGAACGGCACGCTGATGTCCTATGCGATGGCAGCCACGCTCTTCAGGTGCAGGGAGCGTTCCATTCTCTTCAAGCTCCTGGTCGGCTCCGCCTTGTCGCTCGTCGCGGCAGTGATCAACGCCGGCGTCGACCTCGCTTGCCACTTTCTTATCGCGCATGGCGATCCGGCCGACGTCAACTGGACCAACGTCGCCTATACCGTCATCTATTGCGTGGCGCTGTTCCACGGATGGGCCTTCTTCTACATTGCGCTTCTCTCCAATTTTGAGTTGCGCGAACGCGAACGGCGCCTGGCCTTGACGCGAGAAGAAGCGTTAACGGCGCAGATGCGGGCGCTGCGCTACCAGGTCAACCCGCACTTCCTGTTCAACACCTTGAATTCGATCGCCGGGCTGATCGAGGAAGGTGCTTCGACGGCGGCGGGCCGCATGGTGCTTTCGCTCTCCTCCTTCCTGCGCACGACGCTCGAACTCGACCCAATGCAAGACGTCTGTCTCGCCGACGAACTGGCGCTGCAGATCGGCTATCTCAACATCGAGGGCGAGCGCTTCTCGGACCGCATGCGACTGAAGCTCGACATTGCACCCGGCCTGGAGCAGGCGCTCGTGCCGAGCCTCATTCTCCAGCCGCTGATCGAGAATGCGGTGAAACACGGCGTCGGCAGTTCGGCCGGCGCGGTCGAAATCCTGATCAGCGCGGCACGTCACGGTGAAACCCTCGAGCTTTCCGTCGAAAACGACCTGACGATCGAACCGCAATGCGCGACCAAAAAGCCTCCGGGAACGGGTACAGGCCTCAAGAATGTCGCCGACCGCATCAGGGCCCGATTTCCGGAGATGGGGGCCTTCATTTCCGGTCTTGTCGCACCGCACCGCTTTCGGGCGGCGATCACCATGCCCTTGAGGCTGGCATGACGCTAAGGCCTCCGCGGAGCGGCAGGCCGGCAAAAGCAACGGGGTTTGCATTCCGCAAGCGGCAAATAGCAGCGCCCGAAAGGTCAGGACTTTCTGCAAACGGCTTGATTTCGCCGACGAACGGCAATCGACATTGGCGGCCGGTTGAACGATAAAAATGGCATGAAACCCAAGGACGAAACAAAATCGCCGGACGAAAGCGCCTATATCGGCAGCGTTCGGCGCACGACGCTCTGGCTCGGTTTTCTCTATTGGTTCGTGGAATTTCTCATCAGCAGTATCCTGTGGGGCATACTCGGAACCGATCCGATCGTGTCTGCCCCCGGCAAATTGCTGCTGATGTCCTGTGGCATGGTTCTTTCCTACGGTATCGCGGCGGCGATGTTTCGGGTCAGGCACCGGCATATAGCCACCAAGATCGTCGTTGGATTCTCCACCTCTCTCATTGCCGCCTTTGCCAATACCGGCATCGACTTCCTGCTCTATGTTTTATTCGTGCGTCCCGACCCGATCACGGTCGACTGGACGAATACCGGTTACACGCTCGTCTACAGCATGGCGACGTTCGTGGGGTGGTCGTTCTTCTTCGTCGCGCTGCTCTACAGCTTCGAGCTGCGTGAGCGCGAACGGCGCCTGGCGATCTCGCGGGAGGAAGCACTGGCCGCGCAAATGCGTGCGCTCCGATACCAGGTCAATCCGCACTTTCTGTTCAATACGCTGAACTCCATCACCGGCCTGATCGAGGAAGGGCAGACCATTGCAGCGACCCGCATGGTGATGTCGCTTTCGAACTTTCTGCGCACGACGTTGGAGCTCGACCCGCTGCACGACGTGCGGCTTGCGGATGAACTCGCCCTGCAAACCGGATATCTGCATATCGAAGGCGAGCGTTACTCCGACCGGATGAAGCTGCGGATGGACATCGCCAATGGCCTGGAAGAGGCTCTGGTGCCAAGTCTGATCCTGCAGCCCTTGATCGAGAACGCCGTGAAACACGGCGTCGGCCGCTCTCCTGATCAGGTTGAGATCGTCATCAGCGCGGCCAAGGTCGGCCATGCGCTCGAGATCGCCGTCGAAAACGATATCGCGCCGGAGACCGGGGGCGGGCGACGCCAGTCTTCCGGCACCGGGATCGGTCTCAAGAATGTCGCCGATCGGGTGCAGGCGCGCTTTCCAGGCGTCGGCGCCTGTGTATCCGGCCTTGTAACGCCCAAGCGTTTCAGAGCAGCAATCACAATGCCCCTGAGGCTCGCATGAACGAAATCCAGATAGAGCCCCTGTCGATCCTCGTCATCGATGACGAGCCCCTGGCGCGTCGCCGGCTTATACGCCTGCTCGGGGCCATGCCCGGGATCAAGATCGTCGGGACGGCCGGCAATGTGCAGCAGGCCTGCGTTCTCGTCGCCGAACTTTTGCCGGACGTGATCCTGCTCGACATCCAGATGCCCGGCGGCACCGGCTTCGACATTTTGGAACGGTTGGGCAACAACGCACCTGCCGTCGTTTTCGTGACCGCCTTCGATCACTATGCCCTTCGCGCCTTCGAGGCCGCCGCGGTCGACTATGTCACCAAACCGATCGAGCCCAATCGTCTACGAACTGCGATTGATCGGGCCCGCATGGCGATTGCGGCACTAACAAGCGCCGAACGCGTGCTGGAACTCAACGAAACCGTGCGGGCGCTCCGGCAGGCGCTTCGCAAGCAGGAGGCGCAGGTCGCCGATATCTGGGTGAAGGCAAGAGGCGAGTTCATTCGCATCGCGCTCGATCGCGTGGTGCGGTTCCAGGCGGAGCGCGACTACGTCCGCATCCACACCGAGAACAAATCCTACCTGCACCACGAGAGCCTGGCTTCACTCGCAGGCCGGCTGGACCCGGCTGAGTTTCTCCGGCTCCACCGAAGCTCGATCGTTCGGCGCCATTGCATCGTCGGCTTGCGGCAGGCGCCCTTCGCCGCCTTGATCGCGCTTCTGTCGGACGGAAGCGAAATCCGCGTCGGGCGAACCTACGTAAAGCAGGTGCGTCCCCTCTCCACAGAGCGCTAGATCACTTCACTGTTTCATCGAAACAGTGAAATGATCTAGCTCGTTGAAATAGCGCAATTCCGGACGGAAAACCGTTTCACACTTTTCGTGGAATTGCTCTAGGACGCCGGCCGGCCGCAGCATCCAACGGCGCACTGTCGCCGATGGCAAAGGTCAGGCTACCATCCCCAACCTGCTAGTCTTCGGTAAAAATCGGGTCCTGCGTGAACATCCCGCCCTGATAGACGGCAAGCGGCGACGAGGTCTCCGGCCGGCCGGGAGAGAGTTCGAGTTCGGCGCGGAAGTGCTCGGCATTGTCGCGAGGTCGCCAGCCGAGATAGGCGGCGTGCGAATTGTCCCACCAGCGGCTGTCATTGTCCGAGATGCCCCAGAGGATGGGGCATCCGAGCATCGGCGCGCGGAACACGCAAGCGATCAGCGCGGCAAAATCGTCATAGGACATCCAGGTCGACAGCATGCGGTGGTTGGTCGGCTTTTCCATGCAGCTGCCGATCCGAACAAGCGCCGTCTCCTGGCCGAATTTCTCAAAATACATCCGGGCCAACGCCTCGCCGAAACATTTCGACACGCCATAGAGGCCATCGGGGCGCATCGGCGCATCCGCCTCCACGTGCTCGTCCTGCCGGTAGAAGCCGACAGTATGGTTGGAACTGGCAAAAAGAATGCGCGGCTGACCGTGCGCCCGTGCGGCCTCGTAGAGATTGTAGAGACCCAGCAGGTTTGCATTGAGGATCTTGGAGAACTTGTCCTCGACCGAGATGCCACCCAAGTGAAGAATGGCGTCGCAGCTCTCGACCAGCCGATGCACGGCGGCTGCGTCGCCGAGATCGCAGGGCATGATCTCCTCATGCGGTGCCGCCGTGCCTAGATCGGCAATATCCGAAAGACGCACGACCTCCGCCAGGTGAGCCAAGCGCCCCCGCATGGCGCGACCCAATGCTCCCGCCGCACCTGTCATCAACAGTCGCTTCAAGTCCAGTCCTCCGTAACCGGCGCGCCTTGTCGCCGGGATCGATGCATTGCATTTCTGCGCAACTCATCATACAGGTTGATGCGAGGGCGTCAATAAATCGGACATGTGATGCCACAAGCCCGATTGATGTGGCACACAGGCTGGACAAAACGTACCGACAGGCGGACAAACGACCACGAGAAGGAGACGAGATGAGCGTTCAAACGAAGCTGGAGCCGGGCACCGGAACAGGCACGTTGACGTCGAGGCTCGGCGACACGTTGCGGCGGGCGATCGCTGCGGGTCAGTTTCCGCCGGGCAGCAAGTTGCCGAGCGAGGCGCAGCTCTCCGAGGCTCACGGCGTCAGCCGCACGGTCGTGCGCGAGGCGATCGCCGCACTTCGGGCAGACCGGCTGGTCGAGGCGCGTCAGGGCGCGGGTGTCTTCGTTCTCGAGCCCCCACCCGCCGCCGGACCCATACCGCTTTCCCTGCATCATATCGACCCGGCGCGCGTATCCTCCATGATCGAACTGCTGGAGTTGCGAACCGCCGTCGAGGTAGAAGCCGCAGGACTTGCCGCGCTTCGACGGTCGCCGGCGCAGGAAGAGGTGATCATCGAAAGACACGATGCGGTCCGCGCCTGCCTCAACGCCGGCGTCTCCAGCGTCGAAGCCGACTTCGCCCTGCATCTCGCCATAGCCGAGGCCACCAACAATCCGCGCTTCCGTGAGTTCCTGGCGATGATCGGCAGAAACGTCATCCCGCGCGGTGCACTGCGCAACGACGACAGCGAACAGGATCAGTCCGCCTATATCGCCATGCTCGACAACGAACACAATGACATCGTCGTCGCCATATCCAACGGCGACGAAGAGGGTGCGCGCGAGGCGATGCGACGCCATCTGCGGGGCAGCCAGGCCCGCTACCGGACACTGCTGCGCGAACAACGCGCACCTGTACGATAACTTATTGACACAATATCGCCGTACATGTACGACAACTCTGCCGGAGGAGGCAGGCAGAGGAAATCGAGCATGACGCCGCAAGAGATCAAGGCCGCGCTTGGCGCCGGACTGTTGTCATTCCCCGTGACGCATTTTGATGCCGAGCGAAAGTTCCATCCCGAGAGCTACCGTCGCCATGTCGAATGGCTGTCCGGCTTCGATGCTCCGGTGCTGTTTGCCGCCGGCGGGACCGGCGAGTTCTTTTCGCTTTCGCCTAAGGAAATACCCGGCATCGTCGCCGCCGCGAAGGAAGCTGCCGGCAAAACCGCCATTGTTTCGGGATGCGGCTTCGGCACCGAGATCGGTGTCGAACTGGCGCGCGCCGTCGAAAAATCCGGCGCGGACGGCATCCTGCTTCTGCCGCATTACCTGATCGACGCGCCGCAGGAAGGGCTCTTCGTCCATGTGAAGCAGATCTGCCAATCGGTCGGCATCGGCGTCATGGTCTATAACCGCGACAACTCGGTGCTGGCGGTCGATACGCTGACGCGCCTGTGCGACGAATGCCCCAACCTCATCGGCTTCAAGGATGGGACGGGCGATATCGGCCTCATCCGCCAGATCACCGCAACCATGGGCGATCGGCTGACCTATCTCGGCGGCATGCCAACGGCCGAACTCTTCGCCGAAGCCTATCTCGGAGCGGGTTTCACCACCTACTCGTCCGCCGTCTTCAATTTCGTGCCGGGGCTCGCCGTCGAGTTCTACAAGGCGTTGCGCGCTGGCAATCGGGCACGCTGCGAAGAGATCCTGCGTGATTTCTTCTACCCCTTCATGGCCATCCGCAACCGCCGCAAGGGCTATGCCGTCGCCGCGATCAAGGCCGGCGTCCGGCTGCAGGGTTTTGATGCGGGCCGCGTGCGGCCGCCGCTCGACGACCTGACGGCGCAGGAAGAAGACATGCTCGCAACGCTTATTGCGCCCTGGAAACGCTAGGATGAAAATCACAGCCGTCCGCACGCATCTGCTGGAACACCGCCTTGCGGTGCCGTTCGAGAGCGCGTCGATGCGCTTCGACCGGCGGGCCCATGTGCTGGTGGAGATCGTCTGCGACGACGGCACCACCGGCTGGGGCGAATGCCTTGGCCCAGCAAGACCCAACGCCGCCGTGGTCGCCGCCTATACCCCTTGGCTTACGGGCGCCGATCCACTTGAAACCGAAAAGATCTGGGCGCGGCTCTACAACGCGCTGCGCGACCAGGGCCAGCGCGGCCTGGCGCTGACCGCGCTGTCAGGCATCGACATCGCGCTTTGGGACATCAAGGGCAAACATTTCGGCGTGCCGGTTTCCACGCTTCTCGGAGGCCGCTTCCGCGAAACGGTCAAGGCCTATGCAACGGGAAGCTTCAAGCGCGACGGCATCGACCGGGTCGAGGACAACGCCGCCGAAGTCGCCCGCTATCGCGCTGAGGGCTTTCATGCCAGCAAGATCAAGATCGGGTTTGGCGTGCGCGAGGATCTTGCTGTCGTCCGTGCCGTGCGCGAAGCGGTCGGCACAGACATGCGGCTGATGGTCGATGCCAATCATGGCTACGACGTGCTTGAGGCGCTCGCGTTTGGCCGCAAGGCTGCCGATTTGGACATCGACTGGTTCGAGGAGCCGGTGGTGCCGGAACAGCTCGGCGCCTATCGTGAAGTGCGTGCCGGCCAACCGATACCGGTCGCCGGCGGAGAAACCTGGCATAGCCGCTGGGGGATGCGCGAGCCGGTCGAAACCCGCGCCGTCGACATTCTCCAGCCCGATCTTGCCGGCGTTGGTGGGTTCACCGAGGCGCGACGCGTCGCCGATATGGCAGCGCTCCATGGCGTCCGCATCGTCCCGCATGTCTGGGGGACGGCGGTTCATATCGCTGCCGCCCTCCAGTTCATGGCGGCGATGGTGCCCAACCCGGTGCGCGTCAATCCGATCGAGCCGATCCTCGAATTCGATCGCACCGAAAATCCGTTCCGGCAGGCGGTGATCAAAACGCCGATCGAGCATGACCAGGGGGTTGTCAAAATCCCCGGTGGTCCGGGACTTGGCATCGAAATCGACCGCGATGCGCTTGCCGAGTTTCGGATGAGGGATGATTGAGATGCTGGTCAGAACGCTCTCCGGTCGCCCGCCAAAAATCGCGCTGCCAAGAGGCACAGTCGATACCCAGTTGCATATGTATCTGCCCGGCTTTCCTGCCCTTGCTGGCGGGCCCGCACTTCCCGCCGGTGCCCTGCCCGATGCGGGCCAATACAGAAAGCTCATGCGGTGGCTCGGCATAGACAGGGTCATCATCACGCAGGGCAATGCCCATCAGCGCGACAATACAAATCTGATTGCCTGCCTGAAAGCCATGGGACCCTTGGCCCGCGGCGTCGCCGCCTTCGGCGCGGAGACCTCGGAGCGCGAGCTCGACGCGCTATCTACGGCAGGGGTCATCGGCGCAAGGATCATGGATCTGCCCGGCGGCGCCGTCGGCCTTGACGAACTCGAAGCTGTGGATGACCGGGCGGCAGCCCGCGGCTGGATGGTCGCCATCCAGTTCGACGGCAGCAACATCCTTCAGCACGAACCAAGACTGCAGAAACTGAAATCCCGTTGGGTTTTCGACCATCACGGCAAGTTCTTCTCCGGCGCGGCACCGGATGGACCCGAAGTCGCCGCGGTCAAGCGGCTGATCGATGGCGGCAACTGCTGGTTCAAGTTTGCCGGTGTCTACGAATCCTCAAAGACCGGCGGTCCCGATTTTGCCGACGTCGCCGCACTGTCGCGCGCGGTTGTCGCGCATGCGCCCGAACGCGTGGTCTGGGGCAGCAACTGGCCACACAACCTTGCAAAGACCAACGCCGACTATCCCGACGATGCCGAACTGACCGACACAGTTCTGGGCTGGCTGCCGGACGCCGGCGCCCGTCATCGCGTGCTCGTCGAAAATCCTGAACGGCTCTTTGGCTTGAAGCCATTCACGGACAGAGGTGCCTGAAGCCACCCGCATTCGTCCGAAGCGAGGAGGCTTCGGCGCTACAAGAAGGAGGAGGACAAAATGAACATCGCAAAAACGCTTTGCCTGGCCCTGGGCGTTGCCCTCAGCGCCGGCACCCTGCAGGCGCAGGAAATCACGCTGCGCTCGGCCGACATCCACCCGGACGGTTATCCGACCGTCGAGGCTGTGAAATACATGGGCGAACTGGTCGCCAAGCGCACCAATGGCCGCATCAAGATCGACGTCACCAACAATGCAGCGCTTGGTAGCGAAAAGGACACGATCGAGCAGACGCGCTTCGGCGTCATCGACATGAACCGCGTCAATGCAGCACCCTTCAACAACCTGGTGCCGCAGACCGTCGTGCTCGGGCTTCCCTTCCTGTTCCGCTCGACCGAGCACATGCACAAGACCGTCGACGGGCCGATCGGCGACGAAGTGCTTGCCGCCTTCGAACCGCACGGCCTGATCGGACTTGCCTTCTACGATTCCGGCGCGCGCTCGTTCTATTCCACCAAGAAGCCGATCGAGAAGCTGGCCGATCTCAAGGGCATGAAGGTTCGCGTCCAGCAGTCGGACCTGTGGATTGCAATGATGGAAGCGTTCGGCGCGAACGCCACGCCGATGCCCTTCGGCGAGGTCTATTCGTCGCTTGAGACCGGTGTCGTCGATGCGGCGGAAAACAACTGGCCGTCCTACGAATCCTCCAGGCATTTCGAGGTTGCCAAGAACTACACTCTGACCGAACATTCCCTCAATCCGGAAATCCTGGTGATCTCGAAGATGAGCTGGGACAAGCTTTCGCCCGACGACCAGAAGGTCCTGAAGGAATCGGCGAAGGAATCGGTGGTGAAGATGCGTGAGCTCTGGACGGCGCGGGAAAAGGCGTCGGAGGAAAAGGTTCGTGCAGCCGGCGCCAACGTCATCACCGTCGACAAGGCCGAATTCTCCGCGGCGATGAAGCCGGTCTACGATCGCTTCGTCACCGACCCACAGATGAAGGACCTGCTCGAGCGGATCCGCGCCATCAACTAGAGCAAGCTGCGTAAAAGTGTGCAGCGGTTTTGCGATGCCGAGATGCGAAAAATCAAGAGCTTAGCGAATCCTGGAGATCGCGACGCGCTTTAGCGGCATCCGATACGCCTGAGTGTCCGGCCCGATCGGTTGGACACTCCACTCGCCGGCAGCCAACGGAGGATAAAGGCAATGTGGCGTTTCTTGCAGGCTGTCAGGCCTGTGCTAGCCCGGCTCAGCCGGCTCTCGCTTTACATCTCAGGCCTCGGCCTCGTCACCATGACGGCAATCGTCGGCTGGCAGGTCTTCGCCCGCTATGTCCTCAACGACACGCCCAGCTGGTCGGAACCCCTGTCGCTGCATCTGATGTCCTGGTTCATCCTGCTCGGCGCGGCCGTCGGCGTGCGCGAGAGCGTGCATCTCGGGCTCGATTTCGTGCGCCATTCGGCATCGCCTGCGACGCAGCGCCTGATGGATATCGTCAGCCTTTCGCTGATCGTGCTCTTTGGCCTGGCCATGAGCTTCTATTCGACCCTGCTTGCCGCCGGCACCTGGGCGGCGACCATCCCCGTGCTCGGCTGGCCGGGCGGCGTCGATTTCTTCCCGATGATCGCAGGCGGCCTGCTGATCGCACTGTTTGCGGCGGAGCGTCTTGCCGACGTTGTGCTGGGCGAAGCGCCCGTCGCCGATGTCGTCATTCAGGAGGCAGCATAGTGGCCTACAGCATTCTCTTCGGCACCTTCACGCTCCTGATGATGATCGGCATGCCGATCGCCTTTTGCCTTGGCATCGCGTCGCTTGCCACCGTCATCTACATGGGGCTGCCGCCGATCGTCGTCTTCCAGCAGATGAACTCCGGCATGAACGTCTTTGCGATGATGGCGATCCCGTTCTTCATCTTCGCCGGCGACCTGATGGTGCGCGGCGGCATCGCCGACCGCCTGATCCGCTTTGCCGCCGGCATCGTCGGGCATCTGCGCGGCGGTCTAGGCCAGGTCAATATCGTCGCCTCGACGCTGTTCGGAGGCATTTCCGGCTCCGCCGTCGCCGACGCATCCGCCGTCGGCGGGTTGATGATCCCGCAGATGGCGGCGCGCGGCTATGACCGCAGCTACGCCGTCAACGTCACGGTCAATGCGGCGATAATCGCATTGATGATCCCGCCCTCCCACAACATGATCCTCTATTCCATCGCAGCGGGCGGCAACGTCTCGGTCGCCGATCTCTTTACCGCCGGTATCCTGCCCGGTCTGCTTCTGGCTGCAGCCCTGATGGTCACAGCCTATGTGGTGGCGCGGAAGAAAGGATATCCGTCGGAACCCTTCCCTGGCCTGCGCCGCCTCGGCTTCTACTTTCTGGCTTCGCTTCCAGGGCTGCTCCTGATCGGCATCATCTTCGGCGGCGTGCGCTCCGGCATCTTCACGGCAACGGAAAGCTCTTGCATCGCCGTGTTCTATGCGTTGCTCGTTGCGATCCTCGTCTACCGCGAACTCGATTGGAGCGGCTTCGTCGAGGCGGTGCTGCAGGCGGTGCGCACCACCGCGATGGTGCTGCTGGTGATCGGCACCGCCGCCTCCTTCGGCTGGCTGATGGCGTTCCTGCAGGTCCAGCAGGGAATGGTCGCGGCGATCAGCGCGATCTCCGACAACCCTGTTATCGTGCTTTTGCTCATCAACATCATTCTGCTGCTGCTTGGCACGTTCATGGACATGGCGCCGCTGGTGATCATCAGCACACCGGTGCTTCTTCCTGTCGTCAAGGCGTTCGGGATAGACCCGGTGCATTTCGGCGTGGTGATGATCCTCAACGCCGGCATCGGCCTCAACACGCCGCCGGTCGGCACCGTGCTCTTTGTTGGCTGCGCCGTCGGCGGCATTTCGATCCGCGAGGCGATGCGCACCATCTGGCCGTTCTTCGGCGCAAGCATCGCCGTGTTGATGCTCGTCACCTACATCCCCGGCCTGTCCCTCTGGCTGCCAAGCCTGTTCCGATAGCGCAGGCGCTCTCAAGCCACGGCGATCAATGCGTCGGCGCCTAGAGCAATTCCAGGAAAAGTGTGAAACGGTTTTCCGTCCGGAATTGCGTTATTTCAACGAGTTAGATCATTTCACTGTTTCGGTGAAACAGTGAAATGATCTAGACAAGCGTGTGGATCAGCCGGAACCGTCCAGCTCCGACTGATCCACAATTCGACCGCATTGCCTCGGCATCGCTCCATCGGCACTGGCAAGGAGGCGAATCGCGTGGCTCGGCTGTCGGACGAAAAACGGTTCACCTCGCGCGAAGCGCGCATCGATGCGGCCGCCCACCGGTTGCTCGACCGGCTTCCTGACCGCGGCTTGCTTGGCGGCCTGACGGAGCTGCTGGTCTTCGGCATCAAGCAGGCTTTCGCATGCCTCTTCGGCGGCGCCATGCTGACGCTCATGATTGCAACCAAGCTGTTCTGGCCGGACGCAATCGGCTTTGCCCGCTATGATTTCCTTTTCCTCGCCGCACTCGGCATTCAGCTTCTGATGCTGGCCTTTAAGCTCGAGACCATTGCCGAAGCCAAGGTTATCCTGATCTTCCATATCGTCGGTACGCTCATGGAGATTTTCAAGACGTCCGTCGGTTCCTGGATCTATCCGGAGCCCAGTTTCTTTCGCATCGGCGGCGTGCCGCTCTTTTCAGGATTCATGTATGCCGCCGTCGGTTCCTACCTGGCGCGCGTGACCCGCATTCTCGACCTGCATTACACCCATTATCCGCCCCGCTCTGCGACGGTGCTGCTGGCGCTCGCCATCTATGCCAATTTCTTCACGCACCACTTCGTCATCGACCTGCGTTATCTGCTGTTTGCAATCATCGCGATCCTGTTCTGGCGCACGAATGTGCACTACCGTGTCTTCCGGTTCCGCCACCGCATGCCGCTGCTCATCGGTTTTCTGCTCATCGCTCTGTTCATCTGGTTTGCCGAAAATATCGGAACCTGGTCGCGCGCCTGGATCTATCCCTCGCAGCACGCCGGCTGGACACCGGTATCGCTGCAAAAGCTAGGCGCCTGGTATCTGCTGATGATCCTGTCCTTCGTTCTGGTCACGCTCGTCCACCGGCCGCGACCGCTACAAGCGATGCATCAGCCTCGGCCGGCCCGTGACCCGCAAGCGGTGACCGCTGAAGGGGGCGTCGTCATCCGCGAGGCGCCGCAGATCAGCTCGTGATATCAGCGTAAGATCCGCAAGGAAGGTGCGGCCGTCGTCATTTCAGCACTGCTCTCAGCCGGAGCGCGGCGAAATCGACGAATGCCCTGAGTTTCATCGGCACGAGACCCTGCGGCAGATAGACCAGTTGAACCGGCAGCGCCGGATGTTCGAAGGGTTCCAGCAACGGCACAAGCAAACGATCGGCGACGGCGCGTGCCGCCTGATAGGACAGAACACGCGTCAGGCCGAGGCCGGCAACCGCCGCGTCGACGGCAGCCTCCGCGGTGTTGACCACGAGGCGTGAGTGGATCGGCGTGGCCATCTCGCCCCTCTCATCGGCAAAGCTCCAGCTGCGGTTCGACATCAAACCTTCGAACGTGATGCAATCATGGTCGGCAAGTTCGTGCGGATGGCCAGGCTGGCCATGTCTGGCGACATAGCTCGGGCTCCCATAGACGACACGCCGTATCGTGCCGAGCTTAGTGGCGATCAGGTTGCTGTCCGGCAGGTTGCCGATCCTGAGCGCAACATCGATGTGATCGTCGATGAGGTTGACGAGCCGGTCGCCAAGCGACAAGCGCATGTTGACCTCAGGGTTGGCTTTCAGAAAATCGACGACGACCGGCAACACGTGCAGCCGTCCGAAAACGATCGGCGCCGTCATCGTCAGATCGCCCTTGACCGTCGAGTATTCGCCGGCCGCTACCCGCTCCGCCTCGTCGACCCGAGCAAGAATTTCCCGCGCCGCTTCGACATAGGATCGCCCTGCCTCGGTCAGCTGGATCCTGCGGTTCGTCCTGGTCAGCAATTGCGCACCGAGGTGGGCTTCAAGCTCCGAAACCTTGCGACTGACCGTCGCCAGCGGCATGCGCAGCTGCCGCGACGCGGCAGACAGGCTCCCGCCCTCGATAACACCGAGAAGCACGGTCATTGCATCCAGTCGATCCATCTGCCTTCCAATAATCGAGAGACCATCTATCACGAAGGCACTCTACAGCCAAAATCTGGAAGGGCATAGATTGCTGAAGAAGGCAGTTCATTCCGAACTGCCCGGAAGCGCCGAACGAGCTGCAATGATCCGGCTTTCGCAATCGCCAGACGCTGCCGAGTGACCGCATCATGCATCCGCCGACGCTCCAGATCGACGGACGCCGCTACCAAAGGGAACATGACCATGAAACTCTACCGCCACCCGCTTTCGGGCCACTCGCATCGCGCTCAGCTCTTTCTGGCTCTGCTTGGCGCGCCGCACGAACTCGTCGATGTCGACCTGATGGCAAGGGCGCACAAGGCGCCGGATTTCCTCAAGCTCAACGCCTTCGGTCAGGTCCCTGTGCTCGACGACGACGGCACCATCGTGACGGATTCCAACGCCATCCTCGTTTATCTCGCCAAGAAGCTCGGTCGCACCGACTGGCTGCCGGAAGACGCCGTCGGTGCGGCGAAAGTGCAAAAATGGCTTTCGGTCGCCGCCGGCGAGATCGCCTACGGACCGGCCGCCGCACGGCTCGTCACAGTCTTCGGCGCAAACCTTCGCCCCGAAGAGGTGATCTCCCGAGCGCATCGCATCCTGGAACTGCTCGACGCAGAACTCACTGAGCGTGATTTCCTTTTGGGCAGCCGGCCGACCATCGCCGACGTCGCGCTTTACAGCTATGTCTCCAGCGCGCCCGAAGGAAATGTCGACCTCGGCAACTATGCCAACGTGCGCAACTGGCTGGGGCGGATCGAAGCCCTGCCCGGTTTCGTCGGCTTCCAGAAAACCGCAGCGGGCCTTGCCGCATGATTGTCCTGCCAGGGCGGACTGCTCCGCCCTGGCCTTTCTCATCAGAAAGGAAGCCACCGATGCTGGAGAAGATCGAGCCGACCCACGCCGCGTCCCCCTGGCATGAGGGCGAACTTGCCATTCAACGCAGCCTCGGCGTTGTCGACCGCATGGACGCGCCGGGCCGCAATTTCGTTCGTTCCTTCATGCCCGAGCAGCACCAGCAGTTTTTTCCGATGTTGCCCTTCATCGTGCTTGGAGCCGTCGATCCCGCCGGCGATGTCTGGGCAAGCCTGCGGGCGGGTGAACCGGGCTTCATGCAGGCGCCGGACGCACATGCCCTCAATGTCCAGCTGCCACGCGACCGAAACGACCCGGCCGACGGGGGCATGGAGGATGGCGCCGCCATTGCCGTGCTCGGCATCCAGTTGGAAACGCGGCGCCGGAATCGGTTGAACGGCACCATCCGACGGACAGCGGACGATCGCTTTGTTGTCGCCGTCGGCCAGAGCTTCGGCAACTGTCCGCAATATATCCAGTTGCGGGATTTTTCATTCACGCGGGAACCGAACGCTCCACCAAAGGCGCGCCCCGTTCACCTCGACGGTCTCGATGCGCGCGCGAAAGAAATCATCACCAACGCCGATGCGTTCTTCGTCGCCTCCTATGTCGACCGCGACAATGGCTTGCGCCAGGTGGACGTCTCGCATCGCGGCGGCAAGACCGGCTTTGTCCGCGTCGGCGAGGATGACGTGCTGACGATCCCCGATTTCGCCGGCAACAAGTTCTTCAACACGCTGGGCAATTTCATGCTCAACCCCAGGGCGGGCCTGCTCTTCGTCGATTTTGCGACCGGTGACATGCTGCAGATGACAGGTGAAGCTGAGGTGATCCTCACCTCGCCCGAAATCGACGCATTCCAGGGCGCCGAACGCCTTTGGCGTTTTCGACCGCGGCAAGTGGTCTATCGGCCTGATGGTTCGCCGCTTCGCTGGTCTTTCGAACAAGCAGGCTGGTCGCCCAATTCGCTGATGACAGGCGATTGGCAGCAGACGAAAGATCGCCTGCACGCCACTGCCCGCGCCGGAGAATGGCGGCCATTTCGGATCGTGCGGACAGAGGATGAGAGTGCGACCATCCGCTCGCTTTACCTGGAACCGGCCGATGACGCGGGTCTAGCACCGTTCCGGGCCGGTCAGCATCTGTCGATCCGGCTCAAGACGGAAGGCAAGCCGATCGTCCGAAGCTACACGCTTTCGGCCGCCCCCTCAGACGCTGCCTACCGCATCAGCGTCAAGCGCGACGGCACCGTCTCCTCCCTCCTCCATGGCCTCGGCCCCGGCGATGTCATCGAGACGCGCGCACCGGCTGGCAGTTTCGTGATCGACCCGACCGAACGCCGGCCGGCCGTGCTGCTTGCCGCCGGTGTCGGCATCACCCCGATGATCGCGATGTTGCGCCACATCCTCTACGACGGGCTACGCAACCGGCGTATCCGCCCGACATGGCTGTTCCAATCCGCCCGCAGTCTCGATGAACGCGCCTTCAACCAGGAGATCGCCTCCCTCGTCGATGCCGGCCAAGGCAAAATCCGCCTGACGCGCGTGTTCAGCCAAACGGATGGCGCACGCAAGGGCGAGGATTACGACACAGCCGGGCGCATCGACATCCCGTTGCTGCAATCCACCCTGCCCTTCGACGACTACGACTTCTATCTCTGCGGCCCGCGGGCTTTCATGCAATCGCTCTATGACGGACTGCGTGCGTTGAACGTCGCCGACGCCCGTATCCATGCGGAGACATTCGGCCTGTCGTCGCTGACCCGCAACCTCGACGCAGGATTGCCGACGGTGTCGAAGCCGCCTGCCAACACGTCGGTCCGCGTGATTTTTACCGACTCCGGCAAGGAAGCCCGTTGGCAACCGGGCGAAGGTACCCTGCTCGAGCTGGCCGAAGCCCGCGGCCTTTCGCCCGAATATGGTTGCCGCAACGGCAGTTGCGGCAGTTGCAGCACGCGGGTTCTGGAAGGCGAGGTCGCCTATCCCCAGCAACCGTCCTTCGAGGTCGGCCAAGGCGAAGCATTGATCTGCTGCGCCGTTCCGGCGGAAAATGACGGGCAGGCGCTCCAGTTGGCCGTCTAGACCCGCGGCACCGGGGCGCCCGACGACGGGTCAGGACCGTAGCGGCGGGCCATTCGGAGAATCGTGCAAGAATGCCGGAGTGCTGTTCTACCGCTCCATCGACCGGAGAGCGCATGGTGACTTTCAGAACCGGGGACGCCCCGGCCCATCGCGAAAGGAACCAAGCATGTCCGAGCTTCAAGGAAAAGTCGTCGCCATCACCGGCGCCAGCAGCGGCATTGGCGAGGCGGCCGCCCGATATCTGGCCGCCGCCGGTGCCCGCGTCATTCTTGGCGCCCGCCGCACCGATCGTCTGGAAACCCTTGCCGGCGAAATCCGCGCCGCCGGCGGCACCGCCAGCTTCAAGGCGCTGGATGTCACCGACCTTGCCAATATGCAGGCCTTCGTAGCCCATGCCGTTTCCGAGTTCGGACGGCTTGACGTCATCGTCAACAATGCCGGCGTCATGCCGCTGTCGCCACTTTCGGCCCTCAAGGTCAACGAGTGGAACCGGATGATCGATGTCAACATCCGCGGCGTGCTGAATGGCATCGCCGCCAGCCTGCCCGTGATGACCGAGCAGGGCAACGGCCAGATCGTCAACCTGTCGTCGATCGGCGGTCACGCCGTCTCGCCGACCGCCGCCGTCTATTGCGCCACGAAGTTCGCCGTCCGGGCGATTTCCGATGGCCTTCGCCAGGAAACCGATCGCATCCGCGTCAGCGTGGTCTCGCCCGGCGTCACCGAATCGGAACTGGCCGACAGCATCTCTGACGAGACTGCCCGCGGCGCCATGCGCGACTTCCGGCGCATCGCCATCCCGGCCACCGCAATTGCCCGGGCAATCGCCTATGCCATCGAACAGCCCTCAGATGTCGATGTCAGCGAAATCATCGTGCGCCCGACGGCAAGCCCGCACTAATCAGGTACAAGTGGAGCGCCCGCAGATGAACCGCACTTCTCGAACATCGGTGGCATTGGGCCTTGTCCTTTCCGCCCTGTCGCCAGATCCGCCATCCGCATAGGAGAAAACCATGCAACAGGCGCCGCATCCCTATGTCGGCATGTGGGTTACCGAAGACGGCCGCATCCGTCACCACCTGCTGCCTGACGGCCGCTATGACGAAGCGCGCGGCAAACGGCAGAGCGCCTATCAGGGCCGTTACTGGGTGACCGGCAATCATATCGACTATGTCGACGATACCGGCTTTACCGCCGACGGCGATTTTGTCGACGGCGTGCTCTATCATGCCGGCATGATCCTGCGCCGGGAAGATTAGGCCAAAGAGAGCGGCGGCTGGCGGCATCCGCCGCTGCCGCACCAATTATCCCGTTGAACTTGCGCCCGGAAAAGGTCAGCCTCTGCCGGACGCCAATCCCGCACAAAGGAAAACGTCCTTGGGCGATCTCGACGAATTCCAGTACCTGATGGAGCGCAACAGCGGCATCGACGGCGTGCTGTCGACGGCGATACCGCGCCTCATCCTGATCCGATCGTCGAGCCCAACCGAGCCGATCCATACGTTACATGAACCCGCCGTCTGCTTCATCGCGCAAGGATCCAAGCAGGTGATGCTGGGCGAGACGGTCCACACCTACGATCCAAACCGGTATCTCACCGTTTCCGTCGACCTGCCGGTCATCGGCCAGGTCATCGACGCGTCACCGGAAAAACCCTATCTCTGCCTGCGCCTCGACCTCGACCCGACGATGCTGAGCGCATTGGTGCTCGAGGCTGGCCACTCGCCGATCGATGGCGGCGTGCCCGGACCCGGGCTGTTCCTCAGCGACACCACCGCCGAGCTGCTCGACGCGATCGTCCGGCTGCTGCGCCTGCTCGACCGGCCGGAGGAAATCGCCGTGCTGGCGCCGCTGGCGGAACGCGAGATCCTCTACCGTCTGCTGATGGGTGAGCAGGGTCACCGACTGCGCCAGATCGCCCGCTCCGAGAGCAAGCTGACCCAGGTCAACCGCGCGATCGACCTCATCAAACGCGACTTCCGCAAGCCGCTGCGCATCGAAGATCTGGCAGCAAAAGCCAATATGAGCCTCTCGTCCTTTCATCAGCATTTCAAGGCGGTGACGGCGATGAGCCCGCTGCAATATCAAAAGCAGCTCCGGCTGCAGGAGGCTCGACGATTGATCCTCAGCCAGGCGATCGACGCGGCCACGGCCGGGCATCATGTGGGCTACGACAGTCCTTCGCAGTTTTCGCGCGAATACGCCCGACTTTTCGGTGCGCCGCCGCTACGCGACATCGCGCGGCTGCGGGCTGCACCTTCCTATCTGCTTGAGGCCTGAATCGCTTCAGGTGCTGGAACCGCGCCGGCACTTTGGCTATTGATAACGCAGACTGCGCCAAGCCACCGGCAGCTCCAGAGCGGGACCCGTTATGAACGACCAACAGATCCGCGACATCATCCTCTGGCTGTCGCAAGAGGGCCTCAAGGGCCTGCAAGAACCCGAGATGCTTGCCGGCTTCTGCGAGCGCTGCATTGCCGCGGGCATGGACATTGCCCGTGGCCAGGGGCTGATCGACACGTTGCATCCGGAATTCGAGGGCCGCGCCTTCCAGTGGAACCGCGAAAGCGACGTGGCGCCGGAGGTCGTGCAATATTCCTCGACCACCGGCGGAGAAGCGCAGGCGAATTGGCATCGCTCGATCTTCTACCACATGCTGACGGCGTGCGAGCCGGAGCGGCGCGTGCGCCTCGCCGACGAGCGCTCGGTGCAATATCATGTGCTCGACCGCCTGAAGGCGGAAGGCCACACCGATTGCATCAACATGATCCATCACTTCACCGACCAGGGCCGCGTCGGCGAGATGGATTGCTTCTATTCCTACTGGACCACACGCCGGCAAAGCGGCTTTGCCGAAGAAGAAATCGCCGCCCTTCGCATTCTCCTGCCGACCCTTGCGCTGGCGGTAAAGACCACGTCCTGCGTCCGGATCATCAGCACACTCGCCGATGTCTATCTCGGCGCCGATGCCGGCCGGCGCGTGGTCGAAGGCAGCATCGTGCGCGGCGAGGCCGAGCGCATCGAAACCGTCATGTGGTTTTCGGACCTGCGCAACTACACCCGGATCTCCGACACAGCCGCCCCGGAAGACATCATCCCCTTCCTCAACGACTATGCGGGCATGGTCATCTCAGCCATCCACGATCACGGCGGCAGCGTGCTCAAGCTGATCGGCGACGGCGTGCTTGCCATCTTCAATGCCGACGAGCCAACGACTGCCTGCGCCAACGCGACCGCCGCCGAGCGGCAATTGCGGCGCATGCTAGTGGCGCTGAATGCGCGCCGACAAGAGGAGGGAAAGCCGACAACCGACGTCTATCTCGGCCTGCACATCGGCGAGGTCTTCTACGGCAATATCGGCAGCCAGAACCGTCTCGACTTCACCGTCGTCGGCCCCGCGGTCAACGAAGTCAGCCGTATCGCCTCGATGTGCCGCTCGGTCGAACGACAGGTGATCATGTCGGCGGATTTCGTCGAGGCCTGCCCGCCTGAGCTTCAGGCAGACGCTGTTTCGCTCGGACGTTTTGCTCTGCGGGGGATTGCCCGAGCAAAGGAACTGTTCACCTGGGATCCGGAACTGCCGACGGATTGATGCACATTATCGATCGCAACCCTCGGCGAACACGCCAGCCAGCCAGTCGATGAAGACGCGCACCCGCGGCGAAAGCTGGCGGTTGCGCGGATAGAGCAGGAAAACCGGCGTCGGCGTCGGACGGCAGTTTTCAAGCACCTCGACCAGCGTACCCTCGTGGAGATCTCGCTCGACATGGTAACGCGGCACCTGAATGAGCCCGAGCCCCAGCCTTGCGGCAGCAACGAAGCTTTCGGCGGCGTTAACCGCGACCGTCACCGGCAGTGCGACATATTCGACCTTGCCCCCAATCTGGAATTCGAGCGGTATCGGAGCGCCTGAAGTCGACGAACGAAAGCCGACCATGCGATGCCCTTCCAGGCTATCGAACCTTTCGGGCCTGCCGTGGCGGGCGATATAGTCGGGTGACGCACAGGTGATCTCATCGAGCATCGTCATGCGCCGCCCGATCATCTCGCTGTCCTGCGGCTCGCCGACCCGCAGCACACAATCGATGCCTTCCCGAATGAGATCGACCAAACGGTCGCCCTCGCTCATGTAGAGTTCGATCTCAGGGTAGGTCGCGAGAAAGGCGGGCAGGCTCGGCAGCACGAAGTGGCGTGCCAGCGTTCCATGCACGTCGATGCGAAGCAGGCCTTTGGGCCTGGCGCCGGCAAAGGCGCCTTCGGCATCTTCGATATCGTCGAGAATGGAGATGCAGCGCTGGTGATAGGCAGCACCGTCCAATGTCGGGCTAACATGGCGCGTCGTGCGCTGCAGCAGGCGAATACCCAGTCGTGCTTCCAACTGCTTGACCGCATCGGTCACCGTCGAGCGCGGCAGGCCAAGATCATCAGCGGCTTGCGTGAAACTGCGCCTTTCAACGACGCGCGAGAACACGCGCATGGCATCGAACCTGTCCATTTGTTCGTAATCTCCGGATTATGTTGCCGGATTATGCATGATTATCCGAGTCACGAAAGACGTCATCTTCTCCTCACCAACAAGCCAAGCGCTTCACAACGAAGGAGAAACATCATGCAGGAACACACCAACAGGGTCGCCATCGTTACCGGCGCCTCGCGCGGCATCGGTGCGGCGATTGCCGAACGCCTGGCCGCCGACGGTCTCACGGTCGTCATCAACTATGCCGGTGACGCCGCTTCCGCCGAGAAGCTGGCACGAAAGATTGAGGAGAAGGGTGGCCGCGCCCTAACCGCCAGGGCCGATGTTGCCGATCCGGAAGCGGTGAAGCGCCTGTTCGACGCAACCGAGGCTGCGTTCGGCGGCATCGACATACTGATCAACAACGCTGGCGTCCTGAAGACCGCCGCTCTTGCCGAAACCAGCGACGAGGAATTCGACCGTCACTTCGCCATCAACACCAAGGGCACCTTCAACACCCTGCGCGAAGCCTCAAAACGCATGCGCAGCGGTGGCCGCATCGTCAACTTCTCCTCGACGACCCTCGCCCTCAACCTGCCGGGCTATGCGGTCTACAACGCCACCAAGGCCGCAGTTGAAGCGCTAACACACGTTTTTGCCAAGGAGCTTCGCGGCCGCGACATCACCGTCAACGCCGTGGCGCCAGGTCCGATTGCGACCGATCTGTTTCTGTCGGGCAAGAGCGAAGAGCTTGTCGCCCAGTTTGCCAAGATGCCGCCGCTTGAGCGGCTCGGTCAGCCGGACGACATCGCCAGTGTCGTCGCCTTCCTTGTCGGTCCCGATGCCGGCTGGGTCAACGGTCAGATCCTGCGCGCCAACGGCGGCGTTGCCTGACATCCGCGCCCATCCCCACTCATATCCCCTTTTCGAACGAAGGAGCAGAACCATGTCTTCCGTCATTCTTGTTACCGGGGCCGGCTCCGGCATCGGCAGGCTTTCCGCCGAAGCACTTGCCCGCGCCGGACATACCGTCTACGCCTCGATGCGCGGCATCGACGGCCGTAACAGCGACCGCGCCTTGGAGATGCGCGCCGCCGCCGAGCGCGGCGGATACGATCTGCGCCCGCTCGAACTCGATGTGTTGTCACAGCCCTCCGCGGACGCCGCCGTTGCGACGATCATCGCCGAACAGGGCGGCATCGACGTCGTCATGCACAATGTCGGTCACCTCGTCATCGGCCCGACCGAGGCGTTCACGCCGGAGGAACTGGCCAAGGTCTTCGATACCAACCTCTTCGGCGTGCAGCGGGTCAACCGCGCCGTGCTGCCGGAAATGCGCAAGCGTGAACACGGGCTTGTCCTGTGGATCAGCAGCACCACCACCAAAGGCGGTTTCCCGCCCTTCCTCGGACCCTATGCAGCTGCCAAGGCGGCGATGGATTCCCTTGCCGTTACCATGTCCTACGAACTGACGCGTTTCGGCATCGAGACCTCGATCGTCGTGCCCGGCGCCTTTACCCGCGGGACCAATCATTTCCCGACCGCCGGGCGCCCAGCGGACGAGGAAACGGTCGCGGCCTACGCCCGCTATGACGGTCTCCTGGACCAGGTCGGCGAGCGCCTGAGCGAGTTGACGCCGGATGATGCCGATCCACGGGCCGTTGCCGACGAAGTCGTGCGCATCGTCGGCCTGCCGGAGGGATCGCGCCCCGCGCGATCGGTCATCGATTTCGTCGGAGACGGTGCTGCGGAAGTGATCGAGGTCGCCGAACGCATGCGCATCGACTTCGCCCGGCGCATCGGCATCGCCGACCTGCTGTCGATCGAAAAGACCCAAGCCTGACCCCGTCCGTCAGACAACCGCCCATTCAACCCATTTCGAGGATATGTCATGACCGCGCAAACAGAACCAACCGGCCGAGCGCCCTCCGCCTGGAAATTCAATCTGCTGACGCTCGTGGCGGCAACCACGGCCGCCGTCGCTGCCACGACTTCGGCAAGCGTCGGCTGGCCCGTCTGGGCGATGTTCATGGGGTGGGTCGCGTTCTTTACCCGCGGTCACATGGCACGTGAGGCATTGACCAGCTACATCTGCCTTGCCGTCGGCATCGCCATCGGCATGGCTGCGGCCCTCGCGCTCCGGGCTTTGATGCCTGCAATGGGGGCGCTGGCCTTCGGGCCGGTCGTCTTTGTCGTCGCGATGATTGTGGTGTCCTTACGGGCAACCGCCCCAGTCAACAACGTGCCTGCCTATTTTCTTGGCCTGATCACATTCTTCGCGGCGCATCTGGAGCCCGGATGGCTCGCGTTTTGCGAACTGGCTGGTGTCGCCGGCCTCGGCTGCGCGGCCGCATGGGCGGCGCATCGTCTGCAGGGGGCCATCGGGCGCTGACCACCACGGCTCCGGCGCAAGCGCCGGGGCTTTCCCTTGCTGGCCGAGCGATCAATACGAAAGGTCGAACCGTTCGTTCGAATTACTGGCTTACTGCACCGGCGGAAAGCCGGGACTGGTGGCGCTGCCAGAGTTCGGCCTGTACCTCGGCCTGAAATGCCATGACCTGCTCACGCATTTCCGCATCGGAGCAGCCGAGCGCAAGCAACTCGTCGGCAAGTGCCCGGCATTCCCGCCGCCAATATTGCACGGCGTCGTCACCATGGAGGTCTTCGAGTTCGGCAGCACAGATGCGAATGGTGCTCAGTCTTCTTGCCATCGGAAACGGGACGACATCACGTCCGCCAAACACCGCCGCTTCATCTGATCTATCGCCTGCCATTGCTTCATTCGCTCCCCTGCTGATTCCCTCTTCTACGGAGCTTATGGTTAACGTTTTCTTCCCTTTCCCACGTTCCGTCTCATCCGGGGATTACATGCCCGGGTTGGTGCGCTTTGTGACAGCATCAATTCGCTTTTTCGGTCGCATATCTGTTGGCTTCCGGGTAGAAACATGACATTTGAACTCAGATTTTACGGCCGTTCCCAAGCGGCTGCCCATGTGAGTGCGGTTGTCATGTTGAAGCGCTTCTTCGCGTTCTACCGGCCCTATCGCGGCCTCTTCATTCTCGACTTCACCTGCGCGGTGTTGTCCGGCCTGCTGGAGCTCGGCTTTCCGGTCGCGGTCAAGCTGTTCGTCGACCAGCTGCTGCCGAGCCAGGAATGGACACTGATCCTGCTCGCCTCCGTCGGTCTTCTCGTCGTCTATCTCGTCAATACCGGCTTGATGGCGACGGTCACCTATTGGGGACACATGCTCGGCATCAACATCGAAACCGATATGCGCCGCATGGCTTTCGATCATCTGCAGAAGCTTTCCTTCAGTTTCTTCGACAACCAGAAGACCGGGCATCTCGTCGGGCGCCTGACGAAGGACCTCGAAGAGATCGGCGAAGTCGCTCATCACGGCCCCGAAGACCTTTTCATCGCGATCATGACCTTCATCGGCGCGTTGCTTTTGATGATGACGGTGCATTGGCAATTGGCGCTGATCACGGCGGCGGTCGTGCCGATCACCGCCTGGGTCACCAGCCGCTACGGCGGCCGGATGGCCAGCAACTTCCGCAACCTTTATGGCCGCGTCGGCGACTTCAACGCCCGCATCGAGGAAAATGTCGGCGGCATCCGCGTGGTCCAGGCCTTCGCCAACGAAGAGCACGAGCGCAACCTGTTCGAGACCGACAATCAGAACTACCGCCAAACGAAGCTCGAGGCCTACCGCATCATGGCCGCCAGCACCTCGCTCAGCTACATGAGCATGCGGCTGACGCAGTTGATCGTAATGATTACCGGCAGCTACTTCGTGCTGACCGGACAATTGAGCAATGGCGGCTTTATCGGCTTCCTGCTTTTGGTCGGCGTCTTCTTCCGCCCGGTTGAGAAGATCAACTCGGTCATCGAGACCTATCCCAAGGGCATCGCCGGCTTCAAACGCTTCATCGAGCTGATGGAGACCGAGCCTGACATCGAGGATCGTCCGGGCGCCGTCGACGTGTCCGGCCTGCGCGGCGACATCACCTATCGCAACGTCTCATTCGGCTACAGCCCCGACAAGCCGACCATCGCCAACATCGACCTGACGATCAAAGCCGGAGAAACCGTGGCCTTTGTCGGCCCCTCGGGCGCCGGCAAGACGACGATCTGCTCGCTGCTGCCGCGGTTCTACGAGGTCGCCGAAGGCAGCATCACCGTCGACGGCGTCGACATTCGTGACATCAAGCTCGCCTCTCTTCGCGGACAGATCGGCATCGTGCAGCAGGATGTTTTCCTGTTCGCCGGCACGATCCGCGACAACATCGCCTATGGACGTCTGGGCGCAAGCGAAGCCGATATCCTCGATGCCGCTCGCCGGGCCAAACTCGACGGCATGATCGCGGCTCTGCCCGACGGCATGGACACGGTCATCGGGGAGCGCGGCGTCAAGCTATCCGGCGGTCAGAAGCAGCGCCTGGCAATCGCCCGGATGTTCCTGAAGAACCCGTCAATCCTGATCCTCGACGAGGCGACATCGGCGCTCGACACGGAAACCGAAAAGGCGATCCAGCAATCGCTTGCCGAACTTTCCAAAGGTCGAACCACACTGGTCATCGCCCACCGCCTGGCGACGATCCGCGATGCCGACCGCATCATCGTCGTCGACACGAACGGCATCAGCGAACAAGGACCACACGACACGCTGCTCGCCGCCAAGGGCACCTATAGCCGGCTTTATCACGCCCAGGCCGGATTGCGTTGAGGCCGGCGCAGCGCGGTTGCACTTGCGTTGACGGAGCGGTAGGTACGAAGCCGATCCGCCCGTCCGGGCGGCAGGTTTCCTTCCCGACCGACTGGCCCCATCGACTGGGCCTACCGACTGGCCCCACCGACTGGCATTGCGCACCATGACCACCCTGGATCTTCCCGCCCTCGAACGAGCCGTCCTCGCCTTGCCGCAGCAATACAGGGGGCCCGGCGGCGTCGTCGGTGTCGTCAGGGACGGCGAGGTCATCCTCAAGCACGTCTGGGGCTATGCCGATCTTACGGCGCGCAAGCCGATGACGGCAGGCACGCTGCTGCCGATCTGCTCGATCAGCAAACAGTTCACCTGCGCGGTGTTGCTCGACACGGTGGGCGATCCCGCCAAGCTCGATGGCGCACTCGATGCCTACCTGCCGCTGATCGAAGGCAAACGTCCGAGCGTGGCGCATCTCTGCCACAACCAGTCTGGCCTGCGCGACTACTGGGCCCTGACGGTGCTGCAGGGCGCCATGGCCGACGGCGTCTTCCGCCGTGAGCACGCCCGGCCGCTGCTGTCGCGCGCCCGCTCGACGCATTTCGAGCCCGGCACGCGCTATTCCTATTCGAACGGCAACTACCGTATCCTGGCCGACCTCATCGAAGATTTTTCGGGTCGATCGTTGTCCGAGCTCTACGACCGCAGCACTTTCGGTCCGGCCGGCATGACCACGGCCGCCCTCACCCCCGATACCAGTATCTCGCCGAACGGCGTGATCGGCTACGAGGGCAATGAGACCACAGGCTATTTCGAGGCGACCAACCGGATCTACTGGGCGGGGGATGCCGGTATTTCGGCGACGCTTGACGACATGCTCGCCTGGGAGCGCTTCATCGATCGTACGCGTGACGACGAAGCCGGCCTCTACCGCAGGCTTTCCGCGCCGCAGACCTATGCGGACGGGCGGGCAGCAACTTACGGCTTCGGCCTTGCCCACGAACGGATCGGCGACGTCGCGATCACCGGCCATGGCGGCGCCTTGCGCGGCTTCCGCAGCCGTCGCCTTCATGCGGCCAGTGAGCGCCTCTCGATCGTCGTGATGTTCAACCACGAGGCCGACGCCCATGCCGCGGCGACGGCACTGATGAAGGTCGCGCTCGGTCACCGCGATGCCGAGGCGGCAGCCGGCGACTGGAATAGCGAACAGTTCGGCACCTATCTCGAACCGGAGACCGGCCTGGCGCTGTCGACGCGGCCGTTGGGATCGGGGCGGCTTGAACTGCGCTTCGCGACGGCAGGAGAATCGCTGCAGATCGCAGCGGACGCTATCGCCCGCTCCGGATCGGTTTCGTTGACGCCGAACGGCACCGGCCTGCACATGGAGCGTGAGCGCGAGAACCTGCAGACGACGGCCGAGAGGGTTGCCGGCAAGGCAAAGCCTGACATAGCCGGTCGTTACCACTCCGCAGAACTCGACGCCGATATCGAAATCGTTTCCACCAACGGCATCTTCTTTGCCGGTTTTAATGGCATGCTCGGCAAGGGTGCGATGCATGCGCTGCGGCCGTTTGCCGATGATGTCTGGCTGCTCAGCTGCAAGCGCTCGATGGACGCGCCGGCGCCCGGCGACTGGACCGTACGGATCCACCGCAACGGACAGGGCGCCGTTTCCGGCCTGACGATCGGATGCTGGCTTGCCCGGCAGATCGACTATATCAAGGTCGACTGAACGACGGTTCCGAGGCTTCGCGACAGGCGCCGGCAGCCAGAGATAGATGGAGACGACCCGAAGTGAGGCAGAAACGGCCGGCAGCAGGACGAGGCGAAGGCACTGGACGCATGACCGGCGACATCGGCAAGCGCGTAACCATCGCCCGTGCCCTTTCCAAGCTTGGCTACTGCTCGCGGACGCAGGCGGAAAAGCTGGTGCTTGAGGGCCGAGTCAGCATCGGCGGCCGCAAGACCACCGATCTAGCCCAATGGGTCGATATCGAAAAAGACCGCATCGCCGTCGACGGCAAGGCCGTTCTGGCGGAAGACAAGATCTACCTGATGCTCAACAAACCGCGTGGCCTGGTGACGACACGGCACGACCCGGAGGGGCGCCCGACCGTCTTTGATTGCCTGAGCGAGAGCGATGCACAGTTCCTCTCGCCGGTCGGTCGGCTGGACAAGGCGAGCGAGGGCCTGCTGCTCTTCACCAACGACACCGTGCTCGCCCAGCGCCTGCTCGACCCGGAAACCCATCTCGGCAAGGTCTATCATGTCCAGGTACCGGGCGAGATCGGCGACGCCAAGCTCCGGTCGATGGTCGACGGCGTCGACGAGGGCGGCGAGCATTTGCGCGCTGCGCGCGCCGGACAGTTAAGAGGCGGCGAGAAGAACAGCTGGATCGAGGTCGAGCTGCACGAAGGGCGCAATCGCCAGATCCGCCGCATGCTCGACGTCCTCGGCTTCGAGGTGCTGCGGCTCGTGCGCGTCTCGATCGGCGACATCGCGCTCGGAAAGCTTGCGAAAGGCGCGACGCGTCCGCTGACAACAGACGAAGTGCAGTATCTGAGGCAGCGTACGGGACAGCAATAGCCGCCGAACGGCCGTTCGCGGGCAGCGTCGCCACGACCGCGGTGATCCGCGGCGCCCGCAATGGGTGGAAATCCACCCACCAAGCGAGCCTCTTGTTTCCGAATCCACCCAAAACCAGACAACCGTCGGCAGAAATGCACGGCAACGCACGGCGAACCCGTTGTCTGTGCTAAGATTGCCTCTGCAAATGGGTCAACCAGAATCGGCATGGGAGGAGCCTTGCCGGCTGGTCGATATTTCATCCGGGAGGAAAAGATGAAAACCCTGAATGCGCTTCTTGGCGCCGTTGCCGCGCTGTCCCTGTTTGCCGCTTCCGCCAATGCGCAGACCTATCCCGAACGCTCGATCACCATGGTCGTTCCGTTCTCGGCCGGCGGCCCGACGGATACCGTCGCACGCCTCGTCGCCGAATCCATGTCGAAGGATCTCGGCCAGCAGATCATCGTCGAAAACGTCGGCGGCGCCGGCGGCACTTTGGGCGCCGGTCGCGTTGCCCAGGCCGATCCGGATGGCTACACGGTACTGCTCCACCATATCGGCATGGCAACCAGCGCCACGCTCTACCGCAAGCTCGCCTATGACACGCTGAACGCGTTCGAGTATGTCGGTCTCGTCACCGAAGTGCCGATGACGATCGTCGCGCGCAAGGATCTCGAGCCGACCGATCTCAAGGGCCTCGTCGAATACGCAAAGGCGAACAAGGACACGGTCACCGTTGCCAATGCCGGCATCGGCGCTGCCTCGCACCTCTGCGGCATGATGTTCATGAGCGCCATCGAAACGCCGCTGACCACCGTTCCCTACAAGGGCACCGGTCCGGCGATGACCGATCTGCTCGGCGGCCAGGTCGACATCATGTGCGACCAGACCACCAACACCACCAAGCAGATCCAGGGCGGCACGATCAAGGCCTATGCCGTCACTTCGCCTGAACGTCTCAAGGTCTTCCCGGACCTGCCGACGACAACGGAAGGCGGCCTTCCGGGGCTGCAGGTCGGCATCTGGCACGGTGTTTATACGCCGAAGGGCACGCCGGCCGAAGTCAACGAGCGGCTGTCGAAGTCGCTGCAGGTGGCTCTCAAGGATCCGAACGTCGTCGCCCGCTTCGGCGAACTCGGCACGGTACCGTCGAGCGAAGCCGATGCCACCCCGGCAGCGCTGAAGGCTAAGCTTGAAAGCGAAATCACACGCTGGAAGCCGGTCATCGAAGCCGCCGGCCAGTACGCCGACTAAATTGAGACGCTGCCCGCCACGATCCTTAAGCCCAAGCGGCCCGGATCGTGGCGGGTTTGTCGCCTGAGGCAGGGCATACGGCATCGCCGGAGGGTAATCGCGCCGGCCGTCGGCTTCGGTTACACTTCAAGGTGTCATCCGATCGTCAGCCGCAAGACGTCACTGGCAACTGGCAGTCCGAGCTTGAGTTCGACCCTTCCCGGTCGGCGCTCAGCCAAAAAAAACCAAATGGGGACACGATGAAATCAATCTCCTTCGACACCACCAATGCGCTCTGTGGCGGCCTCCTGACGGCCGTCGGGCTGTTCTTCGCCTGGCAGGCGTTCAACCTTGAGCTCGGCACCGCCTTCCGCATGGGCCCGGGCTATTTCCCGCTGGTGCTCGCCGTCATCCTGACGCTTCTCGGTATCGTGATCCTCGTTCAGTCGACCCGCGTCCAGGGAGAGCCGATCGGGGCTATCGCCGTGCGCGGCATGCTGTTCATCCTGCCGGCGCCGGTCTTCTTTGGCCTGACGGTTCGCGGGCTCGGCTTTGTGCCGTCGCTGTTTTTTACGGCACTGATTGCCTGCTTTGCCTCCGGTCGCATGAAACCGTTGACCGCCATCGCCCTGTCGCTGGCGCTGACGGCTTTTTCGGTCGCGGTCTTCAGCTACGGCCTCGGCTTGCCCTTCCAGCGCTTCGGCCCCTGGACCCAGTACTAGGAGAGGGATGATGGATCTATTCAGCAATCTTGCACTCGGATTCACCACGGCCGCCTCGCCGGAAAACCTGCTCTTCTGCCTGATCGGCGTTCTGCTCGGCACGCTGATCGGCGTGCTGCCCGGCATCGGGGCAACGGCGACCATCGCCATGCTGCTGCCGATCACCTTTCAGCTGGAGCCGGTCTCCTCGCTGATCATGCTCGCCGGCATCTATTACGGGGCACAATACGGCGGCTCGACCACGGCGATCCTTATCAACATGCCGGGAGAATCCTCGTCTGCCGTCACCGCGATCGACGGTTACCAGATGGCCCGCAAGGGCCGCGCCGGTGCCGCACTGGCAATCGCCGCGCTCGGCTCGTTCTTCGCCGGTACGGTCTCGACCTTCCTGGTCGCAGTCTTCGCCCCGCCCCTGACCGAGATCGCGCTGAAGTTCGGCGCGGCAGAATATTTCTCGCTGATGATCGTCGGCCTCGTGTCGTCGGTCGCGCTGGCACACGGATCAATCGTCAAGGCCTTGGCGATGGTGGCGCTCGGCCTCTTGCTCGGCCTCGTCGGCACCGACATCTACACCGGCACGCCACGCTTCACCCTGGGGATCCGGGAATATTCGGACGGCCTGAACTTCGTCGCCCTGGCGGTCGGCGTCTTCGGCATCGCCGAAATCCTGCGCAACCTCGAAAACGAGCGCACGCGCGAAGTGCTGATGGCCAAGGTCACGGACCTGATGCCGACGCGCGACGACTTCAAGCGCATGGTCGGCCCGGTTCTGCGCGGCACCGCGATCGGCTCGGCGCTGGGCATTCTGCCCGGCGGCGGCGCCATCCTCGCGGCCTTCGCCTCCTATACCGTCGAAAAGCGCGTCTCCGACCGACCGGAAGAATTCGGCCACGGCGCCATCGCGGGCGTCGCCGGCCCGGAAAGCGCCAACAACGCCGGTGCCCAGACCTCGTTCATCCCGTTGTTGACGCTCGGCATCCCGGCAAACCCGGTCATGGCGCTGATGATCGGCGCGATGATCATCCAGGGCATCGTACCCGGGCCCAACGTTGCCGCAGAACAACCGGCTCTCTTCTGGGGCATCATCGCCTCGATGTGGATCGGCAACCTGATGCTGGTGGTGCTGAACCTGCCGCTGATCGGGCTGTGGGTGCGGCTGTTGAAGATCCCGTATTATGTGCTCTTCCCGATCATCATGGCGTTCTGCTCGATCGGCGTCTACAGCGTCAACTCCAACGTCTACGACCTCTACGCCGTCGCCTTCTTCGGCCTCGTCGGCTACCTGCTCTTGAAGCTGCGCTGCGAACCGGCTCCACTCCTGCTCGGCTTCGTGCTCGGCCCGTTGCTGGAAGAAAACCTGCGGCGGGCGATGATCCTGTCGCGCGGCGATCCGACCACCTTCGTCACGCGGCCGATCAGCGCGATCCTGCTGTTGATCGCAGCCATGGTGCTGGTGGTGGTGTTCCTGCCGAGCGTCAAGGCCAAGCGCGAGGAGGTTTTCGTCGAGGAAGAATGATCGACGGGATGCGGCATTCTGCCCCTGCGCGGTTTGCCACATTGAGGTTTGTCAATAACGTCGCCTATCCCTGAGCCATCAGATTGGCACAGGGATAGGCAAACCGAATGAAGCCTTGCACGAGGATCAGAATGCAGCAGGTCATGCGCATGTTTTGCGCAATGGCCGTGCTGCTTCTCGGCTTCGCGCACCCGGCGCCCGCAGGGGCAACGGCGCTTTCCGCGACGGAGCGGGCACAGTTCGCGCTGCCCGACGGTTCCCTGCCCGACCTCTGCCTGCCCACAGCCGCCGACGACGACGGCAACGGCAAACAACTCTCCCACAGTCACTTCTGCGGCGCCTGCCGCGTCTTCTGGGCCCACTTGCCGGCACCTGCCGATGCTGCGCACTCGATCGCGCGCAAGAGTGAAAAAGTGCTGCCGCCGGAACAGCCGATTGCATCCGCGAGGTCACAGCTCCCGCCCAATGCCAGCCCACGCGGGCCGCCAGCATCGAGCTCCCACGCCTGAGCCCCTGTCACGACCGATCGTGACTGAACGCTGATGTCTCATCTCCGACGCGTCGCTCAGCGACGATGCCGACAAGATCGCAATACGGATCGCCACCATGCCCGATACGATCACTTTCGCGGAAACAACACTTCCGCCCCCGCCAACGGCGGCCTTTTCGACGACCAAGCTCTCCCCCAACCGGCAGCGACTGGTAGGGGAGCACGCCACTCTGCTCTTCCAGGGAGGGCGAAACCGCCAACTCTATCGCGTCGTCGACGGCTGTGTCGCGCTGTCGCAATTGCTCGACGACGGCCGTCGCCAGATCACCGACGTGCTCGGCCCGGGACGGCTCTTCGGCTTCACCCATGACGGCCGCAATATCGCCACTGCCGAAACGCTGACCTTCGCCCGGATAGAGACGCTCGCCGCCAGCCAGGTCGAAGACGGCGACCACGGGCCCGCTGTCGCCGCCGAACTTAAGGCGACGCTGCACCGGATGCAGGCACACGCAACTCTGCTCGGACGTAAGACAGCGACGGAGAAGGTTGCCACGGCGCTCATCGATCTTGCCGACCAGTTCGCATGGCGCGGTCGCGCCGGAAGCGCCGCCCGGTTCAGCTTCAACCTCTATCTCTCGCGTGCCGACCTGGCTGACTGGCTGGGCCTGACGGTCGAGACCGTCAGCCGCTGCCTCAACCGTTTCAAGCGCGATGGCCTGATCGACTTCAACCATCCGAAGACGGTGCGCATCCTCGACGAGCAGCATTTGCGGACGATGGCAGGCCTGGTGCGCAGGGACTGACCCTCGCACGAGTGCAGCGATCCCAACAGATCACAGCGGGCTTGGCGTCCGCCCCGAAAGAAAGGCTTGAAAACAATGCTTGCGAAAATGGTCTATCACGTGCCGGTGTTCGGCTGGATGCTCAGGGAAGCGGCGCAGGGCTCCGGCACCGCCAAGGTGCTGTTTCTCGTCAACTGTATGCTGATCTGGCTGCTGGCGATCATTGCCTTCGGTTACCCCGCTATCATCATCCCGGCGCTGGTGCTGGTGCCGACGGTCTTCGTTCTCCTGCTTCTGATCACCACGGGCTAGCGGCCGCCGATCGCATGAGAGCCTGTGGCTGTTGCGAGAAAAACACGCGACATGATCGTGGATTGCGGCCAGTTCGGCGCGCCGGGGCGTGGAATTCGCTGCTCGACACGCACCTGGCGGGCGTGATCATCGAGACCGTACTTTCGGCTCATGCGCATGCATCCGCAACGGACGCCACGGCGAAGCGATAAATTGTCTCCTCTTTGGCGACAGCCGCAGTTGCTCGAGGGGGGGGGCTTGCCATTATGGCTGACAGACATGTCATTGGTCCGGGCGGGCACAACATCGAAGTGGTTTGCCACGAACCCGAGGCAAAACACTTCCATCGAGGGGACACTCAGGGCCGGCTCTACCCACTTGCGGCGCCCTTCATGTCAAACGCTGCATGTCTGCTTCCAGACCCAAAAGCCGACAACGGATCAACGCCCTGACTTTTCCTCGGCGATTTCACCATCCAGCGTGATCAGATGACTTTCGCAGACCGCTTTTACCAGCCCGTGAAGAACCTGCGTACGCTCAATCAGGAAAGAAAGCGCCTCTTCGCTTATCTGGTAATGCTTGGAGTACCGCGCCTTCACATAGGCCTCATTGATTGTATTTGAACCAGGCCGAATAGCGCTGCCGGTCTTGTGGCCAGGCGTCTGCGAGCCGCCGGTCCAGATCTTCGGCAAAACCGCGCAGGGACCGCAGGTTGTGCGTCGGTGGACCGTAGTTTTTCAGCACGAGAAGCACAGTTGAGTAGGCATGCTCGATCGCTTGATGGAGCTGGAACGCAGCGAGGGCGACGTCGCCTTCGGATATGCAAAACCGCGCAACCTTGAGGAAGCCTATGGCATGCGGAAGTCGGCTTTCATAATGTTCGCGTGCGATCTTGAACTGCTGTTCAAGGCTGATCGGCCTCGGTTCCACCAGCGGCTCACTATCGAGCTCGTAAAGCACAATGCCTTGCTGGCGAATGTCGCAGAAGAAGTCCTTTCCGCGCCTGAGCTCCTCGTTCACCTCACGGCGAGAATGCACGACGAAGGACACCTGCATGCCCTTCAGGATGCGGTCGTTCAGAAGCCGGTCAGCAGCGTTGTTCCAGTATGCGGTGAAATCCGTCAGCTTTCGATTGTTGACGATCACCAGCAGGTCGTAATCGGAGCGATAGCCTTTGCCAATGTGCTCCTCATCAACCCAATCGCCGCGCGCATGACTGCCAAAGAGAATGACCTTGAGGATCCGCCCCTTTTTCTTGAACTCCGCCGTGCCCTCCCTCAACGCATCCTCGAACTCTTCGCGCAGGATTCCGACCGCACGCGCGAGTTCCCGCCTCTTGGCATCAGGCAAGTGATCGAGGCTGGATTTCATCATTGTCGGAAAGAACTTTCGCTTCGCGGGCGATGGGCCCACCCGATTTTAGCCGGTCAAACGTAGTGCGCAACCCAGACGGGTCGAGTTCCCGCCGTCATCAACAAACAGTCAGTCCTTCGCGTGGGGATCCGTCGGTCAAGTTGGTGATAACTTGCCCAAAAGTGCCGGCGAATTCAACGAAGCAACCGTAATGATTTCTTCGCATTAGCTTCACAATCGGCGGTCAGCACTTGACATGGACGAATTTTGCACCGTCGCTCGCAATCGACCCACCAACTCAAAACCCTGCTCAGTACTGGTGTAACTGAGCAGGGTCACCGTCGTCAGCCGCCGAAGCCGAAACCGACTGGCATATCTTCAAGGGCAATGCCAAAAGGCTCAAGGCTCTTGACGATCCATGTCTGATTGTTGCCGATGCGGCGGTTGTACTCTGCCCAGGCAGACACAAAGGACTTGAAGGTCTCGTCGGAACCGTAGTTAAGCGCGATGACCGAGGGCGTGGCCAGAACCGGGGTTGGCACCTTGACGCTTCCAACTGCCGGGGCCTTCTTTGAAATCACAAGGCCATTCAGCATCGTATTGACGAGACCGTCGGCTTTGCCCGTCGTCACTGCGACGATCGCCTCGTCACGCGTCTTGAAGCGAAGGATGTTTGCCTTCGGCAGATACTGTTGCGTAATCAAGTCCTGAGCCGAACCGAGGTCGACGGCGAAGGTGTATTTCGGATCGTTCAGTTCGCTCCAGGTCTTGTTATTGACTTCATCCTTGGACGACACGACCACAAAGCTGTTGTAGTAGGTCGGATCGGAGAACGACACGGACATCGCCCTCACAGGGGTTGCGGTGACTGCAAAAGCCATATCGACCTTGCCGCTTTGCACATCGAGGATTGCATTCGACCAACTCGACTCGACCACTTCAAGCTTCACATCAAGCGTTCTGGCGATGTCGGTGGCCATATCAATGACAAATCCTTGCCACTCTCCTGTGCGCGGATCCTTGTTGAAATAGGGAACTTCATTGAGGATCGCGGGGATACGAAGAGCACCACGCGCCCTTATATCCTCGATCGTACCAGCAGACGCCGTCGTTCCCAGCAATGACAGGGCGACGGCGGCGCAACTACAGATTTTCGCAATAACATTCATTCTCGGTTCTCCATATTCCCCTGTTTGATTTTATCAGTCATGCGCCTTCTTTGGTCCTTGCGACCGCGAGCAGGTTACCGCGCAGTCAGCCGGGAACAATGCTAGAGAATCGACCACGCTTATCCCATTTTTTGTAGGTTGCCGGTTTACGGCGCTGCAGGAGTGAGTTCGCCGCTGCGCGGAGGATCCAGGACGGGGCCGACCAGCTCTGACTGACATTCCTCAAAAAGCTGCTGTACCGCCGGATGCTTTTGCAGAAAGCCTGCACTACCGAAGTACACGCGGACCTCCGGCAGGTTTGCCAGCTTCGTGCTGACGATGGTTTTGTCTTCCGGCAGGACGCACCAGGACGGGATGATTGAAAAGCCCATACCCTCCTCGACGCAGCGTTTCACGCTGGAACTTCCCGAGGTAGAGATCACGGGCTGGACGACGGCTCCATCGCGACCGAGGAAGTCGACCGCAAGATTGCGCAAAGTCTGACCCGGCTCATAGGTGATGAACGGCCGATCCTTCGCCCATAACGGGATGTCCTTCTGCTCCGGTGGCGCTCCCCATTGACAAGGATAGACAAGGCTGAGGTGATAGCTGCCCAACAGTCGCTGCGGCACGACCGGGTCACCGAAGTACCGCTCCGAAATACACACATCCAGGCTTCCGTTCTTGACAAGCTCCGCCAAGACCGTATCGCGTTCATAGACTGCGAACTCCATGTCTGGAAAACTCTCGCGAAATTTCGAAAGCACCTTTGGAAAAAGGTAGAAGAAAATTGCTTGCGGCATTCCCACACGCAGCGATGACCGTTGGCTCTCGATCAGCTTGCTCAGCCGCTCCAGCATGATGTCCAGCTCGGGATGCAGCAGGTTGTACAGTGCGCGCCCCCTCGGGGTCAGCGTGATCCGCTTAGCACCCTGCTCGGAATCTATGAGCTTTCCGTTGAGCAATTGCTCCAACCGTCGAACATGGTTCGAGGCCGACTGATAGCTCAAGTTAAGCTCCCGCGCCGCACCGGAATATGACCCGTATCTGGCGACCTGGTAGAACGTCTGGATGAGCGTGAGGCTGATTTTGGCCATAACTGTATTCCCCCGCCCTGAGGATTAAGGGGCCCTTCGTTAGTAGCCGATACAAATTTCGTGAACAAGCAACGGCGTCTTCTTGTATCGACGCCAGCCGCCGGCAGCCCGCAACATAGGGCGAGTTAGAAACAGTGCCGGTTCAACAACGATGCCATTTGCACAGCCATCTTCCGTCGTCATAGCCGGTTCCGGAATCGTCGGTGCGGCGGCGGCCTATTTTCTTGCGCGCCGCGGAGTGAGGGTCGACCTGTTCGATGCGGATGTTCCGGCATCGCAGGCCACGGGAGCAGCCGACGGTGCGGTTTCCGTGGCGAGCAAACGCCCCGGTCCGATGATGGAGGCGGCGCTTTGCGGCATCGCGCTCTATCGCCAGCTGGCGCGAGACGGTCTGTTTGCAGATTGCTTCAAAAGCCGATCGACCTTCATCGTCGCAACCTCCAAGGCGGAGTGCGATGTCCTTGAAGCCCACTCGAAGGCACTTGCAGGTGCTGGCGTGCGGACGGCGACACTTGCCCCGCAGGCTGCCCGCAATCGATTTCCCGTACTGTCGCCGGACGCGTTGATGATCGTCGAGGTGCATGATGAGGGTCACGCGATCGGCTATCAAATCGTGCACCGCTTCCTCACAGCTGCCGGTGTCGTTGTTCACCGAGGCCACGCTGTTGAGAGCCTGCTTCTTGCGAGTGACGGCAGCCGTGTCGAGGGTGTCGCCACGGCGAAAGGCGACGTCAGAGCCGACGCAGTGGTCGTTGCAGCTGGCACCGGATCGGCCCGATTGCTCGGTATTGAACACGCCCTTATCCCACGCAAGGGTCAGCTTCTCATCACCGAAAGGGCGCGCGCACTGAACGCGGCCATGCCCGGGGCGATCATGTCAGGGCGATATCTGCTCAGCAAGGGCAGCCAAAATGCGCCACAAGCCAAACTCCCGAAGGGACTGGGGCTTGTCATCGACCCCCTGCAAACGGGGCAGTTCCTGATTGGAGGAACACGCGAAGATCATGGGGACCGCCGCAACAATGACATCGACGCGGTATCGCGGATCTTGCGAGATGCCGTCGCCCTTGTGCCGGGCCTTGCCGATGTGAGGCTTCTGCGCAGCTTTGCCGGAGTCCGCACGGCGGTGATCGATGGGCTGCCACTGGTCGGGCGATTACCGCATCTCATAAATGCCTATGTCGCGACCGGCTTCGAGGGCGACGGCATTTGCCTCGGGCCGATCACCGGAAAGGCAATTTCGCAGATGGTCTGCGGGGAGACGCCGGATATGTCGCTTGCGGCATTCGACCCTGCACGGTTCGGGAAAAGTGAGACCGTCGCATGGGCGTGAATGACATGAACGGTCCCAAAACGTTGCGCTGGATCTCGCAGGATATCCCGTTTCGCCAAGGTGAAAGCGTCGCGGCAGCACTGGAGGCAGCCGGGATCACGAGCTTCGGCCGCGACGCCGTTGACCGCGAAACCCGATATTTTTGCGGCATCGGTGCCTGCCAATGTTGCCTCGTCAGCATCAATGGCGTCGCTACGGAAGCCTGCCTTACCCCGGCATGGGATGGGATGGTGATTGTTGGATTGGAGGCGGACCTTGACTGATCTGGACATCATCGTTGTTGGAGGCGGGGCTGCCGGGATTTCCGCCGCCCTAGAGGCAAGCGGATCTGGCCTCTCAGTCGAGATCATCGAGCAGCGACGGAATGTCGGCGGCGCGATATATCGCCAACCGATCGACGGCGTTGAAGCCGTACCTCAGCCCCGCACGGCACGGGCTCGATGGAAGGCCCTTTTTTCCGCCTATCGACAATCGGGCATTCGACTGCGCCACTCCTGTGTCTTTCTCGGCATCGACAGTGATGGGCTCGTCCTCGTCGAGGATCGCCTTCACGGCGCCGTCGTGCATCTCAAGGCGCGCGCGGTCGTGATCGCAACAGGGGCAATCGAAAAGATACTGCCTCGTCCAGGCTGGGAACTTTCGGGCGTTTCCACCGCCGGCGGGTTGCAAGTCATGATGAAGGAAACAGGACGACCGCCGAACGGCAGAATCCTACTTGCCGGAGGCGGCCCGCTTCTTATCGCAGTCGCCGCGCAAATGGCCAAGTTGGGAAACCCGCCAGTCGCCGTCGTTGAAGCGGGCGATCCCATTCGGCACCCGCTGGTCACCTTTGGCCTGTTTGCTTACCCCAGACTTCTGAGCGAGGCATTTTCCTATCTGTGCGAGATGACGGCAAACCGAACCCCTTGGCTGCGAGGCTGTGTCCTCACAGGGGTTCGGCGATGCGACACGGGCCTGGAGGCGACGCTGCGTGATCGGAGAGGTCAATCACAGACGATCATAGTCGATCGTGTCGGCCTCCACGACGGCGTGAGATCAAACCACTTCGGCCTTCCCGATGTCGCTATGAAGGCGGACGCCCGACCAATCATCATGAGGGCTGGCGACTGCCGGGAAGCGCTCGGTTCGATCGCAGCAGAAGCCGATGGCAGGCGCGTGGGGCGCCAGGTGGTGAACCTATTGTCCGGTAAAACGCGCGCACTCAAGGACGTCGACGCCGCGATCGCACAACAGCGTCGCGCTCAGAGCCTGCTCTCAGCGCTGTTTGCGCCGGTTGACCCCACCTCCCCGCTGGCCACCCTTCCTGACGAGACTATCTTGTGCCGCTGCGAAGGCCGCACGATTGGGGATCTCCGGCTGCTTGCACAACGGAGCGATGGCCTCTCCGGACGTGAAGTGAAACACAACGGCCGATTTTCGATGGGGGTCTGCCAAGGGCGCTTCTGCGCCGCAAATGTTGCCGAAGTGCTGAACCTCATCAGCCCGTCGCAAGCGCCAGCAGCGGCCAACGATCTGACGGGCCAGCGCTGGCCCATCCGCCCAGTATCCATCGGCGCTTTGACGCGCGCCATTTCCCAACACAATTCGAACGACGAACGAGGTTCCAAATGACGTCCCTGCAGAAAATCGCTCCCACCCCAGCTCGCCCGATCATGGTCCGTAATCCTTTCAACGGGCAGATCGTCGGCGAGATTGCGGAGCATTCCGGAGCGGAGGTCGCCGCCACTGTTTTGCGCGCCAAGACGGCGCAGCGCGAATTCCGATACTCCACGCCTGCGGTTCGGCGGGCACTATTGAACGCCCTGGCAGCCGAGATTGCCAAGGACGCAGAGAACCTGGCCCGGATCATTTCATCGGAAATGGGCAAGACGATCCGCGAAGCGCGCAACGAGGTGCGTCGCGCCCAGAACACGTTGAAGCTCTCGGGAGATGCGGCAACATTTCTCGACGGTGAAGCACTGCATTGCGCGATCGTGGAAGGCGGTGTCGATCGTCTTGCCACAATCACATACGAGCCCGTTGGGGTCATCGGCGCCATTACGCCTTTCAACTACCCGCTCAATCTTTTGTGCCACAAGCTCGGGCCGGCCATTGCCGCCGGCAACGCGGTCGTCGCCAAACCTTCGCCAAAGGCTCCGCTGGCCGCTGCCCGCCTCTTCGAACTCACGCAAAAGGCAAACTGGCCACGCGACCTTTTCCAGGTCATCCATGGCGGCGCGGACTGCGCCCTGTCGCTAGTCCATGCTCCGATTGATCTGCTTTCTTTCACGGGGGGCCCGCGCGCCGGTCTCGCGCTCAAGAATGCCAGTGGTCTCATCCGTTGCCTGATGGAGCTCGGGGGCAACGACCCGCTGTTCGTGCTACCCGACGCTGATTTGGACAAGGCTGTCGCAACTGCGGTTGGCCATCGTTTTGAAATCGCCGGCCAAAGTTGCGCAGCCGTGAAGAAGCTGTACCTCCATAAAGACATCGAGCAGGTGTTCACGCAACGCCTCCTCGCCGCCGTCGATGCCATCAAGTTCGGCGATCCGTCGAACGACGACTCAGACATGGGGACGGTTATCGATCTGCCGGCGGCCCAGGAGGTGGCACAACGCGTCAGGGCCAGCGTTGCCGGTGGCGCGAAGCTGCTGACCGGCGGCAATCACGAAAACACGCTCTTCTCGCCAACCGTAATCTCTGACGTCGAACCGAATTCCGCTGTTATCGCCGACGAGACGTTCGGTCCTGTTATCGCCATCCGCAGCTTCACCGATCCAAACGCTGCAATTGCCGAAGTCAACGCAGGAGCCTTTGGCCTGCAGGCCGGCGTTTTCACCAACGATCATGCGCTAATCAAGACGTTCTCCCGCGAACTCATGGTTGGTGGTGTCATGGTCAACGAAGGCCCCGATTTCCGCGCGGAGCACGTCCCGTTCGGCGGCGTCAAACGCAGCGGTCTCGGCCGTGAGGGCGTTCGTATCGCCCTTCGGGAGATGTCGGAGCAAAAAGTGGTCATCGACTGAGGAACAGCCGCGATGCGCATCGGAATCGTTGGAGCCTCTGGACGGGTGGGAACACGGCTCGTCGAAGCGGTTCTTGAAAGTCCCGGGCTCGAATTGGCAGCGGCCCTGGTGTCACCGGGATCTCGACTCGTCGGGGTCCCTGTAGCTGGCGGCAGCATCGAGTATCGTCCCGCCGAAGCAGCGATGAAAAGTCATTGCGACGTCATGATCGACTTCTCCACGCCTGCTGCAAGCATGGCGCTGCAGCGAGACATCGGGACCAAGGCAATTCCCATGGTTATCGGGACAACGGGCTTCTCAAGAGAAGACGATGCACTGCTGGACAAATGCAGCATGCATCGCCCGATGATGATCAGCGCCAACTTCGCATGTGGCTTTGAAGCCTTCAAGCGATCGGCATTGGCGTTTGCCTCCAGGATGCCGGGCGCAGAGATAACGGTCTTGGAAACCTACCACGCCCGCAAGAAAACCGATCCCTCGGGAACATCCCGCCTTCTGTCGGCACAGTTGCGAGCCGAGCGTAGCCGCGTCATGGGCTTCGATGCACCTGAGCCGCCGATCGCGGTTAACCGCGAGGGCGACACCGTCGGCATCAACGAAGTTCGCTTCGACATGGGCGCGGCCGAGGCAGTGTTCTCCTATCGCGTGCACACGGTCGCTGCCTACGCCGAAGGGGCCATTGCGGCCGCACAATGGCTGGTCTCGAGCGCCGTTTCCCGTGGCCGATACACTTTGGCAGACAGCTTGAACGACTGACAATTTGAGAGAGGAAACCGAAATGACAGCACTTTCAGATCGCTTCAAAGGCGTATTTACCGCCCTGGTTACCCCCTTTAGGGACGGTGGCGTCGACTACGCATCGTATGACGCGCTTGTTGAACGACAGATTGCTGCCGGCGTATCCGGCCTCGTTCCCGTTGGAACAACAGGAGAAGCAGCGACCCTTTCGGATGACGAAGCCGTCGAAGTCATCGCTCGCACTGTTCGGATCGCGGCCGGCCAGGTCATGGTGATGGCCGGCGCCGGCGCCAACGACACGACCAAGACGGTCGACAAGATCAAGCGTGCAGAGGCCGCAGGCGCAGATGCCGTGTTGATCGTGACGCCATACTACAACAAGCCGAGTCAGGCTGGACTGATCGCGCATTATGGTGCTGCCGCGTCAGCAACCTCACTGCCGATGATGCTATATTCGGTGCCCGGCCGCTGCGGCGTGGAAATCGCGCCCGAAACCTGCGCAACGCTTGTCGAAAGGCACGAGAATGTCGTCGCCATCAAGGAGGCCGGCGGCACGGCGGCTCGGGTAACCCAGCTGCGTACAGCCTGCGGCGACCGGCTTGTCATTCATTCCGGTGACGACGGCATGACGTTGCCCTTCCTTTCGCTCGGCGCCGTGGGGGTGACAAGTGTCGTTGCCAACATCGCACCCCGCGAGATGGTGGCGATGGTCGATGCCTGGCATGCGGGCGAAACCGTCAAGGCGCTGGCGCTTCACGAACTGATCGCAGAGCTGACGGACGGCATGTTCATTGAATCCAACCCGGGGCCTGTCAAAGCTGCTCTTGCGCTCGCCAATCTCGCAGGTCCGGAAATGCGATTGCCGATGGTTCCCATTTCAGATGCAAACCGGAACAAGCTTTCCGGCATTCTCAATCGCTTCGGGTCCGCAGCTACCGCCTTCCAAGAAATGCGGTAAGGCTCACCATCAGCTTTGCATTGTCCCTACGAAATGGACAGACGAGTATCGCGTGTCGGTCCCTGCCGATCTCAGGACCGACACCACAGACCAGGGGAACACTATGTTTGCGAGCCCACTTGATAGCCGGTGTCCTGACTTGGACCGCGGCAACTCAACGCATCCGCGGCGGCCAGACAGGAGAACGAGATGAGCTATAACTGGGACTTTCATTCCGTCTGGCAGTATTACGATCTTTTCCTCTGGGGGCTCTGGATCACCGTTGTCTACACTTTCAGTTCGATCTTTTTCGGCGTCATCATCGGTTTCATAACCTGCGCGGCACGGCTGTCTGGCTGGAAACTCCTAAACCTCACGGCCCGTGCCTACCAGGAAATCTTCCGGTGCACGCCGCTTTTGGTTCAGTTGCTCTGGTTCTACTATGCGTTCCCGCTGCTGATCGGGGGCTCCGTTGACAATCGTGTCGCGGCCATGCTGACGCTCTCGCTCTATGTCGGTGCGTTCTATGCGGAAATCTTCCGCGGCGGCATCGTTTCGATCGACAAGGGGCAGCGAGAGGCAGCCGCCGCGATCGGCATGAGCCCGATGCAGTCGATGAGCCGGATCATCCTGCCACAGGCGCTGAAACGCGTTCTGCCCTCCTTCATCAACCAGTCAGTCATTCAGTTCAAGAACACCTCGCTGGTCTCGGTCATCTCCGTCGCCGATCTCGCCTATATGGCCGCGGTCGTGAACGGCCAGACCTATCGTCCGCTCGAATCCTACACCGTGATGGCCGCACTCTACATCGCCATGCTCCTGCCTTTGACGCAGGCAGCGGACTGGATCGAAAAACGCCTCAGGGTCAGCGACTAAAGGAAGAGAGCCCGAACATGATAGCGAACTCCCAAACATCTGACCCTATCCTCGAGGCCCGCGGCCTCAGAAAAAACTACGGAGCTCTTGAGGTCCTCAAGGGGCTGGACCTCAGTCTTGCACGCGGGGAAGTCGTGGCATTGATCGGCCCTTCCGGGTCGGGCAAGTCAACCTTCATCCGGTGCCTCAACATGATGGAGACGCCGACTGCCGGCGAGATCCGCTTCCGCCAGCAACAAGTCGGCGACCGTTTCAACGACCGGGGCACAAAGATCGGCATCGGCAAGCTGCGCCGGCATGTCGGCATGGTTTTCCAGCACTTCAACTTGTTTCCCCACAAGACCGTCCTGCAGAATGTGACCGAGGGGCCGATTATCGTGTGCAAACGCCCGCCGCGGGAGGCCCGAGAGCTGGCGATGGACCTTCTCGGCCAGGTCGGCCTTGCCGACAAGCATGCCGCCTATCCCAACCATCTTTCGGGCGGCCAAAAACAGCGTGTTGCCATCGCCCGTGCCCTTGCCATGGAGCCGGAAGTTCTTCTGCTCGACGAGGTGACGAGTGCGCTCGACCCGGAATTGGTCGGCGAAGTTCTCGCGGTCATTCGCAATCTTGCCGACAAGGGTATGACCATGGCGATCGTGACGCACGAAATGGCCTTCGCGGCTGATGTTTCCGACCGGGTTCTCTTTCTCGATCAGGGAGTTATTGCCGAGACCGGCACGTCCGATGAAGTCATTCTCAATCCGCAGAATCCACGGCTGCAAGCGTTCGTGTCGCGGTTCAAGGGATAAGGTGCCATGCCCAAAATGAAAGTGACCATCGTCGGCGCCGGCAATATCGGGTCGGCCCTGGCGTCGATCTTGGCCGGACCTGAGGAATTTTCGATACAGGTCCTCGACCGTTCCGAAGAGGCCCTGGATAGGTTGGAAGACCTGAACATCGCGGCGGAGCTGCGCACCTACACGCATGACGAAGAGTTGCAGAAAATCCTCGCGGACCAGGATGTGGCTGTCGCCGCCGTCCCGCAAAGCATTGTGCCGCAGATCGCAACGGCTGCGGCTCGTTCGGACACGCACTATCTCGATTTCGTTTGCGCGACGCCGGAGACGCTATCCATTCTGGCTCCTCTGGCCGAACACCGAGCCGTCTTCACGGGGTGCGGGGTCTCGCCAGGCATTATCGGAAATGTCGCCTACGGCCTTCTTGAGGCCTTTGCGCCAGTCACCGATCTGACAATTCGGGTCGGAGCCATACCAAAGGTTTCCACAAACCGCATAGGCTATGGGCAAATATGGAACGTCGATGGCCTCATCGATGAATATACGCAACCAAGTGCGGCCGTTCGCGACGGCAAGGCAGTCATGCTATCGCCGCTCGAGAACTACGGGCATCTGAGCATCGATGGAGTGCGCTACGAAGAATTCGTGACATCAGGTGGTCTTGCCGATCTATCGATCTTCGGTGATCCGGGTCCGAAGAACGTCACGTTCAAGACGATCCGATACCCGGGACATCTCGATTACATGCGTTTCCTTCTCGATGATCTGGGCCTGCGCAATCGTCGCGACGCGTTAAGATCACTCCTTTACAACGGTATGCCGATCGTCAAAGACGACGTGCTCTTGCTGGTCGTGACGGCAAGTGGATATCAGCGGCAACGGCCGATCGAACGCACTGTTTGCCACCGGTTTTCGCCAATTCCGGTGTCAGGCAGATTGAACGCATTAACGTCGGTTGCCACGGGGTATGCCGCAACGTTGTTGGCAATGTTGTACAGAGGAGAAATTCCGCCCGTCGGCTTCGTCCCTCACCACGCGATCAATACCGAGACACTCCTGTCGAGTCCGTTTCTTAAGCCATTGATACACCCCGGCATTGCTGCAGACCAACTAGCCTATTTGATGCGACCTTGCGGCTTTAGCTAACGCGCGAGGATGGCGTGTCTGTCGTCAGAGCTGGCCGTGAACCCAGCCGGTACTTGCTAAGCACGATTTTGCGAGACCTGCAGGAACAGTTCTTGTTCTGGCCCCCACTCGATTGGACGAACCTTTATCGAGACCGCGATTGGAAACGCTCTTATCGCGAAATGCTGCAGCCAATGCGGAGACCCGTGGTCGGATATGCGATTTTACGCAATTTGCTTTGCTCCATCCGGGCACCTCGCCACTCGGTCCGCTCGCTTTCGCGAATTCGCGCTTCGCGCGATAAGTCGAGGTCGGCCCAGCTCTGCGCGAACAAGGGCGTTCCCCTTGATACATTATGCGATTTTGTTGCGGCAACATCGTCGCCATATCGTTCACACTGGCGAAAGCATCCGTCGACGCATGAATTTGTTTGGCTGAATCTGTAGTCGCTTGACAAAGCAATCGAGACGCGTTCTATTCCGCTTGCAGACTAAAGATGTAAGACTATCTGCAAGATGGTCTTACTGTGTCTGGTTCCTGGCAAAGTGTCCTCTTGCAGATGTCATAGCGACGTTGGGAGGACGCCGTAATGCACGGAAGCAAGATAGCCCTTAGGGGCGTACCAGATATTATTTCCCACATTGATGCGAATGACGGTATTCGAGGCCGCGCCGGTGTTATCTGGTGGCTCGCCCTCGGTGGCCTGTTCCTTGATGCCTTTGCCAATTCTGCCCTGAGTGCCGGTCTTGGACCAATGACACGCGATCTAGGATTGGATGCGGCGCAGGTCGCTCTGATGACGTCCTTCGCCTCGTGGGTGTCGATTGCGTTCAATCCGATCGGTGGCTGGATGGCCGACCGCTGGGGCCGCATGCGCCCGCTGATCCTCGCGAAATTGATCGCGCTCATTGGGGCGGTACTGGTGATGACGGCCCACTCCTATGAAGTCATCCTTCTGGGACGGTTCTTTGTTGGCGCCGCCTACGGTATCGATTTTGCTATCGCCATGGCTGTGCTTGCCGAATTCACGCCGGCGCGCCTGCGCAGTCGCCTCAATACCTGGCAGGGCATCTGGTACACCGCCGTGTGCACAAATGTGCTTCTCGCCATGCTGTTTTACAGCTGGGACGTGGGCGACTCGATCTGGCGCTATTCCGTCGCTGCAACCGGCGTCTTTGCTTTTGCGATCATGATGCTGCAACTGGTGTTCATGGTTGAAAGCCCGATCTGGCTTGCCCGCAAGGAGCGGCTGGAAGAGGCTGCCCGCGCGATGACCCGCATCTATCGTCGTGATTTCATTGCTGCCGTGCCCGAAGACCGTTTGCCGGTTCTGAATCAGGCCCGTCGCGGCATTGCCAATGTCGCCCTGATTTTCCGTGGCATCTATCTGCCGCGCACCATTCTTGCCGCGACCGTCCAGATCGGACAGTCGATTCAGTATTTTGCCGTGGGCTGGTACTTGCCGCTCATCAGTGCAGCGCTCTTCGGCAAGGATTTCCTCTATGCCATGACGGGTACGCTGGTGTTCAACGTATTCGGCATCATCGGCGGCTTCTCTTCGCCGGTCATCGGCCGCGTACTCGGCCTTCGCAAGGCTTCGGCCATCGGCTTTGGTGCGGTTTTCGTCATGCTGGTCATCATGGGCCTGTTCCACGACACTATGCCGATCTGGCTCGCGATCATCGTGCCTTCGCTGTTCATCCTTTTCCACTCCGGTGGTCCAGGCGCAAATGGCAAGAGCCTGTCGTCGCTGTCGTTCCGCAGCGAGCTGCGCGCAGGTGCCAACGGCGTTATCGGTGCGCTTGGCGCCATGGGGGCGGCCCTCGGCTTGCTGGTCTTCCCGATCTTCCGTGAGACCTATGGTCTCGGCACGACCTTCCTGATCCTTTCGGTGGTTCCGCTGATTGCCTGCATCATCTGCTCGGTCATTCAATGGGATCCGACCCGCACCACGGTCAGCCCGGACGCCGAACCGGATGCACCACAGTTCGAAGGCGACAAGTAACAAGGGAGGGGAAT
>NZ_CP083372.1 GCF_017488845.2 Ensifer canadensis
ATGTTCAGACTGGGCGCTGATCTTCAAGTCTACCTGCATCGCGAACCGATCGACTTCCGGGCCGGCATCAACAGCCTTGCGGTTCTGGTCCAAGAGACGATGGCGCTCGATCCGTTTGCTCCAGCGGTTTTTGCCTTCTGCAATCGCCGTCGAGACCGGATGAAGCTGCTGTTCTTCGATCGGTCGGGCTTTGTCCTTATCCTGAAGCGGTTGACCGAGGACAAGTTCAGATGGCCCCGCCGCGAGGTGCCGGTGGTTTTGCTGACGACTGAGCAACTGCATTGGATACTCGACGGCATCGATATCGATGCGATGATCCGACATCCCGTGCGGCAATATCAGATCGCCGGCTGAAGATGGCGAATTGAGCTGTTGACGCGGCGAAGCGGTTCAGATTCAAAACTAAGATGACTCGAACCGGCGAACCTGATGTTGCAGAGCTGATGGCGCAATTGGCGGCCAATGCTGCCGAAATCGCCGCGCTCAAAGCCGAAAAGGAAGCGCTCTCGCGACGGGTCGTCAAGCTGGAAGAGGAGCTGGCACTCGCAAGGCTCCATCGCTTTGCCCCACGCAGCGAAAAGCACATTGATCGCATCTTCAACGAAGCCGAAGAGGCTGCGGACGAGGACGACAATGAGGAAGGCGATGTCGTCGATCTTCCGGACACAGGCTTGCCGCCGGTCGAAGGCACGACGGGAAAAAAGCGCGGCCGCAAACCTCTGCCGGAAGACTTGCCGCGCGAGCGTGTCGAATATGACCTTCCCGACGATCAGAAGGCCTGTCCTTGCTGCCATGGCGCAATGCATCGCATGGGCGAGACCGTTACCGAGCAGCTTCATATCGAGGTCAAGGCGAAGGTCTTGCAAAATGTGCGGTTCAAGTATGCTTGCCGCCATTGCGACCGCACCGGGATCAACACGCCTGTCGTAATTGCACCGATGCCGACGCAACCCCTGCCGGGCAGCATCGCCACGGCCTCGACGCTAGCCTTCGCGCTCGTTCATAAATACGTCGACGGCACACCGCTCTACCGTGTGGCGCAGACATTCGAGCGTGCCGGTGTTCCGATCAGCCGGGGCGCTCTCGCTCACTGGGTGATCGGTTCGAGCGAGAGGCATTTGCATCGCATCTATGATGCGCTGAAACTGCGGCTTCGATCGCAGCCTCTCATTCATGGTGATGAGACGACGGTTCAGGTCCTGAAGGAAAAGGACAAGGAAGCCACCAGCACATCGTATATGTGGGCTTATCGCAGCGGCGAGGACAGTGACCAGCCAATCGTGCTGCTCGATTATCAGCCGGGCCGCGGCCAGATACACCCGCAGGCTTTCCTCGGTAACTACCGCGGCATACTGATGAGTGATGGCTACACCGCCTGGCGCACATTGGATGGCGCGACCCATGTTGGATGCATGGCCCACTCAAGGCGACGCTTCGTCGAAGCCCTCAAAACCAGAAAGAAAGGTGGCGGACCGCCGGAACAGGCGCTCAGGTTCTTCGAACAGCTCTACCGGATCGAGAGGCAGGCGCGAGACAAGAAGCCTGACGCCGGTGAAACGCAGGCCGACTGCATTCGCCGCTTCCGCCAACATCACAGCTTGCCTGTCCTGAATGCCCTAAAGTCGTGGCTCGACGACATCGCGCCGAAAGTCGCGCCGGATACCAAACTCGGCGACGCCGTGTCCTACACCCTGAACCAATGGGATTATCTGACGCGCTACACCAGCGATGGCAGAATGCCGATCGACAACAACATTCTCGAACGTGACATCAGAGTTTTTGCCACCGGCCGGAAATCGTGGTTGTTCAGCGATAGCGTCGACGGAGCCAAGGCAAGCGCCGTTATCTATAGCCTGATGCTGACTTGCCGGGCCTGTGGCATCGACCCATTAGCCTGGTTGCGCAACGCTCTTACGGAATTACCTCAACGCGCTGTCGATGCTGAACTCGACGACCTGTTCCCGTTCAACTTCCCCAAAACGTCCAACGCATAACCAAGCCGGATACCGTTACCAATCCGAAGGCGATCCATGGGTGTCGCAGGCGTCAACGTGCGGGGAAAATCGCGCTTACATCTGTGGGGCGTTTGGTCCCCGTCGTAGACGTGGCGACGTCTCAGGTTTTATCCGCAGCGATCGTCGTTCGTCCAATCAGCTTTCGGGGGTGCAAATCAATGGCCGCAGCTCTTGTACGATTACCCCGACCCCGGGCGACACCATGGCGCCGGTCCAGTTGTCGGAGAAGGTCCCTCCCCCGTCGGCGGCCGAAAGCCAGATCACTTCGTTCGTCGTCAGTTCAATTTTGACCTCACTGCCGATCGGACTGCCGGCCACCGTCTGGACGTAGTGGCGCTTGATGCTACGGCTTCGCCCGGTATGGTCCAAGAGACTGTTTTCCGGGTAGTTCAGTTTTATCTTACCTTGATCTGAGTGCGAGGAGCAGTCAGTCGATCGCTCACAGCGAATGGCCGACGAGAACGTGCATGTCCACTGCAAGCCGCTGCGCCACATGGGATTGTCCGCCGCGTTTGCAGTCGTTGTTGCCAGCAGCAGAACGGCGATAAGCGGGTGCTTTGAGATCACGATCACTCCCATCATGGTCCGGATGAACCGCATCCCAAGCGAACAGATGAAGGAAGTAATTATAATTTCCCACGAGCGCAAGGCTGAATTATCGATCAGTCCACTTTGACTTCGGCTTTTTCACCCATCATAAGCGCTTGCAAGGGGATCCTCAGATTTGTGCTAATCCGGGTGATGACCTGGAGCGAAGGGTTCGCGGAACCGTCGAGGATCTGCAGGTAGTAAGGCGATGTGATCTCGCACAGTCTCGCCATTTCCTTCTTATTGAGGCCACGCTTCTCCCGCTCGCGCTCCATGGTCATGGCCATGTTTCGCAGGATCATCGTCCCCAGGTCAGTATCAGTTTTCTTACGCTTGCTCGTTGCCATAGGATTAATTATATTTAATTGTCCATTGTGTCACGTGAGAGGTGCCCATGCCGGTCAAAGCCAAACGAATGAACGTCGTCATTGGAATTCTTCTGTCTGTATCGCTCACCGTGTCCGGTGCTCCCGCAATGGCGAGCGAATGGGGCTGTGAAGTGTTGCTGTGCGCAGCGTCGTCCAATCCCTCGTGGCGCGGTGTTGCTTCCTGCCATCCGCCGATGAAGCGGCTGATCTCGGCGATGAAGAAGCCCGGGTTCGATTGGCCAACCTGCCCGGCTGCTGGCACAGGTTCCCCCGGCTTTGAGCGTTATGCTGCGTGCCCGAAGGGATATCAGGTGGGAAGTCGGCAAGACCGGAACGGCTTTGGCCGAGAGCAGAACCTCTGCGTAAAGACAGTGAACATGTGCCAGGGCAGGACGCACGGCTTCTATAACTCTGATCGACAGCAAAGCTGCATACAAACGGTCTCCATATCCCGACCGCTCAAGTCAGAGCCCTATTTCTTTGACATCAAGAATGAAACCTCAGGTCAAACCGAGCGGCATTGGTTCGAGCTCCACAAATAAACGCATTTTTTCGGTTAAGGAAGGTTTAAATCGATGCGACACGTTAATCGCCACACCATTCTCGGCCACGTTGGAAACCTCGTGGAACTCAAAAATGTGCTGAAGGTCAACATTGCCGCGAACCGCGAGTGGCAGGCCGATGGGGAAAAGAAAACGGCAACCGATTGGGTGCAGGTCACCATTCTCGACAAGAAGCAGGCTGAGTGGATCACACAGAACGTAGGTTCGGGGGATCTCGTCTTTGTCGAATCGCGGATATCCAATTCCAGCTATGAGCGCGACGGCGAACAGGTCTACACCACCGATGTCATCGCTCAGCTGTTCAACCTGGCGGCCAAAAAGGGCGCTTGAGACGCCGTTCGCCTGTCGGGCCACCGGCCGTTCCGGTCGGCCGCGCTCTATGCCGATGGCACGAAGCCGGCTTTGAGCCGTCTTCGCCGATGTCGGTGACGATCGCTTGTCCAGTCGGTCGCTTCGCACCCGAAATCGAGGCCCGTCACGGGCCACATGTTTCTTCCGCCCCATGACATCGTCCCCCAGGCCGGTCAAGCGGCCCGTGAAGTCGGGTCATCTTCCGCACCAGCCCGGCTTTTGGCCGGGCCCGAGAAGATGCCCCGCCTTCCGCGCCACGCCACTTGACAGTCCCGATTGCCGCCGTGGGGCGGGCTTTCGCCCTCCCCCCTCTGTCCGGGGGAATGTCAGAGGCCATTCCCCCGGACAGACCGGGGAGGCTTCGCCCGACAGGACTCCCCTTCGGGAAACGGGAAGAATCAGGAGACAGACCATGAGCATTTACACCCAGACCGCCCGCTTCGATACCGGCCGCGCCATGACCGAGACCGAGATGCGCCAGATCGCGCCGTCCATCTTTGCCGTCAGCGCCCATGAGAGCCGGTCCGAACGCTTCAAGCCGATCCCGACCATTGAGGTTCTGCGCGGCCTCATGAAGGAGGGTTTCGTGCCCGTCGGCGCCAAGCAATCGAACAGCCGCATCGAGGGCAAGGCGGATTTTACCAAGCATCTTATTCGCATGCGACGGATCGACGATGGCAAGGTCTATAATGTCGGTGATACCGTCTGCGAAATCCTGCTGAAGAACGCCAATGACGGGACCAGTGCCTATGAACTGATGGCCGGGCTGTTCCGTGTCCGCTGCCTCAATTCTCTGGTCACCCAGACCGGCACGATCGATGCCATCAAGGTGCGCCATTCCGGCGACGTTCAGCACAAGGTTATCGAAGGCACCTACCGCGTGCTGGGCGAGGCCGAACGCACGCTTGCCGCTCCACAGGACTGGTCAACCCTTCGGCTCAATCGGGAGGAATCCAATATTCTCGCCGATGCCGCGCATGTGCTCCGGTTTGGCGACAGTGAAGGCGAGACGAAGACGCCGATCAAAGCCGAACAGCTGCTTCTTCCCAGACGGCATGATGACCGCACTGACGATCTTTGGACGGTTTGGAACGTGGTTCAGGAAAACGCCATTAAGGGCGGTTTGCGTGGCGTCGGCCGAGACGATCTCGGCAGGCCGCGCCGTTTGAAATCTCGCGCCGTCAACGGCATTGATCAGGATATCAAGTTAAACAAGGCGCTTTGGCTTCTGGGCGAACGGATGGCAGCGCTGAAGGCTTGAACCTTCCCGCGTAAGACGTCGTCGGTAACGGCGGCGCTTTGCCCTCCCCTCCCATAGCCGCCTGCGTGGTAGCTGTCCCTTGCCGCTATCGAAGCGGCGGGTCAGCTTCGAGGGGTGCCCCAAAGCCCCACCCCTCGCACTCCCTTCCCGCCCGTCGGCGCAAAATGGCTTGCCAGATTGCTTTTAAACCAAACCCTTGAATTTCAGTTATTGCAGTTAATTGCTGCGACCTCTATATTGACCGCACAGGAGATCAAGCTATGGCCAGCCACGTCGTGAAATTTGTCGGTCTGTCGGACCGTGACAGGAGACAAGTTGCGACCCTGCCGAAACTGGCGGCAGGCGATCGCATTGAACTGCATGTCCGACGCCGCGACGGGGTGGACCAAACATTGGCGCTGCCACTGGCTGCAGCCGTTGCCATCGAGACATTGATCAATCGGCTGTCGCGTGGGGAAAATGTCGCGCTCCTCACTGAGGATCAGGAGTTGAGCCCCTCAGATGCATCCGAAATTCTCGGGATTTCCCGACCTCTTGTGGTGCTGCGGATGGACCGGGGTGATCTACCCTTTCGCTATGTGGGCAAACACCGCCGCGCGTTGCTGAGAGACGTGTTAACGCTCAAATCCAAACTGGACACCCGTCAAAAGGCTCTTGAGGCGCTGGTAGACGATACAGAGGACTTGATCGGCACCCATGGCCTCTAAACCGCTTGTCGCGGTCCTTGATGCCTGCGTTCTCTATCCCTTCCATCTTCGCAACCTCCTACGACGTCGACTCATAAACTTTGGCACCATATTCTTGTTGCGACGAGCTTTACGGCGGCGAGGTAGTTTTCCGGGCGCTTGTCATATCGGGTTGCGATGCCTCGGAACTGCTTGATCCTGTTGAAGAACCGTTCCACGAGATTGCGTTGCCGATAGACCCAGCGCGAAAACACGAAAGAGCCCTTGCGATTACTCTTCGGCGGGATGTTGGCCCAGGCCTTTCGCTCGGCGGCCTTGGCCCGAATCGCATTCGTGTCATAACCCTTGTCGGCCAGCAGGATGTCCCCCTCGCCAAGCTCATCCGTCAGCGCGTCGGCTTCGGCACAATCGGCGATCTGTCCACCAGTCAGACGCAGATTGACGGGGCGACCTTCGGCATCGACGAGCGCGTGGATTTTGCTCGTAAGCCCGCCGCGGGAACGTCCCATGCCACCATCGTCTCCATCCCCTTTTTTCCCGTGGCCGCGTGCTGGTGAACGCGGACACAGGTCGAGTCGATCATGACGATGTCGCCATCGTAGGCCTTGGACACCGCTTCAAGAAGCCGATCCCATACCCCGGCTTTGCGCCAGCGGACGAAGCGGTTGTAACAGGTCGTCGGCGGGCCATAGCGTTCCGGAACTTCCGCCCAAGGCGAGCCCGTTCGAAACCGCCAGAGGATGCCATTCAATACCCGCCGATCATCAACGCGGGCAACACCGCGTGGCTTGTTGGGCAACAACGGCGATATGATCGACCATTCGTGGTCAGTCAGTTCGTAGCGACGACGCGTCATCAAATGCTTCCCTATTTCGAAGCCTTGAATCACGGCGGCCGATAAATGCCAAGAAATTTTATGAGTTTACGCTGTAGTTCAGGCCGCTTTCGACGGTCTTTTCGATGCGCACTGGTCCGACGACATTCACGCAGAGTGGATACGCAATCTCGCCGCAAACGCTCCGCATGTCACGGTGGATCGACTCGAGGTCACGCGCGACCGGATGAAGGATGTTTTGCCGCAAGCCAATGTCCGTGGTTACCAATCTCTCATTCCCGAACTGGATTTGCCCGATCCGGATGACCGGCACGTCCTGGCGGCCGCCATAACCGGAAAAGCAACACTGATCGTCAGTTGGAATATTAAGGACTTCCCTGTCGAAAATCTCCGATCGCATGGCGTGGCTTGCATCACGCCGGATGCTTTTCTGGTCGAGCTTTACGGGCAGTTTCCCGAGGCACTGATCGACAGTGTCGCTCGTGCCCGAGGCAACCTTCGCAAATCGTTGCCTTCAAGCGAAGATTTTGTTGGAGCCGTGGAACGCCAGGGTCTTGCGGCTTTTGCCGCAATCCTCCGCCAGAATACGACAAGGATCGATTGATCGGTTACTCCACAGCGACGCAGCCGGCACGGATAAAAAACCAGTTGTCTGGGCTTTGAGCGCTGATAGCTTCGCGGGGTACGGCCAAGCCCCACACTCTCGCATTTCCTTCCGGCCCACCGGGTTTGCTCATCATCATTGACGTTCGTTGCAAGCGAGGTGTGTTCCCCTGCCCTGCCTTTTTCTGACTGTCCCGCCTACAAATGATAGGAACGCACAATCTGCCCTATGCAAGTTCCGCGGTCTTCTCCCAGGATTTGAGGCAAGGCCTTTGTAAGTGCGTTGCGCTTTGCCGATTTGCCTACGCGAGAGATGGCGACACCAACCGACGGGTTGGCCGCGCTCTATGCCGTTGGCACGAAGCCGCCCTTCAGCCCTCTTCGCCATCCCGGTGACGATCGCTTGTCCGGACCCGAGAAGACCTCCGTCTTCCGCGCCACGCGACTTGACAGTCTCGTGCGTCGCCGTGGGACGGGCATTCGCCCTCCCCCCTCTGTCCGGGGAATGTCACAGGCCATTACCGCGCCTCGCCCGTATCGACCGGGCGCCGCGCGGTTCGAGGGGAGCCCTGCCCCCTCCCCTGTCCTGGATCCAGGGCCAAGGGCAGCCAGCGTGGAGTTCATTCTGTGGTATTGTTCGACTGTTTTCCAGCCGCAGTGCCGTTAGACGGCGCGTCCGCGGCCGGAGCGAGCCAAAAAGGCGAGCGCAGCCAAGCGGAGGAAACCCGCGCTCCCGCATTGCGCTGTAGGGTTTTCCGGAGCTTAGTGGAAAACGGTCGTTTTTGGCGTTTGGGTTTTTCTTGTTTCTGCCCCATGCAAACGGTGCGCAGCGTGCGGCGGCAGTCGATCCCGCCTCCCCTTCGGGCCACTATGTTGAGGCTCCTGCGGCTGCCTTTTTCCCGCTCCCTGCGCGTCGAGAATTCCCGAAATCCCGCCTGGGAGCGGCGCTATGCTGATTTCTCCGATACTCTTCATTTTAGCCGATCGGGCCTCGTTCGTTGACACTCACACCGGCACGAACGCCGGCCAGGTCCCCCTCCCTGCCCTCCCCTCACGGCATAGCCGCTGGGGCGGGTTAGTTGGTTTCTCTGCGTTACGTGTCCAGCCAGTTTTCGAGCTTCAGTCCGGGATATGTCAGGAAGTCGCGCGTGTTGTTGGTTACCAACACCGTGTTGAGGGCGATTGCATGCGACGCGATCAGTTTATCGAGATGATCCTTCTTCCGGTCTCTTGTCGCCATTCGAACCGGACCATAGGCACGCGCTGCTGCAATCCCAAACGGCTCTACCGTGATCAGCTCGGCCAGCGCTGCGAGATTATCAAGTTCCCGTGCGGGATCATCGGATGCGGATACACCATAGTCGAGTTCGGCGAAGGTGATGGCGGACATGACCACGTCTCCCACATAGCAACTGGCAAAGCGGCGGGCGACCTGCTCCGGCTGGTTTTTCATCAGGTAGATACACATGTTCGTATCGAGCATGTAGCGCGCCATCAGATCTTATCCCGCTCGTCTTGCTCATGGGACTCTCTTCCGTCACGCATAAAATCCGGAGAGAAGCGGGCAAATACATCCAGAACGCCGGCCAGGGAGCGATGCACAGGACGGATGCGAAGCTCGTCGCCGACGCGCTCGATTTCCAACTCGACATCGGTCCGGTCAAACGCCAGTTCGGCCGGGATACGAACGGCCTGCGAATTTCCATTCTTGAAAGCTTTGGTGGTGTGCATGCCATCTTCCTTGTGTGTACGCGGATGTACAATAGTCTTTTATTGATCGAATGTACATCCCTGGTGCGCACACTGTATTTGGCTGTGGTGGCGCATAACGCACGAGGCGGGCTCAACAGTGCCGCATCGTGTTCTGCTCGACCGAACCCGCAAACGGGTGCGGCCCATTCGGGGTTACGATCTCTTACACGGCGCGTTCTGGTGTAAAAGGGCGCGAAGTTTGAGAGCGCGACCCGCGCTCACATCTAAAAGGAGCATACGCGAGAGGCGTATGCGCATCGTCTCCGTAACATGCCGCTCTTACGATAGGCCGGTGCTCGCGCCAATGGGCAAGCGCGCCAGCGCTGTCGGCCGGGAAGAAAAAACGGCTTTCACCGCCATGGCGTCGAACCTTCCGTTTTTTCTCCCCGTCCGACCCATGACCCGATCTCCGCCGTACCGGGAGCGGGCTTACGCCCCCTCCCTTCGTTCCGAGGAACGTGTGAGCACGACCTTCGGACCAAAGGAAGAAGGCTTCGCCCACCGGCGGGTTTGAAAACCCAAGCGAAACGGGACATCAGGAGACCGAAACCATGACGACGACCATCATCATCGAACTGAACAAGCTGGATGCAGACCCAAAGAACGTCCGCAAGACCTACTCCGCCGACAGCATTGCGGCGCTTGCCGCATCGATCAAGGTCAACGGCGTTCTGCAAAACCTTGTCGTGCGGACCGCTGAAAAGAAGGGACGGTATTTCGTCACGGCTGGTGAGCGCCGCAGACGGGCATTGTTGCTGCTGTTGGAGCAGGGCGAAATTCAGAAGAACCACGCGGTTGAGTGCAAAGTCCGCGACAGCGAGGATGCCACGGAGATCAGCCTAACGGAAAATGTCATGCGCGAAGATATGCACCCGGTGGATGCTTACGAGGCCTTCAGCGCCTTGGCGGATGAGGGCAAGGCGATCCCTGACATTGCCGCCCGTTTTGGAACCACGGAAATCATCGTGCGCCGCCGTCTGGCGCTGGCGAAGGTCTCACCCAAACTGTTGGACCTCTACCGCAAGGAGGAGATGACCTTTGAGCAACTTTCCGCCTTCACGGTTTCCGACGACCATGAGCGACAGGAACAGGTTTGGAATGGCCTATCCACATGGGATCGTCATGCAAGCCGGATCAAGTCGAACCTGTTGACGGACGAGGTTGCCAGCACTGACCGGCGGGTGAAATTCGTCGGGGGGCTGGATGCCTATGAGCAGGTAGGCGGAACCATTCGCCGCGATCTGTTTGACGCGGACGGCGGAGGTTATGCGCTTGATGTCGCATTGCTCGACAGGCTCGTATCCGAGAAGCTGGAAGAAGCCACGGTGCCATATCGTCAGCAAGGCTGGAAATGGGTGGAAGCGACTTCCGAACGCCCGGAATGGATGTTCAATGTACCGCGTGTCTATCCGGTGGAGGTCGAGCTTTCTGACGAAGTTCAAGCTGAATACGACGCGCTTTGCCAAGAGCATGACGAATTGGCAGAAATGATCAACAACGAGGCTGAGGAGGAGGGGCACACGAGCGCGTTGATGCGATCAACCGGCGGCTGGACGAGATTTCCGAAAGCAAGGAAACTTATTTGGCCGAAGACAAGGCGAGAAGCGGCATCGTGCTGTATGTCAACTATCACGGCAAGCTGGAAGCGGCGATCGGCATCGTCAGGAATGAGGACGAGGCCGGAGACGCGGACGACGGCGAAAACGGGAACGCCCCCGCAAGCGTTAAAGCCAAGGATGACACCCCGAAGCTTACCCACCCGGCAACCCTGATCGAGGATTTGACGGCACAGAAGACCGCAGCGCTTCGCGTCGAGCTGGTCCACAATCCCGACGTGGCGCTTGCCGCCGTCGTTCACGCCATGCTGCTGCGTGTTGCTTACACCGGCTATGTGTCCGAGCAAAGCGCCTTGCGAGTGTCGCTATCTTATGAGCGCGTCGAAGGGTCGATAAAATCGCCGGAGAAGTGCAAGGCCGTTGCCGAATTCGAGAGCGTACAGGAAAATTACGGGCATAAGATTCCCGGAAATCCTGCCGACCTGTTCGAGTGGTGCCTTGCACAGAGCCGCGAAGAACTGCTGCTCCTGCTGGCCTATGCGGCAGCCCACTCCGTCAACGCTGTGGAGAAGAAATTCACCGACCGCCGGTCTGGTATCGAGCAGGCAAATCAGCTTGGTCGAGCGCTCAATGTGCGGATGACGGATTGGTTCGAGACGACCGCCGACAGCTATTTCAATCACATCAATCGGCAGAGCATTGCTCTCGTTGTGGCGGAAGCCAAGGGCGAAGACGCAAGCCTATCCGTGAAGGCAGCGGGTAAGAAGACAGAGGCCGTGTTGATCGCGGACAGGCTGATTGTGGGAACCGGCTGGCTCCCGGCTCCAATCCGGATTGCATCCGACCCGAGCGCCGAGGCAAACGTCGAGATCGACGACGCCGCCCAGTCCCTGTCGATGGCAGCGGAATAACCCCGCCGATGCTATCCAGCCGGTCGCGCTTCTTCCGCGCGGTCGGCCCCTGTTTAAAAACAGTGCCATCTATTTGACCGACCCTAGACATTTTACCGCCCGCGAGCGCGGGCCAGGGCATCGAACCCCGGCCCGCACTTTGCTTCGCAAGGCAGGATCCGCCCAGCAGGTCGTCAGCTGAAGGCAACAGCGGCGTCTCGCGCGAGCGCTTGTTACCGACAAATGATCGGGTTTATCGAGCGCGTATGGGAGGGCCGCAATGGACGCGGATGGTGGCTGTTGAACCCCTCAGTGACAGAGTTCCCCGTTAGCGGCCAAGGACAATCCTTTATCCCGGGTGGGCTTAGTCGTACCACGCAGCGCCCTGCGCCTACAGAACGTTAGCGTAATGAGATAGGCCTGTCCCGAAACTAGCGATCGTGTACGGCGAGGGTACCGAGATCGGCATTGAGGCGCCCGTATCAGGGCTTGATGTCTCTATGGGCGCGCTACTGCGGGGCTGGTCTGCCTCCACATGCCGCTGAATGTTTTCAGGGCACCCGGCTTCGGGGTCTTGGTAAGGATGTCGTCGCAAAGATGTAGGTGTCCCGCCACTGATTTCTTCGCTGGTCAGATCGATGCCAGCTGAATGCTTCTGGGCGGGCGTTGGCTTGCGATGCCGGTTTTGGTGAACGGGTGAGCTTTGCAGCCGGAGACATCTGCGCTGATCGCCTTTGTGTGCGGTGCCTTCAGATGGAGCACTAAGGCCGGTCGTCACGACCGCAACCCTCGACCGGAACGATTTTCCCCGATCCCGTGGATCTCCTCGCGCAGCAAAATCGTCCCGTTCTCAGGTGCTGCACCCCTTCGGGTGCGGACGTTCCTGCTCCCGTCCTTTTGTCGCGTCCATCGGCAACGCTAACAAAGGAGATACAGCAATGTCCGACCTCGTAAATTTCATCCGCTTCACCGAAACCGGCCTCTTGGGCAACATCGCATCCATGGCATATGACATCGACCTGACCGGCGAAGAAATCACAAGCACCAACCCCAAAGCGCCCGTTTATCGGCTTCTCGCCAGAACACCGAGGGGACGCTCTGTGGAAATTGGCGGCGTCTGGAAAAAGACAAACCAGACCGGCGGTGATTATTACACCTTGTCGGTCAATACCGGATACGGGCGCCTCAACGCCAATCTCGGACGCTTACCTGGCCAGGACGACGAGGATCTGATGGCCGTCATTCCCTGGGATTGATCGAGTAACGTACGGCCCCGCAAGGGGCCGTACCTGCACAACCGTCTAAGCCATCTGAGTGGCTCGTGGAAGAACAGCGATCGATGCAAGTGAAGCGCACGACCTGCTAAAATCTGCATGCAGCGATTCTGCAGAGTTGCCACCTGGCAACTTTTCCATTCATGCGGCGAGAGGAAAGGCCCGATTTCCTCGTTAAGGTTTTGTTAACTCAATTTCCCTTGCCACCGGTTGCGACTCGGGGCAATGTCACCTACGAGTTATTCGCTCACTGTGGAGAGTTATCGTAGTTATGTTGAAGCCTCGTAGTCAGGCAGTTGCCCAAGCCACTCTGAAGCCATTGATGACCGACATCATCGCTGGCGACGGAGCTGCGCTTTCTCAAGAGTTGCTGGCAATGAGGAAAGCGCTCTTTCCACCAGTCTCGCAAAAGACTCTCCGCTTCTTCTCATCCGTCGAATCTGCAAAGCTGATCGGTATCGCCGATGCTTATCTAAGACAGCTATCCTTGAACGGGAAAGGACCGCAACCCGATATTGGGTCTGGCGGTCGACGCTGGTACTCGCTTGACCAAATTAATCAGATACGGGCAGTCCTCGACGAAAACTCCAAAGGCAAAAAGTACGTACCCCGACGTCGTTCCGGTGAACATTGTCAAGTAATGGCGGTAGTCAACTTCAAGGGTGGCAGCGGGAAGACGACTACTGCCGCCCATCTGGCACAGTACCTTGCACTTCAAGGATATCGCGTTCTCGCTGTTGATCTCGACCCGCAGGCTTCGCTAACCGCCCTTCACGGTTATCAGCCCGAATATGACATTGCTGCAAATGAAACAATGTACGCGGCGATCCGGTATGACGAACGACGGCGTCCGATGTCAGAAATAATCAAGCCAACGTACTTTTCAGGACTCGATATCGTCCCTGGTAATCTTGAGCTTATGGAGTACGAGCACGATACGCCGCGCGCTCTTGCAGAGCACTCCTCGGAGCCATTTTTTGGCCGTGTGGCATCTGCACTCGGCTCGGTGGAAGACAACTATGATGTCATGGTGCTCGACTGCCCGCCGCAGTTGGGTTTCCTAACCCTTGGAGCACTTTGCGCCTCGACCGGGCTCCTGATCACCGCTCATCCGCAGATGCTGGATGTAATGTCGATGTGTCAGTTTCTCCTGATGACTTCCGACCTTTTGGGAGTTGTTCAGGACGCTGGTGGGGATCTCGATTACGATTTCATCCGCTATGTCGTCACACGGTTTGAACCGTCCGATGCGCCACAGGCGCAGATGGTCGGTTTCATGCGGTCTTTGTTCCGCGAACGCGTCCTCACAAATACGATGCTGAAATCGACAGCTGTTTCGGATGCGGGCCTATCAAAGCAGACGCTCTATGAGGTGGGGCGAGAAAATTTCTCAAAGGCAACTTACGACCGTGCCATTGAGTCGCTGGATGCGGTGAATGGCGAGATTGACAGCCTAATTAGGAAGGCTTGGGGGAGGGCGACATGAGCCGCAAGGATACGCTTAAGGCCATGCTTTCTCGCCGAGAAGGCGAGTTGCCACATGGCAACCTCCAAGAAGATACCGTTGAAACTGAGGAGGTTCCTCCTCCGGAGAAGAAGCTTCAGCACATCCGATCAGGCGCGGTCGGTGCAATGGGGCGCTCCCTTGGCAACATTGTTAGTGCCGCGGACCAGGCTCGGGCGCTTATCGCCGAAGGTTCTGCCGTCGTCGAGATACAACCTGAGAAGATAGACAGCTCTTTTGTTTCCGATCGCCTGCCTGATGACGGTGAAACCTTCCAGCAGCTTTTAGAAGCTATTCGCGTCTCCGGCCAGAATAGCCCTGTGCTTCTTCGACCCCATCCGGAAAATGCTGATCGATATCAAATCGTATTCGGTCATCGGCGGGTCAGAGTAGCTTCAACACTGAAGCAGGCGGTGAAGGCTGTCGTTCAGAATCTTACTGACGAAGAAATGGTTGTCGCCCAAGGTCAGGAAAACGCGGCCCGAACTGATCTAAGCTATATTGAGCGCGGCCTATTTGCCTTGGCGCTTGAGGAACGTGGCTTTGATCGACACATCATAATGCGCTCGTTGGGAATGGAGAAAACCCAGCTGTCGAAGCTAATGGCCGTTGCTCATTCAGTGCCGCGTGAGATCATCGAAGCAATTGGCCCTGCACCTAAGGCTGGAAGGCCCCGTTGGATGGGTCTCGCCGAGAAGCTCGCGGTTAGCAAGCCGAAGGTTCTGGAAGATCTTCTCCAGCGCAAGGACTTTCGTAACTCTGATACTGATGCCCGTTTCGCACTAGTAATGGAAGCGCTCATTGCGAAGCGAAAGGGAGCAAAGGCCGAAACGATTAAATCGAGCGACGGTCAAAAACTGGCGACGGTTCAGCGTTCGACGAAGGTGCTTAATCTTAGTTTTGATGAAAGGGCGTCGCCAGCGTTTGGCGACTTTATCATCGGGAAACTGGAGCAGCTTCACCAAGAGTTCAAGCAATTCCAGGAGAGGTAATTAGACTTACTTCTAATGGATCAAAGATAAAAGGATCAACCCGCAAAAGAAAAAGGCCCCCAATCGGAAAACCGTGGAAGCCTCTCTCGTATTCTCTAGCAAGATCGAGAATCGCATTTTCACGAATCACAGTCAAGAGTCTTTGGCATCGTTTTGGTGAGCGGATTTCTTTTGCCTTTTGAGAGGTGAAAGAAAATGCAGAGTGGAAGTGTGACGACGCCCTTTGGGCGGCGGCCGATGACGCTTGCCTTGGTCAAAGGTCAGCTGGAAACAGCAGAGCGTAGCGAGAGCAAGCCCGTAGACAAGTGGAAAGTCTTCCGGGATCTCTGTGAGGCGAAGGACGTCTTTGGCCTTCAGGACCGATCTCTCGCAGTGCTGCACGCGTTGCTGAGCTTCTATCCGGATACTGAGCTCTCGGACGACAATGGTCTTGTCGTATTCCCGTCGAACACGCAGCTGTCGATCCGGGCGCACGGCATCGCCGGCACAACACTGCGGCGCCATCTCGGTGTGCTCGTTGAGGCTGGCCTGATCCAGCGCCGCGATAGCCCGAACGGTAAACGTTATGCGCATCGGAGCAGGGGAGGGGAAATCGAGGACGCGTTCGGCTTCAGCCTGGCGCCGCTGCGTGCGCGTGCTGCCGAGCTAGCTGGTCTTGCCCAGCAAGTTGCTGAAGAGCGCGTGCGGTTCAAGCGTGCCAAGGAAGCTTTGACGCTTTGCCGGCGCGATGTGCGCAAGCTGATTTCCGCTGCCATGGAAGAGGGCGCTGACGGCGATTGGGCAGAGATCGAGGCGATGTATGTCGGCCTTATTGCGCGCCTTCCGCGCGCTCCGAGGCGCCACGATGTCGATGCCGTGCTCGAAGACATGCGAATGCTTCGTGAGGAAATCGTCAACGTCCTGGAAATTCAGCTAAAAGCAGAAAAAACCGACGGCAATGCTATCCAAGATGGATGCCACATACAGAATTCAAACCCCGAATCCATCTATGAACTTGAACCTAGCCCTGAGAAAGAGCAGGGCGAAAGGCCGGAGCTCAAACCAAAACGGGTTACCGAGCCGCTGAAGGCGTTCCCGTTGAGCATGGTGTTGAGGGCATGCCCGCAAATGGCGGATTACGCCCCAGGCGGCCGGATAGACCATTGGCGTGAGTTGATGTCGGCTGCCATTGTGGTCCGGTCGATGCTCGGCGTCAGTCCTTCGGCCTACCAAGAGGCCTGCGAAATCATGGGGGCCGAAAATGCGGCAGTCGCCATTGCCTGCATCCTTGAGCGGGCAGGGCATATCACCTCGGCCGGCGGCTACTTGCGTGACTTGACCCGAAAGGCGGCGCGCGGCGAGTTCGGTCTCGGGCCGATGCTCATGGCCGCGATCAGGGCGAACTCCGGGGATGAGAAGCGGAGCGCATGAGGAGCCCCGCGTCCACCTGGTCAGGAAATGTCGGGGATTCGGTCTGCGATCTTTTCGATATAGGCGTTGAACTTGCGGCGCTCTATCGCGGCAAGGATCTTCAGCGTCTTGTGAACGTCGGCGCGGATATGAATACCGGTGGTCACTTTTTCTGTGTCTCGGAAGCGTTTGCCGGCGATCGGATCGCGGCTCTCGCCTTTGGCGACCATGTCGCGAAGCTGATGACGGCCAATCGGCGGCTTGTTAGTCGAGGCTTGATGGACGTCTTCGGTTTGCCGAGGAGGGGAGGCGATCTGCTTTTCCCGCACGGACGGCTTTTGCCGGTTGGTCGAAATCAGCCCGAGAACAAGGTTCTTGCTGTCTGGTCCATCACTCATGCCTGAACTCCCTCGGCGGTGGATCTGTAAAGGGTTAGGATCTCGCCAAGCAGCGTTTCCATCTCGGCAATGGCTTTCGGGTCGGGCGTTGCAACTGTCTGGAGCGTGCCGGCGGCGCCGATCGATTGATAGCAAGCGCGCCGGGCGATGGGCTGCGAGGCAAGCGCAACGCCGCTTTCCCGCAAGATTTCGCGCAGCGGCGCATGCGCCCTGGCGCGTCCGGTGACCAGATCGTGCTGGTTGATGACGATCAGAGAGGGTAGTTTACGTTTTTGATCGTCTTCGACGACGGGAATGTGATTGAGCGCCAGTTGCATCCCGGCGACCACATCGTCCTGGGTGGTCTGGAGGGGGATGAGGACGATATCGGCGCAATAAAGACCCGCGAAGAGATTTTCATTCGTTGTCCCCTCAATGTCGACAAAGACGATCTTGCCCTCGCGCTGTCGATCCAACGCCATTTTGTAGATGCGATCTGGATCCAGGCAACTTTCTGCCTCCAGTTTGTCAGGCCAAACGTCCATCTGTTTCGACATCGTCACCCACCGGATTGTGTTGGCACGGCTGTCGGCGTCGATGAGAAACACGTCGTTCCCGGCATGGGCGGCTGTTCCCGACAGCGCCCGCACGAGCGTGGTTTTTCCGGTCCCGCCTTTTGGGTTTGCGATGGTGACGATCATGGAAGCTCCTTTCATTTGTAAAGAAAAATATAATTAATCGAACGCAGCTGTTCTGACAACGCTTCAATTGCCCGTTGCTGATTGGCCGATGACGATTGAAGATCGACAATTGCCAGCTGTTCATCATCAACGGGCAGCGACCCATTGATGATTGCCCCTAAGCAGTTGATGACGCGTTATTTGATGATTAACAACGGCTATCTGATCATTGCCCGTGCACTAACGACCACTGTTTCAATTAACAATGGGCAATTGCCCGCGTTTCAATTACCCGTTGTCGGTCGCCGTCCATAGACGGCATGTGCGTCTCACCTGCTAGTGTGAGTTGACAGTGCGAAGTGAAAACTATAATTAATTGTCTGTGGCAGGATAGTCAAGTTTGTGGTACAAACTCGACGCCGACCCGCCGCCGGCGGTGCTGGTGTTCGCGCCTATGGCGCTCTGGGGCGCCTCCGGCACTAGTGGCAAGGAAGAGGAAGCGATGCGAAGCGAGGTGGTCAGGGTCCGCATGAAGCCGGAAGAGCGGCAAGCGCTCGCCGCGCTGTGCGGAGAAAAGCGCACTGCAAGCGATGTCATCCGGCTGCTGTTCCGCGATCAGGCCGGTCTACCATTGCCTGTCGGACCTATTGAAGCCGACCATCTGCGTGGCACGAACGAAGAACTGCGTCGGGTCGGTATCAATCTCAACCAGGCTGTTCGGGCCATGAACGAAGGCCGCGTCGGTTATGAGCCGCATCTTGATGCAGCGCTGCGAAAGCTTCTCGACGCTGTGTTTCGGCTGAGGGCCGATGTCGATTTGATGCTTCGGATCAGCCGGCAAGAGCGGAGAGGGGGCGGGCATGGCCTATGAGTGGGCAAGTCTCCTCGGCGAAGTCGACACCTACTCGGCGCGCCGGGTCGCATCGCTGGTGGACGACGATGAGAAGCGGCGCCGCGGCCGGGCGAGTGGTCCGGCCGTGACCAGTGATCGCGCTGAGAAGCGGTATCTGCCAAGAGGGATTGCAGCCAGGGCCGCGACGATCTTCGTCCCGTCGGGGGAACAGACTATCGCCTCCATCCTGCAGCCAGCGCGCTCCTCTCAGCAGGACGTCGTCGCGCTAGTCGGTGCGTTAGCTTCACGCACGGGGCCGGAAGAGGACGACGAATTGCGCAGGGGCGGGGGAGGCGGCGGTAGCGCCGCACGTCAAGCCAACCCGCCGATCGCCACGCGGCGTTCGTTGAAAGACAAGGCGTCCTTAGAGGTTGCCAGCCGGGCAGCGCTTGCTGCCGGTGCCCAGCCGGTTGTGATCAAAGTCACATCAACGGTTTCCAGTCGCGCTTCGGCCGCGGGCCTGCTTACCTATCTTGGAACGCGCGAGGCCGAAAACGAAGACGGGCGAACGGAGAGGGTCGACATCCCTGTCATTGATCAAGATGGGATCGCCATCGTAAGAAGGGAGGCGCGCGCGGCCGTTCTATCCGACTGGACCGCTGAGTTCCGGGACCCGTATGCCGTAAACGCGGTGGCGACCATCTCGATTAAGTTCGCCGAACGTGTTGGAGACGGCGATCTTCATGAGGCGTTAAACGCTGCCTTCGGCTCAAAGCCGTTCCTTTATTCCCATCGTCCGGACGGGGAGGTTTCTGTCTATGCGGTCACGGATCTGCCGGCGGGGAAACTGGCTATCGCTTTGAAAGCCCGTGAGAAGGGCGACGGTTCGGTGCATACGGCGGAGACTGCCGAAGGGGATCTTGCGGCTCGGTTGGCGAACGCCGGCAGACGGGCGGAGGTTTGCATTCTCGGAGCTGCCACTTCGGAAAAGTCGAGCCGCTATTTCCTCGAAAAGTTCCTTCGTGCCGAACAGCGGGTTATCACCAGCGCCGGCGACGCGGTAAAGCGCGGCTCGCCGAGCCACAAAACAGCAGACTGCATTTGGCAGGAGTGGTCCGGGCATATTCGCACCGTCGAACCACGCAATGCCTTCCACGTTATCTTCTCCGCCCGTGCCGGGACGGATGCACAAACGATGAACCGCGCTGTACGCGATTTTCTCAGCGAACAGGTAGCAGGACACCGGTGGATTACCGCCCATCATCCGGACACGGGGCATGTGCATGTCCATGCGATGATTGCTGCTCGCGATCATGTAGGCAAAGCGCTGCGGCTCACGAAGCCGGAGCTCTATCAATGGCGGGAGCGGTTTGCGGAAAAGGCCCGTGAGCATGGGATTGCCATGGTGGCGACACGCCGGGCCGATGTCGCGGCAACGCGCCCATACAGCCAAGCGCAGGCCGGCGCTTATCAGCGTGGTCTCACCGATCCGCGTTATCTCATGACGCCCGCTCTGAATAATCGTGTCAGGCATAAGCGGGCTGGTGTCGCCGACCGCGCCTCGCTCGCGAACGGCAGCCTTGCGTTGGCCCAGCAGTGGCGAGCGACCGTGGACGGGTTGAAAAAGGTGGGTGCAAAATCGACGGTAATAGACGCGGCCAATCGGTTCGCAGCTGCGACAGCGGACAAAACGCCGAAGCCCGCAGCACGCACGGTAAATGGCTTCGTTCTTGTACGGATAGAGATCAACCCTGCCGGTAACGCTCCCGCCCTGCTGAAGACGGTCGAGCGCGCCCTGCAAGCCCATCCTCGGTTTGTCTCTGAGAAAGCCGGAACCGCGCTGCTTTTGGCGCCGACCGGAGCGAGCATCAGCAAGATTGAGCGGGAGCTGACGCGACGAAACGAAATGGGTCCAGGCGCAGAGACCCTTGAAGTGGTCAACAATATCGAGCGCAGGTTGTTCGAACAGGGGCTAAGCGCCACCGTTTCGGTCGAGGCGGCCGGCGGTGCGCAGAATGGTGCGCCGACGCCGTGGCTGCAGAGCCGCTTTGCCGCGCTGGATCAAAGGACGGCTTCGAAACCGGCCGCGCCGTTGGCGAAACTCATGACTTTGGTTTCAGACATCAAACAACGAAAGGAAAACACTATGCCCCTATCGCTTGAACAGTTCGACGAGCGCGTTGCACGCGCCAACAAATCGATGGACCGTTTGGAGACGATGGTCGACAGCAGTGGTGAGCGCCAGGCGGTCGAGGAAATGCGGCGCGAGATTTCGGCACTCTTTGCCGAGCAGCGCCGTGACATCGAATTGCAGCAGATACCGTCAGCCATGCATGCTTCCGGGGGAGGGGGAACGCCGTCCACTATTCAAGCTGGCGAGGGCCATGATCAAAACCGGAAGCCGCCGGCAAGTGTCGATCCCGCAATCGCGGTCCAGCAACAGGCTATTGCCACAGGTCGAGCGGCGAAAGCCGCACGGGAACAAGCTGGAGGCACAAAAACGGTTCAGGACGAAAGGCGTAGAGAGATCGCTCGTCAGACGGAGCATGAGCGCGAGAACAACCGCGATGGAGCCGAACGCTAGGCGAAAGCTTGATTACGAGCTGAATGGAGTGCTGGCACACCTTATTGAGCCGGCGATTTCAATTAATGTATTGCTAGCCAGCCGTCGCGGCACAACCTACGAAGTCGGGACGATTTTCGGCCCCTCGCGCCAAACGCAGATGCCGCGAGGAGCCTTACGATACCGAGATGCGATCAAATTTCGCGGACGTTTTCCGCTTTGGCTTTGCCGGTCTTTCGATCTTGGCCCACCTCATAGCTTACCCGCTGCCCCTCACGAAGTGACCCGCTCCCTTGCAAGGCTGACACGTGGACAAAAACGTCCTGACCACTGTTTTCCGGAGTGATGAACCCAAATCCCTTGTCGTTGTTGAAGAACTTAACCGTACCAGCTGCCATAAAGAGTCCCCGTTTTCGCGCGCCGCGAGGCGGTGAGAGAAGAATATTGTCCTAAACGCTCGCAGGCAAGTTGCCGACAGAATTTTGCTAGACCAAAACGACTCAATACGCGGTCGACAATCCTGCGGCCCAAGGCAGCGTGGGGTCTTGAAAATCAGTACCAGTGATCGCATCTAAGGAACATCACCCGTTATCGACGACTACCTGCAGCGACATCGTCGCGCGTTTTTGGCTGTCCGGGTCTGCGAAGGGCGCTCTCCGAGAGGATCGAGCGCCCTTCGCGTTTATATGGCTTGAATGGCTTTACAGCGTTCCGCGCCGAAACCTGACCGACGTCGATTGTCAAAAAGCTCACTACTCATCGCTCAATGCCCCCGAAATTTCTTTACGCAGCTTTTTGATTTCGCGCTTCTTCGCTGGTGTGGTGTCAAATAAATTGAGAACTCTGCCAATTGCCTCGTCTGCATCGCTTTGACGACGAGCGCTTGCGTTTACTGCGGCCCTGAAATCCGGCTTCCCATCTGATGGCGTCAGCTCTTTGCTGCTACTTTTTAGGTTTAGTCCGTTTGGCATCCTGATCGAGGCCGCTACGTGAGCGCGGGGGGCCTTCAGCGCAAACTTTTCGCCTGGTGCGACCGTACTCTGCGCGGCTTGGTTTGATGGACAGGGGTCTATGTGCTCTACCACCACCTCTGGAGTTCTTGTCATCCGGTGTTGTTCATTGGTTGCGGCGATTGGCAGCCAAGCGCGCTTCATCAGTTCATCATCAGCATAATAGAAGTTTCGAAGGCCGAATATGGGTTGCTGATTGCGCAACTTGATGATGCAGCGCGTCTCGTTCATCGCCCCGAGTTCATCGGGGCGCATGAGCGGACGCATCGCTGTCCTGTACGACATGGTCGCGCCCTTGCGATCAAAAAGCGTGACGCCCGTCGAAACCGCCTTGTCGACAGTAACTTCTTTGCGCTCACCGAGCAGTTGCGAGACATAACGCTGATCCTCGGGATCCTGGGCCCCGAGGAAGATTTGGGCGCGGGCGGAATTCACCAGCGTCTGTCGACCTTCCCGCGTGTACACGTTGTCGATGGATCGTAGCGATTGGACGAAGAACCAGCATGGTATGCCGTAGCCGCCAAGAACGGTCGCGACGGTGAGGGCGTTCTCCAGCTTTCCTAGGTTCTGAAACTCATCGAGCAAGACCAGCACCCGCCGCTCGCCGCGCGTCATCATATTACGCGACATGTAATCCATGAACTGGACCATCAGCACATTGAAGATCGGACCGATGGAAGCAACCTGTTGGATCCGGAAATCCAGGTAGAGGCTCATGTTCTCGCGCCGCATCGCGCGAATGTCGAAGGTCGATCGCGCTGTCGCCCGCAGAATTCGATTGTTTTTAAACGGCCGGACGGCTGCGGCAAGCGAGCCGTAAACCCCGTCGAACTGTTTGCCCGCCATAACCGCAAAGCGCGCTATGGTCGTATAGGTAAAAGAACTGATCCATTCGGCCCGAAGCTCCGGATTGGCAACCTCCTCCAGCCACTCGCGCAACGGCTGGTCACCGCCTTCCACGACATTGAGAACCGTTCCGAGATTTTTGTCTTTGTCGGGGATGTCAGGATTTTCCAAAACCCAGGAGGTGACACCGGCAAACAGAGCACGCGCATCAGAAATCCAGTAGGCATCGCCCTTTGGCGTGGGCAAAAGGGCGGTGGCGATCGAATTGATATCGATGTCGCGCTGATCGGGATTAATGGCGACGAAGTCGAGGGGATTGTAGCATTCGGTGTCGCCGTTCTCGTCGGCCGGCGAGAAGCGCAAGACGCGTGAGAATTTCGAGCGGTGGCCGGCCGTAGCCTCATAGGTTTCGCCGCGCATATCGAGAACGACGATGCTGTCTGGCCAGAGGAGACAATTGGGCACGATAAGCGACGCGCCCTTACCGGATCGCGGCGGGCCGATCACAAACCCCCCAACGTCATCACCATCGATCCACAGCTTCTTGCCGCCGAACAATTTTGGCTTTGTCAGCCGTCGCCTGCCGGAACCACACTGGGTAAAACCGCCGGGAACCTTGATCAGGCTACCGCCGATCCGGCCAACGAACACGCCACCGGTGCGCGTGAGACCGAGGGCTCGCGCCTCCATTGTGCTCAGGAAGCGCGCATCGGTGGATTTCTTCTTGCCAGTCGCAAGCGTGATCAGCATCGCGGCGCCGGCAACAAAACCAGCGCCCGCCGCGATCGCTGGCCGATGCCACTCACCGGCATAGAGATCGAGACGCGCGGCCTTGTACGAGGCCAGAAGATCGCCCTGCAGCGCCTGCAACATCCACGTCGAATTGTCGAAAGTGTAATAGAGGCCAGCATAGGCAAGCGATGCCACGAACACCGCCGTCGCCGTGGCAATGAGAAGACCTAATAGCAGGAGGGCTGGGTTCATGACGCATCCGCCTTGGTGAACACGATCTCCGACACCACACGGCGTCCGTCGGGCATGCGCGCGAGCTGAACCACGATCGGAATGACCTCCTTCAGGTAGTCGATTATCTCCTGTTTTTTCAGGTCCATGCCACTTTGCATGACCATTAGCGCTAGGCGCTCATAGGCTGATCGACCGGAATTCGCGTGGACGGTGGTCAGAGAGCCGGGATGGCCGGTATTGATCGCCTGGAGGAACGAAAAAGCTTCCGCCCCGCGAAGCTCGCCAAGCATCAGCCGGTCGGGACGCATGCGCAGCGAGGCTTCGAGAAGTTGCTGTTGCGTGACTTTGGCACGCCCTTGGTCGCCTTTGGAGGCGAGCAGGGCGACCGTGTTCGGTGTGATCGGCTTCAGTTCACGCGTATCCTCGATTGTGACAATGCGCTCCTCTTCCGGGATTTCCTTCAAAAGTGCATGGAGGAAAGTCGTCTTGCCAGTAGACGTGCCGCCGGACACGACGATGGAGACCCGCAAGCGCACGGCGGTCCGAAGGAATTCCATGGCATCGACGTCGCCTTGCATCATCGCGGCTAGCTGTTCTTCGGCAGCCGACAGCGAAAGCTGGCGCCCGACACGCGTTTGCTCAAAGGCTCCTCGCTGCTGATATACGTCGAGGCCGATATCATGAATGACTTGCTTGCGGATGGAGATGGCGCCGCCCGCCGGCGCTGCTGGTGGCAGCACGCATTGGAAACGCTCCCCGGACGGAAGCGACGCCGATAGGATCGGGTGTTCATCATTGACGACCTGGTTGGTGGAGCCGGCGACCCGCTCGCTCAACGTCCGGATCCATTCGGAGGTGAACTGCGTGTCTTCCACACGTTCCATGCTGCTTACGCCCAGGCGTTCAATGAACAGCTCTCCCGGCCGATTGGCCGAGATCTCGGAGACGCGATCATCCGCCAGAAGAGGTCTTAGCCGTTCAAGGGCTTTTTCGAGAAACGGGAACGCGCTCATTTATAGACCGGCGCGATCGGATAGTAGGGGGTGGGGTCGACATCGCGGCGAATCTGCCCGCCACGTTTCAGGCGCATCATTTCCTGCCGGACCGGATCGGCATAGAAATCGGAGAAGTCGAGATCGCGCCTGAGATAGACGATGACGGGCTCGCCTTGAGCGACATAGATCGTCGGCGGGATTTTCGAGCTTTCCTTGAACGCTTCGTTGGCGATCTCCTGGAGGATGGATGAAGATTTCTCGGCGGCAATGGCGCGCGCCTCCGCGGCCGTTTGGCTAGGTTCGGTCGTCACCGTCGTAACGGCGCCGGTGATGGGATCCACAGTGGAGATCGACCGGGCGCTATTAGTCGGCGTTTCGCCGAGGGCGGACACATATTCCGCAGCACCACCGATCACCGAAAGCATGATCGCCGAGCCAAAGCGCTCCCAGAAATGCGTGTCGATCTCTCCGGTCAGGCCAGCACGACCAAGCCGGTCGGCGCCGGGCGAGGCGATCTCGACCGACAGGCCGTCGGATCGGATCACTCGTGACCAAACGACAAATATGCGTTTCTGGCCGCGCGCCAGCCCGGACTTGTATTCACCGATTAAGCGAGAGCCCTTCGGGATGAGGATGCGTCCGCCGTCGAGCGAGCGCACATCCTCACGCACCACGGCGCGCACCATCCCGGGAAGGTCCGTATTAATGGCCGTTTCCAGAAAACCGCGGATCATCGTCCCTTGAGCAACGAGCGCGTCGGTGCGGTCAAAGCGGGTCGCCTTTACGATGCCTGCCGTCTGTTTCTCGGACTGTGCCAGAAAGGCCTTGTTTGCGTCGGTATCCGCCCCCGGGACGGTCACGAGTTGACCATCATCGGCGATGGTGACCGACTGGTCGCTCCCGGACAAACTCTCACTGTTTGACCCGTCGACAATAACCTGTTCCGAGCGCAACCGTTCCCACCGGGCCTTTTCCTCGTCTTCACGGCGCTTGGCTTCCAGTTGCGCCAGCCGCTCGTCTTCTTCCGCGCGCCGGCGTGCCTCTTCCATCCGGCGCCGCTCTTCCTCAGCCAGGCGGCGGGCTTCCTCGATCTGTCGCAGTTTTTCTAGGTCTTCACCTTGGTTGACCGTGACATCAACTGTCGCAGCATCCACTGGCTTCTTCTCCTCGACCATAGGGATCTGCACGAGGTTGGGATCGGCTGCCTGTTTGACCGGCTCCTCCGGGAAATTACGAATGCTGGTATTGGATGTTTCGAAGGTTTCGGTTGCGCCCTCGTTGAGGCCGGGGTTCTGAGGACCCGTCGGCCAGTTGACGTAGGCGAGCACGCCCGCACCGACGACGAGGAGCAGCGGAAGCGCCAGCTTGCCGAGACGGCCGTTGCGGGTGCTGGCGACACTGCTTTGACCATCGAGGTGGTCGAAATCGATCCTGCTCATCGCTGGCTGCCCTCCTTGGTGTCAAGGTTCTTCGGACCATAGGCATCCTCGACAAGATCGAAGGACCGGCGGTTGGCCTGCCGGTTATAGAGGCACAGCCATTTGTCGCCGGCGCGTAGCGTGAATTGGGCGGAGATCTTGTCGACCACGACGTATTTACCTTGGGTGCGCAGGTTGACGAGCGACTCCTGACGCTTGCCTTCGACGACGAAGATCGCCGGGATTTCATCCGGAAACTCCAGATACATATGAGTGCCGTCATCGAAGGCGACGCGCGGCTTCAGGCTCGTGTCACCCCGGAAGACATAGTCGTAGTTAAGACGGCTCGGACCGAGGCCTTTCAGCAGCGGGTCCTTGGCGCTATCCTGGGCTGCTGCCAGAAGACGGGCGTTCACGTCTTCGTCCGGATACTTGAACCGCACCTGGAAAGCAGCTCTTAGATCGGCTGCGGCCGAGCCCTTCAGAAGAAGCGCATAGACCCGCTGGTTGGTGACAATGTTGACGTTGGTCTCGGCGTTTTCGCGCGGCGGTTTGACAAAGAGGATGCTCGACCCCTTCTTCGGCACGATCGACCAGCTGGCCGTGTCGCCAGCCGAGATTGTCTCGATCACCTCAGAGCTTCCCAGCTGGATCATCGTCGATACACCAAGGCCAGCAGGCACGGTGACGACGGCATTATTGTTGAAGGTGATGTAGCGGATACGGGGATCGGCGGCCGCCAAGGGCTTTGCCATTATCAGCAGCGTCAGGGCGGCGAGGAGGAAACGGGATTTCTGCATCAGCGTGCCGCCTTATCAGCCGGCAGGACTTCCGGAAGTGACTCTTGGTCGCGCCGATATTCGACGACCTGGAAACCGAGCGGGTTGTCGAAGCGATATTCGTTCTTCAGTGGCGCGGTCGTGTAGCGGAATCGCACAACCGAAACCCAGTGCTCGCGCCGCAATGTGTTGTCGCGGCGTGTTTCTGTTGAGAAGCGCACGGTCGCCGTCGACGAATTCAGAAATGATACCGACTTGATCGTCACGGAAATGTGCGTGTCTCGGCCAAGCAGCTTATCCCGCGACTGCGGGTTGGATGGCTCGAATTCGTGGCGCAGGTCGACCGAGGCCTGTGCCGTCGAATAAAGCTGGGCAAGGTCGTAATTATCCTTCAGTCCTCGCGGATCATAGGTTTCGCGCGCCCTGATGTAGCGGACGATGTTGGCGGTCTTGATCGCATCGTTCTCCGAAAGCTTGCTCTCATCCAGCGAGCGTGCGACCTCAACGAAACCAGTGGTCTTGTCAGCTACCACAACGACGGCCTCGAACTGCTTTAAGGGAACCAGGAGATTGAGGGCCGACAGGCTGAGCAGCGTCGAGGCCGCCGCAATCGTTGCCACTGTCCAGGCGATTTTTCGCGATCGACGTTCCTTGCGATAGAGTTCCGCCTCCCATGACGCGCCCGCATGCCAATAGGCGCTGAGGTCCACGGGAGGGGTATTGGGCTGATGTTCAGTCGTTTCTGCGTTGGCCATATCTGCTTCCAATGCGCCGCGTTCGCGGCGTGATAAATTATATTTAATTCTCCGGGCGTGGAGAGCCCCGGAACGATCTCCCGGCGTCGTTATGGGCGTGATCGTTCGGTTAGAAAATCAACGGTGAGAGCTCAAAAGCTACCGCTGTCCCGGCGGGATTGCAAAACGTTCGAGCCTCAGCTGCACCACCGCATCAGCGTTCTCTCGAACGCGGAATTGGAGAAGTAGAAGCTTCTATCGTCCTTCACCTCGATCCGGACCGTATCCCGATCGCCATCCGCTTGATCTGCGCCAGCCTCAATCCAGAGGACGTCGAGGACGTAGGAATTGCCTTCATGTTTGGCGGATGTCACCGTTCCGGTGGTCTTGTTGGCGGCGATACCCTTATCCTCGATATAGATGAACGCGGCAGCAGCAGCATCGCAGCCACCATCCACAGGGGCATATGCTCCAGTCAGTACCGGAACGATCGCGCTTATCGACTGCGCCATCACCATGGTGGGAAACAGCATGGCAGACATTATGAGCGCTGCAGACGTCTTGTTCATCAGGGTCTCCCAGACTCAAAAGCCAAACATGGCGGCAATGCCGTGAAGGTAGGCTGTGGCAGAACCGTAAATTTCGATGCAATATTCAGCCAACGGTTTGAAGAAAATGACAGCGCCAAGGAAAAGCAAGTAGCCGACTCCGCCGCGAGGCCTACCTCCGGAGCGACCAGCCTCAGCTAATTCTTCGTTGATACGGTTCTGCTCATCTATGGCGGCGAACCGGCGACGATCGTCTTGCCAAGGGTGCATGGTCTGCTCCTTCCGAATAACTATATTTATCAAACGCAGTCGTGGGAGAACACCCTAAAGCTGCCCATTCTTTTCGGTTTCTCTCTGAATTGCGCGAGCGCGAGCTGCTTGCACATCTGTCGATGATCGGCGGCTCTGAAGGCCAGACCGTAGAATTCTGGCTCGTCCGCTAACCTGCCGTTCGGCTAGCGCCAGTGAGCGCCGCCCTCCAATAAACGCCGTATCTCCTTGTCCCAGCATCGTGCCTCCCACTATGGCTGCCGCAAACGACGGAATAAACCTGAACACCACGATACCGAGCAGGCAGACAATCACGAATGGCGCCACATAGGACAGCTTGCTTTCCGTGGCCGTATTGTTGGCCGTGTTTATGGCGAGCTCAATGAGTTGGTACAGGAAGGCGAGAAACGACATCATCAACGTTTGCGTCACCATCAGGTTGACCATGAGCAGCAGCCAGCCATCCGTAAACCGGAAGGTCCAGCGATAGAGCGCCAGTATGATGAACACCGGCGCCAGCGCCAGGGTAATGAACAGCATAAGCTTGGCGGCAAGGATCGCGGCAGCCGCGACCGCGATAAAGATCATGGCGACGACAAAGACGACAGCACCGATGAGGGCGCCAACATACTCGAACGTGCCGGTCGCCACTTGTTCATAGACTTTGCCCGCGGTCTCAAACACCGCATCGAGGATCTTCACGACGCCGGTCGTATCGTCAGTTCCGCCGTCGAGTATCCCGCCCGAGCCTGCAATCGACTCGATGATTGTGTCGGAGACCAGGTTCGGCACGGCTTGCACGAGCTGGTAGAGCGTGGCGGAAAAGGCATCCCAATTGGTCGCCATATAGTAGATGAGAAGGCTCGCCCCAGCCGCCAAGCCGCTTCCGGTACGGAAAATCCGTCCCGGCTGGCAAGAATCATGTAGCCCCACCAGATGACATAGAGTGTCAGCATCGACCCGAACAGGACGGTGACTTGAAGGGCCAAGCCTTCATAGGCGTTCGAGATAAAGGTCTCGCCGATATTGTCGAGCTTCTCGAAGATGTCCGAAATGATCGTGGTCGCTGCCATCTCGTTATTCCTTCAGGACGGACGTAAACACGTCATTGACCGGAAGGGCAGGGCCACACAAGTCGTCGGCCGGCCCATATCCGGAGATCGGCGGGCAGGGGGCTTTCTTCTCGCCCTTTGTCTGGCAGCCAGCAACGAAGACCAGCCCTACCAGCATTGTCATCACGAGCAATCGCATGCGGTCTCACTTGAACGGGTTGATGTCTTTATATCGCAGCATCTTGGCGGTCTCGGATTGCTGCGTCAGTCGCATCTGCATCTCGGTATTGAGAGCGGAGACCGCGCCGTTCGAAACGCCGATCAACTCATTGATGGTACGCGCCGTCTCCAGCTGCATGCGGGTATTGGCGTCGACCGAGCCCTTTACGTCTTCGGATGAGCCGATCTGGCCAGTCGCCGACTGAAGCGACTGTTCCCTCTTGGAGATCCCTTGCGTCGCCTGCTGCGTCAGTGCCGAGAGCAGCGTGACTGTGTTGACGGCGCCGGAGAACGCACTGTTCATCGCGCCCGCATCTTCGCCGTCAACGATTGCCTTCACCTGTTTGACGAGCTGAAGGCCGTTGATCAACGTCGCCGCGATATTCTGGGAGTTGGCGTCGAGGCCGCCAAAGGACAGCGTTCCACCGTTCATGATGGATGAGAAAGATGGTGCTGCGGAAACTGACATATTTCCGCTTAAGCCGGTCGAGGAAATACCCATGGACCCGTCGCGACTTCCGGAGAGGGCACCAAGGATCGCCTTGGTCTTTTCCAGGATGTCGGTATTTGTGTTCATGATTTTGCCAGTGTTTTCGGCATTCTTTCTGGCGATCGTCAGGTTGGCGTTGTCGATGACCGGAACGTCGGCAAACGCCGGCGTTGAAACGGCAAGTACAGCAGCGATAGCAAGTCTCGCTCTCATGATGGAACCTCTTAATCGGCCGCCTCTGCGGCATTTTGGATGGACAGAAGATTGTCGGCGATCGCGCCGTCGGAACTGCCCGAAGACGACAGCACCGACGTTTCACCCTCGGCTGCAGCGATGACAGCGCAACGTGGCCAGTCGGCGCGCGGCACCTTCATTTGCTCGAGAATGACGGGATCACAGCTATAGGGATTGACGTTGGGATCGGACTTCATGGCCTTGGCGGTCTCGGAGGTCTTTGACAGCTTCATCTGCAGGCGCGCCTGCAACAGCTCGTTAAAGAGGTGTTCAGCAGCTCGGCGTTGACGGCGCGCGCTTGCGTGTTGTCATCCCAGGCGTCTTGGTAGATTTCCGAAGCACCGACCGATGACGACAGGGCATCGATCCGTCGCCCGGCTTCCTGCACGCGGGCAGAGCTCCTATCGATCCCGGAGATCGCCCTGTCGACGGAGCCAGAGGCGGCACGATTGGCGTTGCGCGTGGCCTCGGATCCGTAGTCGACAGTGGACTTGTAGGATGGCGAAGAGATCTCCTCGATATTGGAGCCGCCAGCATAAGCGTTGAACCATCCATGGTTCCGACCAACCTTGCCGGCCCAGTTCTTCTGTTCTGCCGCAGTCGAGCCATTGTACCAGGAGGCAAGGCAGGCATAGTCTGTCGTCCCGCACTTGTTGACGCCGAGACCCAGATATTTGACGCCGCCCTCGATATTCTCCTCGTTGATATCGCGGTCGAAACCCATGCCCTTGCCGGTGCGTTTCGTCAGCTGCATCACGCCCTTGACACCGGTCGGTGAGCCTGAGCAGGTAGAAATCCCGGACTCCGCATGCGCGACAGACAGCGCCAGGCCGACGGGAACATTGTATTTGTCGGCATAGTGCTTGATCAGCTCGACATTGCTGGTGTCTTCATTCACTGCCTGCGCCGGCGATCGATACAAACGCCGGTTCTTTTCCTTCTGCGAGATGTTGCAGCTGGTGACGGTCTGCTCCTCGAGCTGGTCGTCCTGCGTGTCTTTGTCGGTTGCCGAATGGCTTTCTTCCTCGGAGCGCTTTTTCTTCGCGTCGTCATCGATCACAGGAACATCCGCCCAGGCAGACAGCGGTGGCGCAAGGGTTAGCCCTGCGGAGAGCAAAAGAAGAATGGCTTTATGCATCACTTGCCTCCGGTATCGTCCAACCGCAGAAGTGCGGAAGCCAGGCGGCCGGCTCCTCGCCATACGTCTCTCGCAGATGCTCGCACTCGCGAACCGTTTCCGGACGCCCGGACAGCACTTTCACCAGGTCGGGCATGGCGGAGAGGTCGAGGCGGGCGATGATCGAGTCCTGCGCATGCTTGACCAGGAAGGTACGGCTTGCCTTGTCTGCCTGCTTGATGAACCGGAACTCTTTCTCCGACAGTCCGAAGGCTTTGCGGTAACTCTCCTCATCTGCCGATGCGTTTGGGAAGAAGATGTTCGTCATCGTCTGCTCGATGATGGTGTTGCGCAGATCGGAGCGCACGACGTCGGAGGCGGACTGGGTTCCGAAGCCGACGATGCCGTTCATCTTTCGAATGGTTTTTAGCCAGTCCTTGATGAAACCGGAAAACACCTCGTCGTCGAGTAGGCGCCAGCCTTCGTCGAGGAAGATCATCGACGGCCGGCCATCGAGGATTTCCTGAATACGGTGAAACATATAAAGGAGAGCGGCCGATCGCGTGCGCTTGTCGGATAGGATCTCCGTCATGTCGAAGCCGATCACCGAGCCTGAGAAATCGAGCTTGTCCTCGGCATTGTTAAAGAGCCAGCCCTTGTCGCCGGTCGTCCATTCCTTCAGCCGGTCGGCTAGATCGCCAATCCCAGATCTCATTCGGCCCTTCAGCGCCTCCGCCAGCATATTGAGCCGGCGCTGCGGCCGATCGAAGTCGGTGTAGATGCTGTCGACCGCGTCGGAGATCACGGCCATCTCTTCGGCGTGGAGCACCCGGTCCGCTGGTGTGACCAGATAGGAAATCAGCGTCTTGCCAAAACTGCGATTAGCCGGCGTATCGTCAAGCTGCAGGGGTGCAAACCCGGTCGGCTCGCCCGGCGACAGCCGCTCGTAGCGTCCGCCCATGGCACGCACGAAAATCTCGCCGCCACGGTCCTTGTCGATGAAGACGCAGCGGGGCCTCGGCTCGACCCGCATCCCTTGCGCAAGCAGGAAGGACAGCGCCACCGTCTTGCCGGAGCCGGTCGGTCCAATGACGGTAAAATTGCCGACGTCATCCTCGTGGAAATTAAAGAAGTAGGCCGTCTGGCTGGTCGTCTCCAGCAGCGAGACGGGTTTGCCCCAGTGAACTTTATGGATCTGGCCGGATGGGAAATTATGCGCGGAGAACAATCCGGCGAAATTGACCGACGAGATCAGCCCCTGTCGGGCGACATAGGCAAAGTTTGCTGGCAGCTGTGCCCACCAGCACGCTTCCTGATTGAGATCTTCACGGACAGCGACGACGCCCATGCGGGCAAGTTCGGCCGTGACGTCGGCAACAGCGCGGTTGAGACCGGCAGGCTCGCGCGCCAGCACGGCGACGGACATATGGTGTTTGCCGAAGACGACTTCGCCGGAAGCTAGCCGATCACGGGCCGTTTCGACGTCATCTTCCACGGCCGTACCACCGTCGTCGGAATTGGAGATCTGCCGGCTGATGGTCGCTATCGCCTCAGTAACGGACGTGCGATCCTCGGGAGCAAAGGAATGGGTGACGATGAACTCGTAAGGGAGCCGCAGCAGCCCGTCGAGTTGGCCCGGCGTCGTCATCGGCGGATATTCCTTGATCGACACCATAGCGGCGACCTTGGAGGTGGCACCGTCGCCTGACCAGATCTCCGTTGCCTTGCGGCCAAACAGGATTCGACCGGTCCCGACATAGTCGGCAAGGGACATACGGGGCAGGGGCATCGCCCGCTCGTCGCCGGCCGCGAGGATCTTTGCGAAAAACTCGGCCGGCTCCGAGAAGACGCCGCCTTCGCGGGTCATACAGGACAGCAGTTCCGGCCGATAGGTGCGAAAGTCGCCAACAATCCCCGAAACCATATCCTTGAGGTCGCGTAGCGCTTCGCCTTTGGCCTCGACCTCATTGTCTGCCATGCGAAAGACGTCGAACATGCGATCGACCTTGCCGGCGCGGCCGGTCATGGGCCGTCGAATGACGGTCAGATAAAGCTCATTGACGAACATCGTCCGGTGCTTCAGCCCCTCCATGTAGCGGGCATTCAGCTCGTCGGCGAAAGGATTGTCGAATTCCCCGTCGATAGCGGGCACGATCTGGCGACGGATAATGGTCGCGTAAAGTGCGAAGCGCGAGGACCCAAGCGATCGGACCGTCATGTTGCGGTTGGCAAGACGCGCGTTGATCTCCGCCTGGTCCATCGTCTGGTACGGGAGCCCGGAAAGCTTGATGACCTGCAGGAGCATACCGGTCTTGGTGACGATGGTCTCTTCGTCGACATGGCGCAGATAGGGTACATGCGTACCGATGCCGATTTCGCGTGCGCGCTCGCGTCCGAATTTCAGATCATGATTGACGATGTTCATGGGCTGTAACTCCCCGCTCTCCAGAACCTCCTGTTTCGGATCGCCCTGCGCATCGACAAGAACACCTGGACGACGCGGACGATGTGAACGTCGCGCTGGCAAAGGTAGAGCCCGATAAAATGAATGGGCAGGACGATGAGCGGCGCCAGGAAGCTTGAGGTTGCAATGAAAAGTACGATCCCGAACAGTCCGTTGACGACGAAGACGATGATATCGACGCCAAAATACATCGGCGGTCGGGTCAACGGCAGGATCAGCGGTTCCACATCGGGAGCGTCCTCGCGCATTAAATGCCCGCCGACGATTTCATCGCATCGACGAGCTGGGCTGCCCCGAAGATGATCGCGATGCCAATAACGATGGAGATCGCCCCCTGCCACGCCATGCGGCCGGTCAGAAACAGAAAGCCGAGGAAGCAGACGGCAATAATTGCCAAGGAGCGCGCGACATTGCCCTGAAGCACGCCAACAAACCACTCGAGGATCCCCTCGACGGGAGCGGCGGACTGCGCATAGGCAAAGTCCGGAGCGAGTGCCAGCCCGGTTGTCAGAAGGGCAAGGCATACCGTCGCCTTGAAGCGGGAAGGGGATACGATCGAAAGCGTGCTCATACGGAAGTCCTTTGAATGTTGAAGGGAAAGTTTGGAGAACGGTCGATCTATTCGCCGTTCCAGACGTGATCATCCCGCCAGGGGGAAGGCGCCAATGCGATCGTCTGTTTCTGAGAACGGTGGTTTCCGCCGCGCCTTTCGTCGGCAGCCAACGCCTTGGCATTGAGTGTCCAGCGGTTCATCACCTTAACGACGTATTGGGCGGTCTCGTTAAACTCGGGAATGCCGCCCTTTTGGTAGACCCGCTCCGGACCGGCATTGTAGGCGGCGAGCATCAGCAGCGGATCGTCGAACTCACCATAGAGTTTCTTCAGGTAGCGGATGCCGGCGCGAATGTTTTCCTCGGGGTCGCAGCGATCTGTGACACCATAATCAGACGCCGTGGCCGGCATCAGCTGCATGATGCCGAGAGCACCGGCATCGGAGACCTGATGCTTTCCGCTAGCGCTTTCAACGTCAACCACAGCGAGTGCGAGAGCCGGATCCAGCTGCTCTTCCGTCGCGATTGCTTTGACCATCGCAAGGGTGCTCGCGGTGTCGACTGGCTCGCAGGCGTTGGCCGAATAAGACGCTGAAAAAAGGAGGAGTAACGCGATCGTCTTCATGGAAAGGTTCCGGTTGCTGCGTCGCAGAATAAAATATAATTAATTTAGGAGGGATTCTTATGTCAACTCCAAAACGAAGGATTTTCGGTGTATCGACAACTCAAGGTCTACAGCGTGGCAATTTCTTTGATGCTGCCAAGTGCGGCTTTTGCGGTCGAAGTGGGCGAACACCCCTATGCGGAACCGCTTCCAGATTATCTCCGTCAGTTCGCCGAGGACAGCGCCAAGGTCTTTGTCTTCGAACGATTTGATGCCGAGGGCAGACTGGTCGACCGCTCCATAGAGCGGGTCAGCGGCGAGATCTCCATCGATGGGGCCGTTGAGCGAAGAATTGCCGGGTACGACATTCAGCTACGAGGCCTGAACGGCTGCCCAGCGAAGACTGTGACCTACAACCGGGTGCAGACATGGACGTGTATAGACGCCGTTCGTAACTACGCCGGAGCGATTTACAACAAGCGGGCGCACGTCATCCTCTGCAAGACCCTGATGCTCTCGTCCGCGCAAGGCCAGGCTATACCAGCATCCTGTTTCGTTCTAGTCGGGGGCATTGGCGAGCCCTACCGCACCGTCAATGACGATGACAGCATGGTTTTTCTCGGTCTAGCGGAGATCGGAAAGACGCCAGAGGGTCGATCACGGCGCCCCGATCTGGAACACGCGCAATCGCTTTCAAAAACGATGGGGTTTCAAAATGCGGATTGAGCGAACGCTGCTCTTTGCACTCATCCTCGGGTCAGAGGCTAGCGCCCAAGCCACGACCATCCCGTTTTCCTCGGATGTCACATTCGAGACCGGAGATACCTGGAGGCACGAAGGCAGGAAATACAGGCTGTTCGGCGTTCAATCCTGCATCCGAGGCACAGCCTATCGCGCACCTGACGGGCAAGAAGATGATTGCGGGCTGCGCTCACTCGCGTCTCTGGCGGCTCTGTTTTCAACCGGCACAGTCGGATGCCAGCCGATCGGAGCAGCAAAAGACGGGGGGACTTTTGTCGTGTGCGCTTCCAAGATCGACGATGCGACGGTCGATGTCGGAACGGCGCTGATATCTGCCGGCGCCGCGTTTACAGCGACGCTACCTTCAGGCGCGCCGGTATCTGCCCCCTACGCGGTGGCAGAGCTGGCAGCAAAGGACAGCCGGAGAGGGCTTTGGGAAGGGTCCTTCGAGCACCCGGCCGATGTGCTTTCAGGCGGGCAATAATCAGAGGTCCGTGAGGTCGACATGAAGGTTTTCTGAAATTGAGACAATCTCCCTTAGCGTTAGGTCTTGCCACTCTCCGGTTTGAAGAAGCTCCAGCCGGTCCTCTCCGACGCCGGTGATCTCAGCAAATTTGTGAGGCTGGGTTCCACTACGTTGAAGTTCTCTCGCGAGGAATCTGACAAGCTGAGGGGCACTCTTAATGGCCATTGGCGGTCATCCTTTCCTTGCAAGGTCATGGCATGTTCGGCGTCTGTAATGGTTTGCGCTGTCCATAAGCGCGATATGGCGGCGGGGTGCGTTTGAGGGTGAGGACAAGGCGGATGCGAATCCGTCACCCCTAATATCGCACAACCTCGACACGAGTGAAAAGCGAAAATCGCGTCAAATGTTTGTTCAACATGAAAACTATAAAAAATCACATGACTCGCTGAGTTTGCGAGCTGCTCATGGAGGCCCCATGCCCGTTTGATAAAAGAGCTTCGGGGAGACGGGTCGTGAAACACAATGGAATGTGCGTACGTGTGTTTTACCCAATGATTTTCCCCGCATCAAAACGGTCTGTGCAAGAAATCCCATACTACGACTACGTGTGTTTCTTGCGAGCATTTTTCACGGATTTTTGAAATCGGAAGAGATCGTGCTTGCGGTATCGCCACTGCTTGTCGGCAATCTTGGCCGATGAATTTCGACGTCAAGCTGAAAAGAAAAAAAGGGCCGACGGAAAAACCGCGGCCCATAAAGTGTGAAGGTCAAAAAACCTCCAGAGGGGAACAGCTGCTGCGGCGGAACTGGGAGGAAGCCGCCAAGTGCATCAGCTGTGTGCACTATGATGCATTTTTCACCGGGGGGAACCTAGTTTTTGTGCAATGCAGCTATGCGGGTAACGCGTTGCCACGGCAGGCGCTTGGAAATATAATTTATCGTTATGATATCTGTGGCGGCCAGGTTGAACTGTCCGCGGTTGTGCAAAGTTGGAATGTCACTTTGGATACGTCTTCAGCCATTTAGACATGCGACACTCGACATCTCCACTGGCGCTGAGGCAAGCCCCCGACCGGGCCGGGTTGCAAGGGAAGGGAGGGGGCGGTAGAAGGGCACCCCTTCGGCTTTAGCTTTCTCAGTTCCAATTATTGCGTTCCTGGTAGATGTTGCAGGCAGCTGAACAGGGCCAGGATCTCGCGATGCTTCCGGAAATCAGGCTGATGGGTGACGTCGATGTCGCCGCGCTGTCGCCGCTGCTTCGCGGCATGGCCATGACTGTCTCCTACGCCGAGACCCAGGGAGGGATCGGTCTTACCACGTCGGGAGCGATGAACCGCAAGTTCGTGCACTGGGCCGCCGTTCATTTCGATTGGCCCGGGTACACGTCCGAAGACCTGTACAGGATGAATAAGGTCCTCAATGAAGCCGACATGCCGCCGCTCTGGGTGGTGCGGGATATGGTCCGACATCTAAAGCTTCTTCGCCGGAAAAAAGACGTCCTGCTGCCCACAAAACGTGGCCAGGATTTTTTGGCGAGACCGCAGGCCTTCTTCGATCTGATCGCGACGGATTACCTTTATGCTTATATCCACCACGGGCAGACGCAGGAGGCTGTCCACAATCGGATGCGTTGGTGGCATGTCTTTCTCAATCTTATCAATATGAAAGCAGAAAGAGGCTGTTCGTTGGACGAACTGGCGAACGAGCTATACCCGAGTGAATCGTACCCGGAGCCAGCAGAAATGACTGTCGAAACCTGGAAGGAAAGGTCGGCGCTCCGCTACGATATCATTCGCCCGCTGTGCTGGCTGGGATTGCTGCACGAAGAGCGCCAGGGACTGACCATTTGGCAGCACGGAACCTACCACAAGACACCCTTGTGGGCTGCCTGTTTAAAGCTGGAATCGGACATGCAGTCCGAGTTTATTCTCCATTGAACTGTGCCGGGTAGGGTTGCCCTTGCTCCAGCGCACTTTGCTGGGAAAGCGCCTGTCGCCGCCGAGCAATGACCGCAGGATCGTTCATGAAATCCTTCCGACGTCCCGGGCCGCGCGCGCGTCGAACGTAGCCGTTCTTCTCGCTGTTCGTCTTCACGGCCGGCTTCGTCTGCTGCTCCTGACGTTCCTTGATGTAGGTCAGGAGTTCACCGAGCCGCTTGTTCTCGGTGATCGCCGCATGCGTCACCCGCTGGTCCTTGTCGAACACCCGGTAGGGTAGGGAATGCCCCTTCCAACGCACATCCAGCCTGCCGTCGGCAAGCGCGTAGGTCTCGACATAGCGACCGACCAGCCCGCGCGTCACCTCGTTCTCTTCCAGCATGATCCGCTGGCGCTCGAACGAAAACGTCAACTGGGCACCGACATAACGCTGCTCACGTTTGCATAGCACGTCGCGCAGCCGATCCGGGGCAAGGTTCAGCGGCCGATGCAGATCATCAGATCTGGCAGGGGTAATGGCAAACTGGCGGTTATAGCGCTCCATGAACCGAGGCAGGAAAGCGTTGCCGTCGTCCATGCCGCAGACGCCCTCCAGGCGCAGATCCTTAATCAACCGGTCCTGTAGCGTCCGGTTCATCCGCTCGACCGGCCCTTGGCTGGCTCGATTTGCGCAAAGAATCTCGATGTTTAACTCGCAAAGTGCCGCCCGAACTGGGTCATGCCCTGGCCGCCCTTGGCATCCTTCTTCGCACCCGGAACACCGAATGCTTGTCGGAATAGAAGGCGACTGGAGCACCATGCGCCTTCAGATAGAGTTCCAGCGCCTCGAAGTAGCTGAACGCACTTTCCGATCGTACAAACCGCAACTGCATCAGCTTGCCGGTCGCATCATCGATGAACACCAGTAATGAACATGGATCACCGCGATCTTCGAACATGGAGTAATCGCGGCGCGACCGTCTCTGGCTTTTTGGCTGGCGAGGGTGGTTGCCCCCGATAGGATGAAAAAACGGGCTCTCGATTGGAACCGGGCCCAAACATCGGATGGAGGCAACCATGAACCAATATATTGGGCTTGATGTTTCATTGAAAGACACCGCAATCTCGATCCGGGAAGACGGGAAGCGGATCTGGCGGGGGAAATGTCCTTCGGATCCCAATCTTCTCGCACAGATGATCCGCAAAAAAGCTCCGCGCGCCCAGCGCGTGGTATTCGAAACGGGACCGCTGTCGACGTGGTTCTATCACGCGCTGACGAGCGAGGGGTTGCCGGCGATCTGCATTGAAGCGCGACACGCGCAAAAGGTACTGAACGAGACGCTCAACAAAACTGATGCCAACGATGCGGATGGTTTAGCGCAACTCGCTGAAGCGGGCTTTTACAAAGCGGTTCGCGTCAAGTCGTTTGACGCTATGATGACCCGCACATTGGTGGCTGCCCGCGAACAACTCCTGAACATCTCGACACAACTTGGCAATCAAATCCGCGGCCTGATGAAGACCTTCGGTCTGATCATCCCGAAAACGAAGGGGCGAGTGTTTGATGGCGATGTGCGGAAGCTTTTGGATGGGAACAACGAGCTTGCGAAGATTATCTTGCCTCTTTTGGAGGCGTGGCACGATATCCGCAAGCGCGCAGCCGATCTTGGTCGCCAGTTGCTGATAGTGGCACGTGAGAGCGAAGCCACGAAGCTGTTGATGACAATCCCGGGCATCGGCGCAGTCACGGCGGTATCCTACGTTACGGCAATTGAAGACCCAGGAAACTTTCGAACGTCGCGGTCGGTTGGCGCCTGGCTTGGGTTGACAACCCGGCGCTACCAATCAGGCGAAGTCGATTGTGACGGCCATATCTCGCGAAGGGGTGACAATCGTTTACGTGGGCTGCTTTATGAAGCGGCGACAGCGCTGCTGACGAGAACCAGTGCCAGGACCGAGAGCAGTCTCAAGAGTTGGGGACTTAAGCTGCGGGAGCGACTTGGCTTCAAGCGGGCCGCTGTGGCCGTCGCCCGGAAACTCGCGGTCATCATGCACAGCATGCTCAAGACGGGAGAAGTGTTCAACGCATCGGCTGGCGCGACCATATAGGAGACGCTCAGCCTTCGTCCCTCAGCGCGCCATGTAACTTTGCGTGCTGAGCGTCCCTGCTGCGGACGTGGGCAGGATCATTCCGCTATCGCTGGCTGCAGCTCGTTGAGACTGCGTTTCGAACATTAGGAAGATCCCACCTGCGAAGACCATTGTGCGGCGACATTTGTCGACCGCGGAGACAACCCTGCTCCCAGCACTGGATAGCTCTGAAGGACATGGCCGGTGAGGGCAGTCCATTCAATCCGTTCCAGCCGTGTTGCCTCTCTCGCAAGCCGGCAAGGGAATTGCGTGCTCAAACCAGCTTGACGGATGGAGTGCGATTAGACAACCAGCGATGCTCGGAACCGTCGATCTGAACCAGCTCGCCGTAGGCCTCGCGCCGCAGCCGCGGCTGATGGAACGTCCGTCGCTGCTTGCGCGACAGCCACAGGCCGGCCTCCGACATCCATTGGCGCAAGGTCTCGCGCGACACCGTCAGACCATCACGCTCCGCAAGCTTCTCGGCCGCCAGCGTCGGACCAAAGTCCGCATAGCGCTCGCGCACGATCGCCATGGCGTAATCGCGTACGCCGTCGCAGATCCGGTTGTTCGATGGCCGGCCGATCGCCTGGTGCCGGATCGACGCCGCACCGCCAGCGCCGATCCGGTCCAACAGACGACGCACCTGGCGGGTACTCAAGCCAAGCACATGCGCCGCCGACACCAGCGTCATCCGCCCGGCAATCACTTTCGACAAGACCTCAATCCGCTGCAGGTCACGCTCGCTCATCGCAATCAATCCCATCCGCAATCTCCCAGGTCATCAAAACCCGGGGAGAGTGACATTCTTACTTTGCAGGATCAGGACACTTCAACTTTGCGGTGGAGAATCTAATCCAAGTGCAACAATGACGTGTGAAGCGTAGAGGGTTAGCCACTTTCGCGCAAATGGGCCATGAAGACTTCGGCGGGCGTGCGGTAACCAAGGCACTTCCTCGGCAGTGAATTGAGATGGTGGGCGAGGGCGACCAGTTGCGGCTGGTTGACGGCAGACAGGTCCGTATCGCTCGGCACAAAGCGACGGATGCGCTTGTTGGTGTTCTCGACCGCGCCTTTCTGCCACGGTGAATTCGGATCGCAAAACCAGCTCCTGGCGCCGAGTCCATCTTCCAAAGCCTTGAAACCGCGAAACTCGGTACCACGGTCGAAGGTGAAGCTCTGCCGGGCAAAGGCGGGTAGCGGTGAGAAGGCATCGATGATCTTGTCGATGAGCGGACGAGAGTGACGGCTGCCATTCTTGATCATCACCGTGTAGCGGCTCTTGCGCTCGACCAGCGAGGTGACATTGGCTTCACCGAGGTCGCGCCGGAAGATCAGCAGATCACCCTCCCAGTGGCCGAACTGAGACCGATCGGCAATGAAATCAGGGCGTTGGCTGATCCTGCAGTCCAACGGGATCGAGCCGTCGCGGGGTTTGCGGGAGCGGCGCGGGCGGCGCTTGCGACGGCCTTCTGGCAGATGCTGATAGAGCTCCAGCGCCTGATCTTCCTTGCCATAGATGAAGCGATAGATCGTCTCGGTGCAGACGCGGACGGCGCTCACGCCATCGGCGAACAGGCGACCGGCGATCTGTTCCGGTGACCACAGCGCCTCCAGCTGCTCGATGACCAGTGCGCGCAATTGCGGGTGCCGCATCAGCTTCCTCAAACGCCGCCGCCGCTCTTTGCGGATGTCGTCGGCAACCGTTGGGAAGTAGCCGCTGTATTCGGGCAGTTCGCGATCGTGGAATGTATTGCGCCTGATCTCGCGATAGATGGTGGAACGGTGACGACCGAGTTGGCGCGCCATTTCATTGATCGGCACCTTGCGTTCGACAAAGTGATAGAGGCGGCGGCGATCCGCCAGATTCAGCTGCGAATAGCTTCGTGACATCCCAAAATCTCCAAGGGGAAACCATTGAAATCATTGGCATGTCGCACTTGAAAATAGAATGTACCCCGCTACAATAACATATCACATAAGACGATTTATGGAACTGAGCACGTGACCACGATCGGTGCGGTGCTGGGTCTGCCCGCTGTGACCGTCCCGACCGTTGTTGGCGATCGCGGGCGACCTACCGGATTGCAGTTGGTCGGCATGCCCGATGGCGATGCACGGATTTGCACAATCGCCGAGAACCTTTCGAAGAGGATCGGGAGACCGGTGCCGGTTTTGTAGCGAACCCTGGATGCGTCATCCGGCGCTATCGAATGTTTGCTTTGACTGCGTCTTTACGAGTGTCGACTGTCATTTTGAGCGGAAATGCACCTCAGAAGTTCATCCACGCCACGGGGCATGATGTCCTGACCCGGCATCAAGCCCAACGCTGTCAGTCCTTTCCCCAGCTGATAGACGAGCGGAAGGCGCAGACCGGTTCGCTCGCCGAAATTTTCCATGCCGAACAGCTTGTCCGGCGTGTCTTCGATCAGGATCTTGCCTTTGGCAAAGACCGCCACCCTGTCAGCCCAGGCATAGGTCATATCCATGTCATGGGTAGCGACTACCACTGCTACTCCTTGCGCCGCTAAGGCATGCAGCGTTTCGGTAAGATCCTCAACACCCGCAGGATCGAGGCCGGCCGTCGGCTCATCAAGAAGGAGAACGGACGGAGACATGGCAAGAACGCCTGCGATTGCCACGCGCTTACGCTGGCCAAAGCTCAGCAGATGTGTGGGGCGATGCGACAGCGGCGCGATCCCGATTGCGTCAAGTGCATCCGACACGCGGACCCGGGCCTCAGCGACGGACAGGCCAAGATTAAGTGGCCCGAAGGAGACGTCCTCGAAGACGGTTGCGGCAAACAATTGGTCATCAGGGTCCTGCAGGACGAGCCCAACCTGGGATCTCAATTCGGTGAGAGCCTTTCGGCTGTAGGCAACGGGTCCGCCATTCAGCAGGACTTTCCCCGCAGATGGCCTGAGTGAACCGTTGAGCAGGGACAGCAAGGTCGATTTTCCGGCGCCATTGGCGCCCAGAATTGCAAGCTTCTCGTGGCCCCGGATGGCCAGCGACGCGCGATCTAGAGCAAGCGTGCCATCTTCGTATCTGTATTCTAAGTCACGGGCTTCAAGGATCATCCAAGGCACCAGGTCAAGACAAAGACTCCAGCCAGAACGCCGCCGATCACCAGCAGCCGAGCGCCCGAAGCCGGTCTTTCTACCGAAATAAAATTCAGACGACCGGTGTAGCCTCTTGCTGCAAGTCCGGTTTCCATCCGCCGGGCACGGTCGAGCACGCGAGGTAGAAGAGATGCGAGCAGAAGACCGTTATATCCGAAATCTCGGCGTTGAGACCCATACGCTGCAACAGCTGAAGAATGCTCGACAGCGGCGTCGTCAAGGCCAGGAAGAGCAATGCGGAAACGCAAGTACCGCTTCTCAAGGCCACAAAGCAGGCCTTATCGATCCCCTCAACCGAGACCAGCGAAAACGTCGGCACATATCCGACCACGGTGACAGAGACGAGCTGCGCCAGCGTGCCCGTTGCAATGAACAGAAACGGAACACGTGCCGCGCGCAGGATGTCGACCCACGCTATACCAGCGCCGATGTTCATCAGAACGAGCATGGCAATAAGGATTACGACTTGTCCCGCCCATCCCGCCGAAATGAGCGACACTGCCATTACGCCGACGGCGAACAGGAGTTTTTCACCGGCGGCGTAGTGTCGCCACCGGTTTGTCTGGGCACAGCGATCGATGGCGCGCATCAGCTACTGGTTATCCGGGCGTTTCGCAGGTGACATCCTGCGCCCGAAGTAAAATCCCACAAGTCCGGCACCCAGCGCCGCCTGAAGAGCAAACAGCAGGCTTTCGATCTCGCCGCTCGGCGGCTCCCAGAGCGGCGAGGCCCAAGGCTTGTAGTCCGGCTGAATTTCGGTAATCGCGGCTTCGGCCTCACCATCGGCACCACCGAATTCGGCGTCTCCGCCGTGGTGAATGACGAGCGGCAGGATCGCCAGGGCAATGACGGCGAGCAGCATCCAAAGGTTACGTTTCAGCATGATCAGGCCTTCGCGGAAAAGATATTGAGAGCGTTGAGTTCACCGCGGCTATAGCGCTGCAAGAGGTTGAACACGATCACGGTCAAGAGACCCTCGCTGATGGCAAGCGGCACCCGCGTAACCGCAAAAATTCCGAGGAATTTGGCAGCAGCACCCGTCATTCCGGAAACCGGATCTGGGAAGGCCAACGCCAATTGCAGGGAGGTCGTGACGTAGGTGGCCAGATCGCCGAGCGTTGCTGCAACAAAGATCGCTACCGCACCGCTGAACCCGGCCCCTGTTATACCCTTGAACAGTCCGTAGGCGACGAAGGGACCGACGATGGCCATCGAGAAGATATTGGCTCCCAGCGTCGTCAGTCCGCCATGCGCCAGCAATAGCGCCTGAAACAACAGCACGATCGCGCCGAGCACGGTCGTCACCGTCGGCCCGAAAAGCGACGCTGCCAGACCAGTCCCGGTCGGATGCGAGCAGCTTCCGGTCACGGAGGGAATTTTCAACGCTGAGAGAACGAACACGTAGGCGCCAGAGGCTGCCATCAGCAGCTTGACCTCGGGCTTTTCCCTGACAAGCGTTACAATGCGCCTGGCCCCGTAAATAACGAAGGGCGCTGAAACCACACCCCAGCCAACCGCATGTGCGGCCGGCAGATAGCCTTCCATGATATGCATACTACACCCTCTACCACGCCCGCCGCGTGGCCCGAACAAAGTCGCCACGGATGTCGTGGCCCAGCGATGGCAGGTCTCCTGGCTCACGGGTCTTGGCTCGGTCCGCCTTATCAGCCAATTACTTGGCCAATGGCATGTTGGACGTCGCTCACCGCTTACAGTTGCGGGGGCAGCCTCGGTTTCGGCCCCTGATGGGTAGTCCTCACCGTGTTCCCTTTTCATCCGCCATCCCTTGGTCAGGCGGAACCATCTGAAAGTATCACTATGCCTGGGGCGTATAAAACACAACGCCGAAATGGCGATCACCAAGGCATAGGAAAGGCAACGCTCGCTGGCTGAGGACCAGGCACTCCCAGTCTTTTATCAGCGACGGACAGTGTTTCTGGCCTCCACTATGGTTTCAGATTGATAGTCCCTTCAAGCCTTGTCAGTTCGAAGTCGCTGATCAGAATATCGAGCCGTACCTTCCATTGCCCAGGGACCGGCAGAACCAGATCGCTAACGCGCCATGTTCCGTCGCCGGGCTTTACAGCCTTGCGCCGGATCGGCTCGATACCGGCGGCCGGCTGAGAAAAGACAAAGGTGACTTCCTTCGCGTCGAGTGGACCGAAATCTCCTGTCATGATCATGGCTGACACTGTGACGGGCCCGGCACGACCCGGCGTGACGGTCAACTCCGCCATTGCTTTCGAGGCATGGATATGAACGGAGGCCGGTTGCACAGCAGCGATGGCAAGCGCTCTGGGGGGCGGAGTGAAGCGCCAGGTCGCCGCAACGCCCAGCACCAGGAGCACAAGAAGTGTTTCTGCTGCGATCGTTCTGACCAGGTACCGCGTGTTATCTTGATCACCAGCCACGGCTCGTTGCGTCAAACGCCAGCGATTTATTGCCGCGAGCAGGAACAGGATTGCGATAAGAACAAGTTTGGCGACAAGGAGGTTCCCGTATGCGGTATGCAGAAGCGCCGATGGATGCCTTACTTGAACGATAGCGAGAACCGTGCCCGCTGCGACCAGAACCACCACGACAACAGGAATGAAGCGTGAGAATCGGATAAGCGCTGGGGCCGCCGTCGCCGTATCGATGCGAAATACCTGTCCGAGCGGCACTAGCGCGCCGATCCAGATCGCGATTGATGCCGCGTGCAGAAACACCGATGGCCGCATCAGCCATTGCGGCTCAGCCGCACTGGCGTGACCGCTGAGTGCGAGCGACAGCGATCGCCGAGCAGCGCCGTTGTGGAAACCAGGCTTGAAACGCGTGCGTTGGAGGACAAAAATGCGAGACCAGACAAGACGAGCGCGCCCGCCATCACCGACACAGTGCTGCCGAAACTCGTCCCGAACCCTGCCTTCCAGACTTGCGGGTCGGCGATCTGCGCGAGCGCACCCCCAAGAGCATCGAGACCTTGAAAACGCGCCGATGCGAGGACGCTGACCAGCCCAAGGACGATCATGAAGCCGATAAACCCGCGCGCCGCGGACCTATCGCGTATGAAGAAGTTCAGAGCGAAAACACCGCCGGCTCCAAAGAAGAAGCCGGCATAAAGCCCCAGCTTTGCCAGCCAGAGGGCGCCACGAACCTGCAGATCGACGGCATCCACCACCACCGGCGGCGCGCTGCTCGGTGCGCCAATCGAAAACACGATTGAGCCGGAGACCGGATGACCGTCTTCGGAAACCACGCGCCAAGACAAAACATACGTGCCGGAGCCAAGTCCGGCTGGAGGCTTGATTTCGAGCGTCTTGTCTCGAAGAACGAAGTCTGGAAGCGCAACCGAACGACCGTCAGGTTTTACCAATGAGAGGACAAGGGGTGACACCGGCTCGCTGAAAGACAGCGAAAAGTTTTCCGGTACAGCTTGCAGAACCGTCCCGTCCTGCGGCACTGCGCCTGTCAGCGAAGCATGCGCCATGACGGCTGTCGCGAGACAAAACCAGGCACACAATGTTAAAAGCGTGTTCCGGCAGAGGGCTCTGAAACGCCCCTGGGAGTTGAACGAGAGAGGTGAAGGATCCCGAACGAGCACCCCGTGGAGTATTGAGAGAAGAATTATAGAGAAAAGGGACCGAAAGAAAGCGATGTCCACCGCCGATATCTCGGATCCAATCCATCGTAGCGGAAGAATTGAAAGCGAGTGGAGAGCGGTTGAGATGAAGGCAAGTACGATACCGAGGGAATAAGAGTTCATCGCTGGTCCCTCAGCAGCACGTTCAGCGTTAGGGATTCTGCTGCCCATTTCATAGGTGCGACCCCTTAGATTCCTGCTGTGATGCCACCATCGACATACAGCAGCTGCCCCGTAGTGAAGCGAGCGAGGGGCGATACGAAAAATAGTACAGCACCGGCGACATCACCTGGCGTGGCAAGTCTTCCAAAGGGAATATTTGTGACTGCGCTTTGGAGAGCGGCCAAATCCCGAAGTAGGTGATCATTTTTGCAGGTTCGCACCGCGCCTGGAGCAACGCCGTTGACTGTGATGCTGTGTGGGGCAAGTTCTGTCGCCTGTTGTTTCATAAGGATGGCCAGCCCCCCCTTTGCGGCGCACATTGAGCTGTATCCGCGATCGCGGAAGCCAAGCGACGACCGTACCGACAGGAGGTGAACTTGACTGCCTCCGTTCCCCGCAGCGACCTGGTGCCGCGCAACGGCCTGGGAGAGGAACATCCCGACGCGAAGGGTCTTCGCATAAACCTCATCGAAGGCGTCTTCGGTGACCTCGAGGAAGGGCTGTTCCTTGTGAAAGCCGACACAGTTCACGAGGATATCGATCGTCCCATGCTCCTTGACGAGTACGTCTGTTAGCTCCCGAACCGCCTCGACGTTACAGGCATCGACTTCGGCACCCGCCGCTTTCCATCCCCGCGCGTGCAACTCCTTGGCTAGTCCTCGCGAACGTTCGCCGTTGCGCCCTGCGACAATGCAGGTCGCACCCGCGGCAGCCAGCATTTCCGAGATCGTTATCCCGATCGCTCCGTACCCGCCAACCACCAGGGCAACTTTCCCTGTCAGCCGCGTTGGATTTGTCAGAACCTCGTTTAGCATTCTCTGCCCTCTGATATGACACCATCGCCCGCCGGGACGGCTCCGAACTGATTGATGGCAATGCGCGTAGCTCTCCAGGTGCCCGGCCCGTACTGCCCTTTGAAAACCGGCCCCATATGCTCGGGGGCAGCGCCCCCGAACACGGCGGTTCCGACAATTGACCCGTCGCTCCCGACCTTCCCCTTGAATCGATAGAACAAATGGATGGGGGTTGCTTCGTGCTCGGCCTCGAGCTCGATCTGTGAACCCAGGATCTTGCCGACGACCCGGCCATGGCTTGTTGCGGTCTGATGAATGCCCGTGACGTCCGTGCCATGCTGACGGAGTTCGATGCGGTGCTCACTCGCCCCGTGAAGAAAGGAAACTTCGACCTGCCAGCGCCCGGTGACGTCCGCCTCCACCGGGGGGACCTGCGCCGACGTGGCGAACTCCTGTGACCTGACGAAGATGGCGGAAAGGGCGCGTCCGACCGTGTCGGCTTCATCGTCTGACAGATTTATGGGATCCAGGATGATCGATGTCGGTGTCGACCAGAAATCGTGGATGAGAATCCGCGGACGTTGCCGCAGCAGCGCCATCCGCAGACCTTCCGCATCCAGGGGAATATCGCTCTTATCCCAGCTCACCTTTAGCCGGATGGCGGTAACGGATCCGGCCCATGACAGGACGTTCGTTTCCACACCCGCGATGTCGTGGAGGCGGACGGCGATATTCTGCAGCCGAGGGCGCCAGCCGTCGCGTTCCTTTTCAGCCGCCGCCGAGTTGATCCAGCGGTCCAGGGCGACGACGGCCCCAATGGCCTCTTCCTTTCCCACTTTCATGCTGCGGCCGAAGGCCTGATGAGGAGCGCTGTTCCACCACATCGCTTCACAAAGCTTCCTTCGACCGAGCACGATGGCGGTGGATTGCGGCCCGCGGAGGTATTTCCCGCCCGCATAGACGACGAGGTCCGCGCCCCGACCAATCCATCGATCCGGATTGGCCGGAGACAACCCGGCCGCGTTGATCAGAACCGGGACACCGGCCGCATGTGCCGACGCTAGGAGCGTGTCCAACGGGAGGGAAGACGAACCTTCATTCCGGCCTAACAGGCAGACCATCGCAACTTCGCCGGTCCCAAGGGCTGAAGACAATTCGTCGGGCGTCTGGACGCTGACGATTTGGGCTCCGGCTAAACGGATCGCCTGTTCGTAGGCGAAACGATGATCCTCCGGAATGATGACCTTGTTCGCCATTCCGGACGTGTCAGGCAGGCGCAACATCGCTTCGGGATCGTTGCCGGCGATGCAGGCGGCTGTCGCGAGCGCCAGACTTGCGGCTGTTCCTGCGGTAACGAGGCCCCATTCCGCGCCCGTCAACATGGCGAGCCGGTGGCCTAGCAGGCCGTTGAAGAAGTCAGTCGCGTTCGCAGACGAAGCCTGAATCGTCTCCGTTGTGGACGTAGAAGTGCCCGACAAGTCGTCCGGCGGAGCGGAGAGCTGCCCATCCGCGACCACAGACCGGGTCGCTCTCGTCTTGTCCCTCCCATGAGAACTCCGCACAGGCTGATCCGTCGCGTGCGCCGTAGCGGACATCGAGAAAGCCCTTGAGCGCGACGAACGCGATTTCGCCGTCGGCCGTGCCCTGGAATGTCAGATGCGCCTCTTCGACGAGATCGAGGACGTCGTTGTCCCAGTTGTCCATCTCGACGATGCGCCAACGACCGGCGAAGGCCTTGGCGAAGGGAGAAACTCTCGCCATCAGCCTGTCTCCGTCATGAGCTTCGGCAGCCGCACCAGATCATAGGCGGCGGCCGCGAAGGTGAAGGCCCATCCGACGCGGTCGCGTCCACGGAACTTCGTCTTACCCTGCCCGGCGACGGTTTTGATCCAGCCGAACGCCTCCTCGATGCGCTTGCGGATGCGCAAGCTGACCCGATAGCCGGAATGGCGCGTCGTGCGTCCATCAATGGCCGAGCGGCGACCATTGATGTTTTGCGCCACATGGGGCGTGACCTTCATCGACCGCAGATCTTTTACGAAGTCCTTTGTGTCATAGGCCTTGTCGGCACCCAGCGTGATCGCTTGTGTCTGCTCAGTGAAGGGCCCGATCATGTGCAACGCCGCGACCCGTTCGGCATACCCGCTGGCCTCTGTCAGATAGGCATCGACCAGCAGGCCATGGCGATTTTCCATCAGCCCATGCCCCATGAAGCACAGCTTGGCCTCCTTGCCTTTTCCCTTCCTATAAAGCTTCGCATCCGGGTCGGTCGTTGAAGCATGCGTCTCGTTGGAGCGTCTCTCGCCATGGAAGTCTGCTTCCTTATTCCGACCGCCCGCATCCGACAGTGGTTCGCCATGATCGCCCCTGGGGCCGTCCTTCGGCTTGAAGCTCTTGATCGACGCCCAAGCTTCGATCAGCGTGCCATCGACAGAGAAGTGGTCCGTTGACAGCAACCGCTTTACTTTGGGCTGCGAAAGGATTGCGACCAGGAACTTCGCGGCGATGTCGCCTTCCAGCAACCGGTCGCGGTTCTTCGAAAACACCGAATGGTCCCAAGCTGGATCGTCAATGCCAAGGCCAACGAACCAGCGGAACAGAAGGTCGTATTCCAGCCGCTCCATCAAAAGCCGCTCAGAGCGGATCGAATAGAAGGCTTGCAAAAGCATGGCGCGCAGAAGCTTCTCAGGCGCGATCGACGGCCGCCCGATCGGTGAATAAAGTGCTGCCAAATCTCGTTCCAGTGAAACGAGCGCTTCGTTCACGATCTGCCGGATAGCCCGTAGAGGATGATCTTTTCGAACACGATCCTCCAGATCAACATAGCTGAAGAGTTCGCCTGTCCTCACATCGCCGCCGCGCATCCATCAGCTCCAAATCGCAATAAAGCGAGTGAATCACGACCAGAGCCTATGCGCCAGGGCCTTTTTCAACAGCCTGCTAGGGCTTCAGCCAATTCATCGAGATCGACAAAAGCCTCCGCGGCCGCATTCATCGCCTCGATCACTTCCGGGGCGGGATTGCTCGCTCCATAATTGGTTCGGACGCCCGCGCAATTGATGATCGGCTCGACGCCGAACGAGCGATAGATATCTCCCCGGCCTCGGCGCGGCGTCGGATTGGTTCTGAAATATTGCGTGATGTTGCTGTTCTGCGATGGTCATCACGACAGCCCCCTTTGGGCAAGCACGGCCGAGGCCCCCACGGCAAAGACGGTGATCGCGAGATACATCGCATTATTCGGCGACGGCACCCGCACGGATGCAACATGGGCGACGGCAAGCGCCGCGAACATGAGGTTCACCATCGGCAGGAACGCCTCGGCTGGCACGAGGGGCTGTATGAGGATGAGGGCCGTCATCAGCGGGATGTCGTAGGAGAGTGGGACACCAAGAAACTGAGAGCGGCAGTGCAAAAACCGGCCACGGTAGCGGCGGAATAGTCTTGCCGCGGGCGGAGTAAAATCCGGCCACCTATTTCCTTTCTGCAATGAACGCAGGAGGGACAGGGGATCTACACCGTGGAACTTTATCTGAAGGTGCGGCTGGCTGTTTCGGAAGGGATGAGCCGGCGTCTGGCAGCAAAGCATTTCAACATATCGCGCGACAGCGTTGCCAGGATGGTGTCGTATTCGACCCCACCCGGCTATCAGCGGCGATCACCGATCCTTCGGCCGAAGCTGGATGCGTTTGTTTCGACGATCGAGTATTGGCTGGAGGAAGACCTCAAGGTGCCGCGCAAGCAGCGCCATACGGCCAAGCGGGTGTTCGACCGCCTGCGCGACGAATGCGGGTTCACCGGCGGCTATACGATCATCAAGGATTACATGCGCGAGCGGGATCAGCGCCGGCAGGAAGTGTTCGTGCCGCTGTCGCATCCGCCCGGCCATGCGCAGGCCGACTTCGGCGAGGCGATGGTGATGATCGGCGGCGTCGAGCAGAAGGCGCGTTTCTTCGTGCTCGATCTTCCGCACAGCGACGGCTGCTATGTGCGGGCCTATCCGGCTGCAGTGGCTGAGGCCTGGGTCGACGGCCACATCCATGCGTTCTCATTCTTCGGGGCCGTGCCGCAGTCGATCGTCTATGACAACGATCGTTGCCTTGTCGCCAAGATCCTGCCAGACGGCACGCGCAAGCGAGCGGCGCTGTTCAGCGGCTTCCTGTCCCATTACCTGATCCGGGATCGCTATGGTCGTCCTGGGAAAGGCAACGACAAGGGGAACGTCGAGGGTCTCGTCGGATATGCCCGGCGCAACTTCATGGTGCCGATCCCGCAGTTTCCGACATGGGATGCGTTCAACGTCTGGCTGGAAGAGCAATGCCGAAAGCGCCAGCGCGACAGATTGCGGGGTGAGAGCGAGACGATCGGCGAACGGCTGCAGCGGGATCTGGCGGCTATGCGTCCATTGCCAGCATCACCCTTCGATGCCTGCGATCAGGCCAGCGCCAAGGTCACGGCCCAGTCTCTCGTACGCTACAAGACCAATGATTATTCCGTGCCGGTCGCCTACGGTCATCAGGATGTCTGGATCCGGGGCTATGTCGATGAGGTGGTCATCGGCTGCCGTGGCGAGATCATTGCTCGCCATCCGCGGAACTGGGAGCGGGAAGACGTCGTCTTCGACCCTATCCATTATCTGCCGCTGATCGAGCAGAAGATCAATGCGCTGGATCAGGCCGCTCCTCTGCAGGGCTGGGATCTGCCGGACGAGTTCGCCACGTTGCGCCGGCTGATGGAAGGCCGCATGGCCAAGCATGGTCGGCGGGAATACGTGCAGGTTCTGCGACTGCTGGAAAGTTTCGAGCTCGCCGATCTGCATGCGGCGGTGAAGCAGGCGATCCAGCTCGGCGCAATCGGCTTCGATGCGGTCAAGCATCTGATCCTGTGCCGGGTAGAACGCCGGCCGCCACGGCTGGACCTGTCGATCTATCCCTACCTGCCGAGGGCAACGGTCGAGAAGACGTCGGCAAAGGCGTACATGCGCCTCTTGTCATCTGATGCGGGAGAAGCCGCATGAGCACCGAAGTACCAGAGATCCTTCTCGCCCATTATCTCAAGACCCTGAAGCTGCCGACCTTCCAGCGCGAGTACCAGAAGCTGGCCCAGCTATGCGCCACCGAAGGCGTCGATCATGTCGGATATCTGTTCCGACTTGGTGAGCGGGAGGTGATCGAACGCGATCGCCGAAAGGTCGATCGCCGGATCAAGGCGGCCAAATTCCCGGTCGTCAAAAGCCTCGACAGTTTCGACTTCGCCGCTATCCCGAAGCTCAACAAGATGCAGGTGCTGGAGTTGGCCCGATGCGAGTGGATCGAGCGACGCGAGAACGTCATTGCTCTCGGTCCCAGCGGCACGGGCAAGACGCATGTAGCGCTCGGCCTCGGTCTGGCCGCCTGCCAGAAGGGTCTGTCCGTCGGCTTCACCACGGCGGCTGCCCTGGTCAGCGAGATGATGGAGGCGCGTGACGAGCGGCGTGTTCCAGAAGCAGATGGCAGCCTACAAGCTCCTGATCATCGACGAGCTGGGCTTTGTGCCGCTGTCAAAGACCGGCGCGGAATTACTGTTCGAACTGATCTCGCAACGCTACGAGCGGGGTGCCACCCTGATCACCAGTAATCTGCCTTTCGACGAATGGACGGAAACTCTGGGATCCGAGCGCCTGACCGGCGCGCTGCTCGATCGCATCACCCACCACGTCAACATCCTCGAGATGAACGGCGACAGCTATCGTCTCGCTCAAAGCCGCGCCCGCAAGGCTGGCTGAAACCCCTCTCCAGAAAGCGCCGCGCGCGCATGAGACCCCCGCTCGGGCTACGCCCTCCCGGGGGTCTCATGTGCGCGCCACAGTGGCCGACTTTTGCTCCGCCCCGTGGCCTGTTTTTACTCCGCCGTTGACACCCAAAGCATGGCCAGTTGCGCGGTTGTCAGCCGGGCCGTTCCATCGGCTGCTGAAGGCCATGGAAAACGCCCCCTCTCCAAAATTTTATAGTACAGGCAGAAGCCCTGGCCATCAAAATACAGGAGTTTCAAACGATCGCCACAGTGCGCTTCATAATGCATCCCTCCATTAGATTCCGGGCAACCGGACGACTTTATCGTATTGATAATCTTCATAAAACTTGGGGCGTCGATCGACGACACCCTGCACCCCTATCCGGACGGCTTCCGAGGATAATGCTTCGACGGGAACCATCCACGGCGAGCCGGGAAGGATTTGCGTTGCAGGCAAAATTCCTCTCTGCACCAGGCTTTTGGCCGATCCGACGCAAATACCGAGTTTCTCCGCCGCTTTCATCAAGCTGATCATCGGTACGTCCACTTTGGTCGCATCATATTCGGGAATTCCCAGGCGCTCGCGCATGTCACGAACACGCACGGTCGTCCAGCTCTCGCCATCACCTGTCTTGCAAAGCATCCTATTGAGGGAGACCGCGAGTTCCCGATCTGGCCAATGTCCGCCTAGTTTGCGCAGTGCCTCGACGGCCGATGGTGCGAGCTCGGCGGGATATCTTCCGGTCTTGACGCGCGCCACACGTACCTCTGTGTGCCGACCGCCGGTCCAATGGATCAAGAGCACCGCCTCGTTGGTCGCATCATCGAGATCGCAAATAATCTCCTGAACCAGGATGTGGATGAGCCGCTGCTTCGTTCGCGTCTCCGTGGAGGGTGCATTCCATACGGTCGGCAAATCCTGGGCAAGCTGCAGGAGACGGCCACGATCGATGACGGGGCGTGCTGCTGACAGTGCAGACAGGTCCTTGATCTTGCGCTCAAGCACGCCTACTCGCTCCAGGGCATCATTCCATCGGGCCTCCAGTTCGCGTGCAACATGCCGCTTGGCCGGGTCCACAAGCTCATACCTGCGACTGGCCAACAGCGCTTCGTAGCGTGCGCCTTCGAGGTCCCGCTCGATTGCCGCAATGACATCTCTTCGGGACCGCTCGACTTGATCCGAGGCGAAGATTGCCGCTTCGACAGCACGGTCCGACACCGCTTCTAAAATCTGCATCGCAACGGCGCGATCGACCCTGACGCCGCCGATGCCGATACAAAGGCCGACACCCACGTGAGCATCGTCGCCGCGGCACTGATAGCGATGGGCGTTGCCTTTTGCGCTGCCGTAAAAGACGCGCATCATTCGGCCACAGCGACCGCATCGCATCAGTCCCGTCAAAAGGGCACGACCGCCACGCGCTGACTTGCGATCGCAATTCTTCTTCATGTGCGCGTTCTCGGTCAGAAGCTTGTGGTTCTCCTCATACTCCCGCCAACTGATGTAACCTTGATGATTGTCGCGCAACAGCACGCTCCATTCGTCCCTCGGCTTGCGCACCCCCGTAGCCTTGCGAGCGCGGCCATCGACGATCCGCGTTCGCTGCGCGCGTCTTCCGAAGGCATAGGCGCCTGCATAGAGTGGATTGTGGAGAATCTGCATGACGCTGTGGTAGGCCGGCGCCTTCCAGACAAGCTTGCAGACGTCGACATTGCGCAGAACAACCGGCATCTTGATATCGGCCGACCGCAGCCACAAAAAGACCTGTCGTCCACTTCCCAGCTCCCGGAATTTGGCAAAAACGAGCCTGATCGTCTCTGCCACATGTTCGTCCGGGTCAATCTCGATCTTGCCCACTTCGCTCCAGCACAAGCCCGGCGGCAGCATGAACCGCAGTTCCCCGCGTCCTGCCTTAGAATCACGTGCGGCGATGCCGCGCTGACGCATCAAGCTAAGCTCATACTCCGACATCGTGCCTTTCAATCCAAGCAGCAGACGATCGTTGACGAGCCGCGGATCATAGGCGCCATCCGGATCGATGACCAGCGTCCCCGCAAGCGCGCAAAGGTCGATCAGATGATGCCAGTCCCTGCCATTGCGCGCCAGGCGAGATGCCTCGATACAATAGACCGCTCCTACATTGCCGGAGCAAACCTGTGCCACAAGCCGTTCGAATCCAGGCCGTTCCATGCTGCCTGAACCGGAGCGGCCAAGATCGTCATCGATTACGCTCACCGATGCGAAGCCGGTCGTTGCGGCAGCTCCAGCCAGATCATACTGCCGGCGTTGACTTTCCAGATTGCCGGTGACCTGAGTCATTGTGGACTGGCGGACATAGACCACAGCGGCGCGGCCAAGATGGTCAGGCGTGATCTTCGTGTTCATCAACGCCTCCCGTCTTCGTCATTCTGTTCGCTTCCAAAGCTTCCAGCAGAAGATCCGCCAGCGCTTCCACCAACCCTTTGACGTTCTTGACGGCCGGAACCTGAAGATTTTGGCGCTCCAACTGCAGAATGAGTTGGTCGCGATTTTGATGTCGCCTGCTTCGCATCATCCTTCTCCTTCTTCCTCGAAGGACGGGATTTTGCGCCTCGTGAGCGAGTCGCGTCGAACGATGCCAGCGCCGCTGCCAACTCGTTGAGGCCGGCGATGCTGATCTCGGGCAGCCCCAGCGCCATGTTGGCGCAGTAGCTTTGATCGAACATCCAATTCGGCAACTCGCGGCACAGATCAGGACGCTCATCCGTGTAGATGCAGGTTAAACTCTTGCCACGCCTGAACGGCGAGACCTGCACCTTCTTTCCGAACAGCGGGTGCCAAGGATAGGCAATCGTCGAAAAGCGAGAAACGTATGCAGAATGTCGGTAGCTGTGCGGACCGTGTTCGCATCGTCTGGTGGGATGGCAGCGGTGTCTGCCTCTATTCGAAAACCCTCGAGGAGCAGAGCTTTTGCTGGCCGGGCATATCGGCCGCCAGGATACGTCTGGACCATTCGCAATTAATGGCGCTTCTGGCCGGTCTGGATTGGAAGAAGATCCGGCCAACCAAGGTCAGACGGCCGTTGCTGACGGGCTGAACAGGACTGCGGCAAGATGAATCATGCTGCTGTAATGATTGGGAAAGCGGCTGTTTTTGTGCTCTATTCGCCCGCATGGATTTGCCCCTTAGCGACCTGCCGGACGACGTTGATGCGCTGAAAGCGATGGTTCTCGCGTTGGCGCGCGAACAAGCCGCGAAAGAGGTCCGGCTGAAGGTGGCCGAGGCTGAGATCGCGCGGTTGGAGGCGGTTGAGAAGAGCGCCAACGAGCGGATTGCCAACCTGACCTTGATCATGAAGGTTTTGCAGCGCACGCAAAATGGCAAGCGCTCTGAGCGGCTCCGCCTCGGGGTCAATGACGAGCAGGTCTCCTTTGCCTTCGAAGAGGTCGAAACCGGCCTGTCGGCAATCCGCAGCGAACTCGATCGCGCAGCCAAGGACAAGCCGAAGCGAGCGCCGCGTCCGCGCAAGGGTTTTGCCGCCCATCTCGAGCGCATCGAAGAGGTCATCGAGCCGGAAATCCCGGCCGGGTGCGAGGGGCTGGCAAAGGTTCTGATCGGAGAGGACCGCTCCGAGCGGCTGGACGTAGTGCCGCCGAAGTTCAGGGTTATCGTGACGCGTCGCCCCAAATACGCTTTCCGGGGCAGCGACGGCGTGGTCCAGGCCTTGGCGCCGGCACACATCATCGAAGGCGGCCTGCCGACGGAACGGCTGCTCGCCTATATCGCCGTTTCCAAATACGCCGATGGCCTTCCTCTCTATCGGCAGGAAGCGATCTATTTGCGTGATGGCGTCGAGATCAGCCGATCGCTGATGGCCCAATGGATGGGGCATCTGGGCTTCGAACTGCAGATGCTGGCCGATTATATCCTGGAGAGGGTCAAGGAGGGCGAAAGGATCTTTGCCGACGAGACGACCCTCCCCACTCTTGCGCCCGGTTCGGGCAAAACCACCAAGGCCTGGCTTTGGGCTTACGCACGCGACGACCGCCCCTATGGCGGAACCAGTCCGCCGATGGTGGCCTATCGATTTGAAGACAGCAGAGGTGCGGATTGCGTGACGCGTCATCTCTCCGGATTCACCGGCATCCTGCAAGTGGATGGCTACTCGGCCTATACTAATCTCGCCAAGACGCGGGCCAAAACCGGCAGCAACGAAACGGTCCAGCTTGCAGGATGTTGGGCACATCTACGGCGCAAGTTTTATGACCTGCACATCAGCGGAGTCTCGCAGGCCGCCACAGACACTGTCCTGGCAATGACCGAGCTCTGGCGCATCGAGGATGAAGTTCGCGGTAAGGATGCCGACAGCCGCGCGGCCCGGCGCCAGGAGAAATCCTCGACCACCGTCGCCAGCCTCTTCGAGCTCTGGGAAAAGGAACTGGGCAAAGTCTCGGGAAAATCCAAAACCGCCGAGGCGATCCGCTACGCGCTCACCCGGCGCGAGGCGCTGGAGCGCTTTCTGACGGACGGTCGCATCGAAATCGACTCCAACATCGTCGAACGGGCGATCAGGCCCCAAACGATTACGAGAAAGAATAGCCTATTCGCCGGCAGCGAGGGCGGTGGACGAACTTGGGCGACGGTGGCCACCTTGTTGCAGACCTGCAAAATGAACGGCGTCGATCCGCTCGACTGGCTCTCGCAGACCTTGACCCGCATCGCTCAAGGCTGGCCCGCATCCGAAATCGAAGCTCTCATGCCCTGGAACTTCAGGTCAGACGCCGTCAGCTAACCGCTTACGTTCAATCATCAAACCGTCCTCATTCATTATGCTCACCCATCCTCGCCTATTCGCTACGGCGTCGACTCATAAACTTTGGCACCATATTCTTGTTGCGACGAGCTTTACGGCGGCGAGGTAGTTTTCCGGGCGCTTGTCATATCGGGTTGCGATGCCTCGGAACTGCTTGATCCTGTTGAAGAACCGTTCCACGAGATTGCGTTGCCGATAGACCCAGCGCGAAAACACGAAAGAGCCCTTGCGATTACTCTTCGGCGGGATGTTGGCCCAGGCCTTTCGCTCGGCGGCCTTGGCCCGAATCGCATTCGTGTCATAACCCTTGTCGGCCAGCAGGATGTCCCCCTCGCCAAGCTCATCCGTCAGCGCGTCGGCTTCGGCACAATCGGCGATCTGTCCACCAGTCAGACGCAGATTGACGGGGCGACCTTCGGCATCGACGAGCGCGTGGATTTTGCTCGTAAGCCCGCCGCGGGAACGTCCCATGCCACCATCGTCTCCATCCCCTTTTTTCCCGTGGCCGCGTGCTGGTGAACGCGGACACAGGTCGAGTCGATCATGACGATGTCGCCATCGTAGGCCTTGGACACCGCTTCAAGAAGCCGATCCCATACCCCGGCTTTGCGCCAGCGGACGAAGCGGTTGTAACAGGTCGTCGGCGGGCCATAGCGTTCCGGAACTTCCGCCCAAGGCGAGCCCGTTCGAAACCGCCAGAGGATGCCATTCAATACCCGCCGATCATCAACGCGGGCAACACCGCGTGGCTTGTTGGGCAACAACGGCGATATGATCGACCATTCGTGGTCAGTCAGTTCGTAGCGACGACGCGTCATCAAATGCTTCCCTATTTCGAAGCCTTGAATCACGGCGGCCGATAAATGCCAAGAAATTTTATGAGTTTACGCTGTAGTCTTAGTCTAACCGGCCGTGGACGCTGCGGCGGCGATTTCGCCCCGCAGCCAGCGATGCTCTGGGTCTCGATGGCACCGCTCGTGCCAGATCAGCGCGACTTCGTATGGTCTCAGTTCCACAGGCGGGGGAATCACCGCGAGCGACAGCATGGCGGCGACACGCGTCGCCACGCGGCTTGGTACAACTAGCACTGAGTCAGTCGCCGCGATCAAGACCGCCGCGGTCAGTACGGTGGAAACCACCATCGGATCACCACGCTGCAGTCCGAGTTTGGTTAACCTGTCATAGATCTGACCGAAAAGCTCGCCAGGTTCCGAGGCAATGGCGACGTGGCGCAAGGCCGCGAAAGCCTCGATCGTCCACTCCTGCGCCAAGGCCGGGTGATTGTGGCGTAGCACGCAGGTGAAGCTGTCGGCGTAGAGTCTGCGCCGCAAGTAGCCGAGCGGAGCGGCGTCCATCTGCCCGACGACCACGTCGATCTCACCTTGCTCAAGTAACCCCAGCGCGCCGCTAAAAAGCGGATCGGTGACAATGTCGAGATGAGGGGCGCGCTCGTGTAACCGCGGCAACAGATGTGGCAGCAGAACCACCGCTTGGTGATCGGGCATAGCCATTGTCACCTTCCATCGCCGTTGCGCCGGAGCCAAGCTGAGGTTCATCATCTGGCGAATCGCGTCTAGCACTGAAGGCAGCATCTGGGTCAAGCATTCAGCCAGCGGCGTCAGGACCAAGCCTCTAGAGCCGGCAACCAGAAGATCGTCCTTTAACATGCCGCGCAGCCTTGACAAGGCTCTGCTCATCGCCGGTTGGCTACGGCCGACGTGCTGGGCCGCTTGAGTAATGTGCCGGTACTGCAGCAGAGCCTCAAGATCCACCAGTAGGTTTAGGTCGATGGACGCAAGGTTCGGCATTTGCCGTTGTTGTGCGGCGTCACTGACACCGGCAAATTTGGCCCTATGTGGCCGCTTCCAAGTGGGCTGATCCATGGATCTATTCTCCTCGGCAGGTAATGTTCCCGCGCCACATCCCGGAGATCCAGGTCGTCACAATATGGGTGTGCGTGCCAAAGACACTCCTGGCCCGCCGACAAATGGGAAGCGTCGTGATTTTCCGTTAATCAGAAGTACTTGGCTGTGACCCCCCCCCCCGGGTCTCGCAGGCCTAGCGTGAGGGGTGTCGAAGACACGCTGGTCCAGAATGCTTTCGAGGAACTGCCGGCTCACACCAAATTTCAGTGCCAACGAGCAAGCCACAAAATGATCTCGCCAAAGTGGCCCCGCCTGAAACTTACTGAAGAAAACTGCCTCAACACATCTGCCCTGGTCGCAAATCATGCTTTCATTGCAAAGGAGTCTGTCGGAATTGATCTCGTTGCCCACTTCTGCCCTCCGGTTAAATCTAACGTTCTTGTAATGGCATTCGGCGAGACAGGAGAAATCGCGTTTTCGCATGACTGTCATCCACGTTTTGGATACATAGCCTCACTCAACGGGCCGGTAGGCAGCCGCCCCTGCACTTCACTATCCCTCATACAGGGTCTTCACCCGGCGCGAGCTCTGTTAAGGAGACTCTTGAAACGGTTTTAAATGCCCATTGCCTGCAGCGCCGATGGAAGACCGTCGAGACCGGCTTGCCGTCGAGGGCGCCGTCGGGAACGCGCCCGCCTCGGCAAGGCGGTCGGGGGGGCCTGTCAAGTTTTCGTACGCAACAAAGCCGTCTATGTCGCCCTGGCCGTGCTCGCTGACGGCAGCAAGGAGATCCTCGGGCTCTGGATCGAGCAGACGAAGGGGCAAAGTTCTGGCTGCGGGTCATGAACGAGCTGAAGAACCGCGGTTGCCAGGATATCCTAATCGCCGTGGTCGACGGCTTGAAGGGCTTCCCCGAGGCCATCACCGCCGTCTTTCCCAAACAATCGTCCAGACCTGCATCGTCCACCTGATCCTGCACTCGTTGGAGTCCTACAAGGATAGAAGGACCGTTGTGCCGGCGTTGAGAGCCATCTACCGCGCCCGAGATGCCGAGGCGGGCCTGAAGGCGCTGGAGGTCTTCGAGGAAGGGTACTGGGGCCAGAAATATCCCGCTATCGCTCAAAGCTGGCGGCGCAACTGGGAACACGTCGTTCCCTTCTTCGCCTTCCCCGAAGGGGTCCGCCGCATCATCTACACGACGAACGCAATAGAGGCCCTCAACTCGAAGCTTCGGCGAGCTGTGCGTTCCCGCGGGCATTTCCCTGGTGACGAAGCCGCGATGAAGCTGTTATATCTCGTTCTTAACAACGCGGCCGAGCAATGGAAACGGGCGCCGCGGGAATGGGTCGAGGCAAAGACACAGTTCGCCGTCATCTTTGGCGAGCGGTTCTTCAACTGATGAAACCGGCCCACCGCACAGAATTCCTGACAGTCCCCTCTCGTTCAGCAGCTCGTCGCGCATGCGGCCGTTGCACCTCTCGACATAGCCGTGTCTCACATCGGCTTTCCCGGTGCGATGTAGTGCCACTCGACCTTGTGCGCCTTCGATCAGGCACTCCGAGGTGAACTCCATGCCATGATCGGAGACGATCATGCCTGGTTTCCCGCGCCGTTCAAGGAGCGCCGTCACCTCCCGTGCTATACGACGCCGGGCGACCGAGGTGTCGGGGATCGCTGCCAGACATTCGCGCGTCACGTCATCGACGATGTTGAGCACACGGAACCTCCTTCCGCAGGCGAACTGGTCGTGTACGAAATCCAGCGACCAGCGGGCATTGGTTCAGCCTTGACGAGGATCGGCGCACGCGTGCCGACGGCACGCCGTCTGACTTCCGTTTGCGAACCGAAAGCGCCTTCCTTGCGGTACAGCCGATAGACGCGGTTGACCCCCGGACGGCTCTTCTCCCGCCCGAGCAGGACGAACAGCCGCCGATAGCCGAAGGGACGTCGCTCTTTGGCGAGCTCTCGCAGTCTCGCTCGCAGTTCGACCTCCGGCGTCGGCAAGACCGATAGCGCACCATCTTCCGATCAGCGGATATGATCTGGCAGGCCCGCCGCTCCGAGAGGTCTTCAGATGCGCGACGGCTTCACGCCTGGCGGCAGACCGTAACATTGAAGAAGCTCGCGGAGTACGGCGGCACCCAGCATTTGCTTGGACAGCATCTTCTTCAGCTTGGCATCTCCTCTTCGAGCGCCTTCAGGCGCTTCGCCTCGGAAACCTCCATGCCGCCGTGTTTGACTTTCCAGTTGTAAAAGGTCGCTTCCGAAATTCCGTGCTTGCGGCAGAGCTCAGCCACCTTCGCAAGGCCTCCTGCTCCTTCAGCATGCAATAATCTGTCAAGCGAATCGAGGAATTGACCCCCGCATTGCCTCACGTCGGTTGCTACCGATAAGGTCCCCGTCCTGAGAAAATTACCCGTGGCAGATCACCTCTTCCATGCTGTCGATTTGCATCTCGGGGCAATGAGTTTTCGACCATACCCAGCGCGCATGATGGGATACGCACTTTGCATGGCGTGAGCTGACCGTGGCCACTAATATGGCCATCCTTTATCTGACTATCGGAGCGACTCCATTGATGTACTCAGGAAAGTCCCGGAGAGAAGACGCTGCCACGGCAGATGGTCTCGCTCCGAACGCCGCGCACAGGTTGACCGGGGCGTCCTCGTCCTCGGCCACTCCATCGAAATTCGAGTGGTGCGCACCAGTGACATCTGACTGGTATGCCCAAGAGGCTGCTGACCTTTAAACGACAGGGAAAGGGCTAAGCGGATCTGCATGAGGCGGCTCGGGCTGACTCATCGATGATTCGCAGCCGGTGGCCGCCTGGCACACCTTACTGAAGAAATGGCGCACAGAAGATGCGCTCGGCCCACCGCGCTCGCACGACAATTCCGTTCGCACGTGGAAGGCGATCGTAGGTAAATGTCAGGAATGCTCCACGCAACGAAGTGACGCTTCGCTGGGTTTTGGCGGCCTTGAGCTCGGCCAGCTCTTCAGAAGGTCGTGTGCATTCGTCCGTCGGCCGACAAGCGTATGTGTTCCTTCGGTACCTGACGCCTGAGACTAGCATGTCCGAGCGCCAGTTGGTCTTGCATCGAGTGCATTGAACAGAGCTGTCCTGCCGTGCTGGCTACGTCCGGCGAAATGTTCGCCTTTACTGATTGGTCGGATGGTGACCTTTCAACTATGGATACAAACGAAGACATGCGTTTCAAAGGTCTTGATCTAAATCTCCTCGTCGCACTCGATGCACTGATGACCAAACGAAGCGTTACCGCAGCGGCACGCAGCATCAACCTCAGTCAACCGGCCATGAGCTCGGCCATCGCTCGCCTACGCTCCTATTTCCAGGACGAGCTTTTTAGGATGCAAGGCCGCGAACTTATCACAACCCCGCGTGCGGAGGCGCTCGCCCCTGCGATCCGGGACGCCCTGCTGCACATACAGTTCTCCATCATTTCCTGGGACATGTTCAACCCAGCCCAATCGAATCGATGTTTCAGGATCATTCTTTCCGACTTCATGACACTCGTATTCTTTGAGAAGGTCGTGGAGCGCGTGGCTCGGGAGGCTCCCGGCGTCAGCTTCGAGTTGCTGCCTCCCGACGACAATCCCGACGAGCTTCTCCGGCGCGGTGAAGTCGATTTTCTGATTTTCCCGGACGTGTTCATGTCGAGCGTACATCCCAAAGCTAAACTGTTTGACCAGACACTGGTTTCCGTCGGCTGCCTCAAGAACGAACAGCTGCTAGGGGATCTCTCGTTCGAGAGATATATGTCGATGGGGCATGTTGCAGCCCAGTTCGGACGTGCGCTGAAACCCTCCGTCGAACAATGGTTATTACTTGAGCACGGATACAAGAGACGTATCGAACTCGTCGTGCCCGGTTTCAATTTAATTCCGCCGCTGCTTTCGGGAACCAAACGTATAGCCATTATCCCATTGCGGCTGGCCAACCACTTTGCGAAAAACATACCCTTGCGGATCGTCAAGCATCCGCTGCCACACCTCTCGTACACGGAGGCTGTCCAGTGGCCGGCTCTCCACAACAAGGATCAGGCAAGCATCTGGATGCGGGAAATTCTCTTGCATGAGGCCGCCCGTATTGCTGCTCCGCGCGAGACCGCAGGGTGTCTTGGGCGTTAGACATTGACGGATGCGGCATTGTTTCTCTTCGCTCTTTTCAGCAGATCGAGCGGTCGTGTCCCCACAGGTGGTGTAGCTCGGCGGTAGCGAAGCCGCTCGCGAGCGCGCCCTCAACAGCGCCGTAGTGAGCCGGCGGCGGAGCGGTGGTCATCGATGTTCTCCGGTAGGGTCGGGTTGCTGACACCAACCTGATTCGAAGGAACCACCGATGACCGACGACATGATGAACCTGCGTGCGCTCGTGGAGAAGTCCCCCGACGCCGATCTTCTGCGCGAGATGATCGGTTTTGCCGCCGAGCGGCTGATGGAGCTGGAGGTGGGCGCCGCCACCGGTGCCGGCTATGGCGAGAAGAACCCGCTGCGGACGGCCCAACGCAACGGCTACCGCGAGCGGGATTGGGAGACGCGCGCCGGAACCGTCGAGCTGCGCATTCCGAAGCTTGAGGCAAGGGCTCTTACTTTCCGGCCTTCCTGGAGCCGCGGCCCATGGCCGAGAAGGCGGTGACGGCAGTCATCCAGGAAGCCTATGTGCAGGGAAACTCAACCCGCTCGGTCGACGATCTGGTCAAGGCCATGGGCATGAGTGGCAACTCCAAGAGCCAGGTCAGCCGGCTGTGCGAGGAGATCGACGGCAAGGTCAAGGCCTGCCTCAATCGCCGATCGAGGGCGACTGGCCATATCTATGGATCGATGCCACCTACCTGAAGGTCCGCCGCGGCGGCCGGATCGTCTCCGTCGCCGTGATCATCGCCGTCGGTGTCAACAGCAACGGTCGCCGGGAGGTGCTGGGCATGGAGGTCGGCACCTCCGAGGCCGAGCCGATCTGGACCGAGTTCCTACGCAAGCTGACCCGCCGTGGCCTCAGAGGCGTCAAGCCGGTCGTCTCCGACGCCCACGAAGGCCTGAAGGCAGCGGTCACCAAGGTTCTCAGCGCGACATGGCAACGTTGCCCGGGTTCATTTCATCCGCAATGTGCTGGCGCATGCCGACAAGAGCGGCCGCCGGGTCGTCTCCGCCTTCGCCCAGGAGACGCCGCAAGCCGCGAGCACACAATGGCGCGCTGCAGCGCGCCGTTGCCGATCAGATCCGGCCGGAGGTGCCCAAACTCGCCGTCATCATGGATGATGCCGAAGAAGACGTTCTCGCCCACATGACCTTCCCGAAGGACCACCGCGCCAAGCTGCACTCGACGGATAAGATCGACAAGTCCTCTCCTTCCAAACGTGGTAAATTGCTGATGCGCGGACGACCTCGAGGTGAAGCGTGGTGCATCGGCTGAAAGCGCCGCCGGGCCACCTCATTCGAGCCTTGTCGGATTGAGGCGTCCGCGCACCTTTTGATTTGGCGGGCGCGGACGCCAGGTCTCGACGAAACGTTCGTAGCTTCTTTGTGCTTGCTCGGCGAGATGCATCTCCTGGTCACGCAGTTTCTTGATGTTGTAGGTGTAGGCAGGGCCGGGGGCTTGTTCCCCTTTTTCTGAGGTTTCCCGGCCTGCAATTCCATCGCGCGCATTTTGTGTGCGACGAGACTTGGGCAAGCCCAGAGGTAATCAGCCTCCTTGGTCAACATGTGCCAGACCAGAACCGTTAGTTTGCGAGCTATGGCGACGGCTGCGACCTGATGGCCGCGTCTGGCCATGACCCGGACGGAGAAGGCGTGCAGCGGCCCCGGCGCTTTCGCCGCCGCCCATGCCGCCTCCACGAGTATGGCGCGGGCATGGCTACGGCCAATCTTGCTGATACGTCCGTGATGAGCAGCGCCAAGTCCGGACTGGCGAACTCGCGCTTTGAGGCCGACGTAGCTGACCAGCTTTTGGGGGCTCTTGAAGCGACGGATATCGCCGACGGCTGCCAGCAACCCGGTCGCCACGGGGGAGTTGACGCCCGTGATCGTGAGCAGCCGCCTGACCGCGGGATCATCCATCGTGCTTTCGGCGATTTGCCGATCGAGGACCGCAAGATCTTCACCGAGCCGGTCCAGTTCGCGTACATACCGCTCGATGGCAATCTGCTCATCCTCAGGCACAGGCTGGCGTTTAAGCCAGTCCCGCCCTCTACCGTTGAACAGATCGGCATGCGGGCCCTTCGGAATCAGGTGGGCGTGCAGGATGGAATGGACCTCGTTCTTGATCCGCGTCCGATGCCGCACAACCTGGTAGCGGCGCGCCTCCAACCGCCGCATGCGCTCCGTGGCGGCGTCCGGCGTCCAGATCTCCGGCAGATAGCTCGCGGCATACAGGTTGGCCAAGGTGCCTGCATCGATCTTATCGGTCTTCACATGCGCCTGTGCGGTCGCCTTGACCTGAAGCGGATTGGCAATCACTACTCTGCGCACGAAAGGCGACAGCACGCGAGACACCGTCATGCAGTTGCCCGTCGCCTCTATCACGACTTCGTCTATTGCTGAGAGGGTCTCGCCGAGACCCTCCAAGGCCGTTCGCGTCATATCAACACGACCACCATGGTGGAGCCGAACGTCTTCCCAGAAAACCAGCTCGCCGAACGTTCGATATCAATCCCAATCACGCGTCGCATCAGCGCCTCCTGTCGATTCAACAACGGGAGCGGCGGGCAACACGACAACTACGGATCCGCGCTCTCGGCGCAACCGGGCGAGTCGCAGAGGCGGCCAGCTACTAACACGAGCTCACAGCTCATCGGATGCATCGGCCTGCCCGCACCTTCGTGCTCCCGGTGCCTCTGTCCCGGATGGTCACACCATACGCCACGATCCACAAAATCGCAGCCGAACATCAGCACCGCAGATCTTATACCGGTTACAACCCGATCGAGCGCCTCAATGGCGAAATCAAACGCAGGACCGAGGTCGTCGGCATCTTCCCCAATGATGACGCCATCGTCCGCCTCGTCGGCGCCATCCTGCTCGAGCAGAACGATGAATTGGCTGTGCAGCGTTACGATCGGAAGCTTGCGGCACGCCTCAGGTTTGCCAAGCTTCGCCACCAGGCCACCCCAGAAGATGTCGACTATCGCGCCGACCGCGGCCTCGACCGTGCTCTCTTCATGAAGCTGCTCGGTGGCGACTGGATCAACGCCCATGACAATCTGGCCATTTGCGGCCCCTCGGGTGTCGGAAAGAGTTGGTTGGCTTGCGCTCTCGGCCACAAGGCTTGCCGAGACGATCGCTCAGTTCTCTATCAGCGTGTCCCAAGGCTGTTTGCCCAGCTTGCGCTCGCGCGTGGTGATGGCCGCTACGCCCGCCTGCAACGAACCTTGGGCCATGTTCAGCTCCTGATACTGGATTAACGTGCACTGCACAGAGATGTGGAGCTGACACCGCAAGAGCCCGCAGACGCGCGACTTCCCACGATACAACTCCACATAACTGAGCGTTTACAAGCGGCGCAGCCAGCCTAACATCCCGCCATCATAAGCGATGACCGTCTGATCTTTTGCCGATGACATCACGTCGGGAAAGACTTGTTCGAGCGCTTGCCGCTTCATATCGATATCGGCCCGCGCGTATAGCGCATCGTTACGTTCAGCCCCGAGTGGCCAAGCCATTGACTGATGGTGGCGATGTCAACACCCGCCTTGAGAAGGTGGATGGCCGTCGTATGCCGCAAAGAGTGGGGATGGATGCTTTTTCCCGCCAGGGTGGTTTCTTCCCCCGCAGCCATATCAACATATTTGCGCAGCAAGTATCGAACACCGAACCGGGTCAGTGGTGTGCCGCGGTCGTTGAGAAAGACCCTTTGCTCGGCGGGATTATCTGAGGGCGGGTGCAGCGTGTTGATCAACTCCTGAAGTAGTTGGGCCGTGTTTCGCCAGATCGGGCAGAGGCGAACCTTGTTGCCTTTGCCGTGCAAGCGCACCTGACAGGGCGATACCAGACGAAGGTCACAAATGCGAAGATTCAGGATTTCCTGAACTCGTGCACCCGTATTGAACATCAGCGAGAACAGCGCGTAATCCCGCTGCCCAGAAGGCGTGCGGCGGTCGATACGCGCCAGGACGCACTTGATTTCGGGCTCTTCGAGATATTCGACAGGTGCCACCCGCGCGCCCCTCTTGAAGGGAAGTGTCACCACCAGTTGCAGGGTATCCATATATTCGGGATGCTCCGAGATCAGGAACCGCGCAAAGGTATGCATCGCCGCCAGCCTTGCATTGCGGGTCGCAATGCTGTTGCCACGCTCGACCTCAAGTGACGTGAGAAAGCTGCCGATCCTGTCGGCATTGATGTCGGAGACGTCGATGCTTTCAACGGATCCATTGGTCTCTGCCGCTGCAAATCGCAGGAACAGGACCATCGTGTCGCGATAGCTTTGGATCGTATGATGGCTCATGCCGCGGAGAGCGGGAAGATATTCTTGAAAGAAGCGTGCCATGCTTCGGCCCAATGCGGTGGATTGATGTTTCTTCATGCCACAACCTCGCTGACGAGACCGCCGAAAGCCCCTTCAAAGCGGTCGCTGGCGATCTCTCTCAGCTTTGGAAGGAAGTGCAGATAACATGCCGTCGACACGATGCTGACGTGGCCCATGTAGAGAGCCAGTTTCGGCAAATTCGATTGCACATCGGCGCCGTCCAGATACCAACGGATGAGCGCGCCGACCGCAAAGCTGTGCCTCAGATCGTGGATGCGCGGGCGCCGGCCCTCGCTATCCTCAACACCTGCCATTTTGAATAGAGCGTGGATGCCGCCGCTGATCCCAGTTCCGGTATAGGCACGAAGACCGCCTTCCGTGTTGATGAGAAGGGTGTGTCGGGATCCCTGCTGAAGGGTGGGGCGAGACGTTTTCGAAGGTAGCTGCACAATTCGGCATGTGCGTGGGACGACAGCGGCAATATTCTCGATTTGTGGAACTTGGATTCCCGTACCCGCAACACCCCGCTTTCAGGCTCACAGTCTGCCAGCGTAAGGCGTAGCAATTCGCCGCGACGCATCCCGGTCGTGTACAGCAGAATGACGGCCATCCTATCTACCGCAGGCCGCAGTGGCGATCCCGACGCGACGGACATATTGTTCGCAGCCGTCAACATTTTGGCTATTTGCCCAGGCTCCACGATAACGGGACGCCGGTAAGGCTGGGGCCGCGCGAAGTACAAGGGATCAGGGACAAAGCAGCCCGGCTCCTTGCGCCGTCGATAAAGGCAGAACATGCGGACAACGCGTTGGCGATAACGCTGGGTATTGCTTGCCAGATGAGGGAAGGTGGCACACCACCGATCAAAGCTTGCTCGGTCAAGATCCTGTCCGGTGCGGCTGATAAATTCGCGCAAGGACACCAGAACCCTTTCCTCCGGATAATAGCGGCGACCAAGAGCGCGCTGGTGGGCAAGCCATGCCACAATTGGCTGATCGAGGGGTGTCGGAGAGTTGGCTGTGAACATTGCCGTTCTCCTTAAAAGCCGGCAATACCAGGTACGGGCAGAGCCACCGTACGCAGCATGTCCGTCTCGATGCGAAGATAAACGCAAGTGCTCTCAAGGCTATGATGGCCGAGCAGGTCACCGATCGTCTTTACCCCAACGCCGCGGCCTAGCAATCGCATGGCAAACGAATGGCGCAATGCGTATGATGAGACACCATCTAGCGGCAGGCCGCTTTGCCGTGCTCGCTTGGTGAAGATGTCGCATATCCCCCAGCTCGTCAGGGCTCCCACAGGACTACGCGCTTTAAGGAATAGAAAGTTCGTCGCCGCATCGCAGGGACGCCCATCAACAAGATATAGGTCGAGGATTTCAAGGGTCTGGTCGGCCAAAGGAAGAACGAGCGTCGAACGAGTCTTGCGCTGCTCTACCCGCAGCGTACGTCGCTTCCAATTGACTGCGTCCAACGTCAGCGCTGCAATCTCAGAAGGTCGCAGGCCGTAATAGGCCATGAGGTGGAGGATCGCATGGTCACGGCGGCCGAGATAATCAGTCCTCGCGACCGAGGACAGCAATTTTTCGATCACCTCCCAATCAAGGGCACGAGGTGGCAATTCTCCACGATAGGTTCTGGGCGTATCGATGCGCTCTAGCCCTCGCGCAGTCTTACCACGATCGCCGCAAAAACGCAGGAAAGCGCGCAGATGGGCAACCTTGTGCTGGAGTGTTTGGCGCAGCACCCTGCGGCTCAAGATATGAATGAAGTTTTCGACGTGCTCTGATGTCAGTGCGGAAAGATCCTGTGACACGCCAGCCGACAAGGACAGAAACTCCTCGATCGTTCCCAAATGCTGACCGATCGTCGCCGGTGCTAACCCCCTCACGTCTAGAAGATATTCTCGATATCGCAGCAGCAACTGCTCCACGGGGCCTTGCGGCTGTGTTTCTTCGAGCCGCCCCTCTGCCTTGAGGAAGCGGCGATACGCGCGTTCGGTGGAAGCGTGGCGCAGAGCGCCAGGAACGAAGGCTAACGCTCCGTCCAATTCGGCTTCGAGTAGAATCCGGCCACACTGAAGAGCGGCCGTGGCCTCGAGAATGCACTTCAATCGGTGGACATGGCGACGTGTCGCAGCACCAGGTAGATATCCTGCTGCGAGCAACCACCGGGCAAACAATTCAAGCTCCGCGCCGAAGCGCGAACATTCGTAATGACAAAAAGACTTCGGGAACAAAACCTTTAGCATGGCGCTCTCCTGTTGAGGTTTGGGGAGCGGCCATCCTAGGTGGACGGTGATTCAGTTATGTGGAGTTGTATCGTGGGAAGTCGCGCGTCTGCGGGCTCTTGCGGTGTCAGCTCCACATCTCTGCGCAGTGCACGTTAATCGAGTAATGTTGTGCTGCACATTACTCGATGATTGGGGGCTCGAGCCGCTCCACGAACAGGCCCGCCACGACCTGCTGGAAATCCTCGAAGATCGCTATGGACGCAAATCAACGATCATTACCAGCCAACTTCCCGTGTCCGCATGGCACGGCGTCATTGGCGACCCAACCTACGCCGATGCCATACTCGACAGGTTGGTCCACAATGCCCACCGCATCGAATTGAGCGGCGATAGTCTGCGCCGAAATCTACCGCGCAAAGCTTGACACCTCGCCTGAATGAACTGACAACAATCATCGCCTGCAGACCCCACTAAACAGGGGGCGAGATCATCCCGGAAACCGGGGGCGCAATCATCTCGGAACAAACGGGCGGCTTCATCGGAATCGGCACAGATCCGTCATCTCGAGGCGAAGGTTCGCTTGATAGCACGCCAGAACAATGTCGTCAGACGGCTGATGTCGGTTCCTGGTGTGGGAGTAATCACTGCGCTCGGCTTCGCCGCAACCATTGATGATCCGACACGATTCAAACGATCGTCCAGCGCCGGAGCCTACCTTGGTCTAACACCTCGCATCTATGCCTCCGGTGAGACGATGAGATCCGGGCGCGTTTCGAAACGGGGCGACGACTTTCTCCGACGCAGCCTGTATGAGGCAGCCAATGCGCTGCTGACGCGTATTCCTCGGTTCTCCGCTTTGAAGAGCTGGGGTTACGCATCGCGCGGCGTGGCGGCTACCGAAAAGCTAAGATAGCTGTAGCCCGAAAGCTGGCCGTGATCCTTCACGCAATGTGGATATCCGGTGAACCTTTCCGTTGGTCATCGCAAGAGCCGGGCGGGCTGGCATCATTACAGTGATGTCCATGATTAGCTGAGATCAGCGAGATCGTCCGGTCAGGACGATGGCGCGGTCAAGACCGATCTCAGGAATGCGATGCTGTCTGATACAGGCAACCGCGAACACCACATTGGTCGACCGAGCCTATCCAACGCCATGATGAGGCGGCCAAAGTGCCGACCTCGAAGAGAACCATGAGCCTGACCTGTGACGCCCTCGGCGATCAACTTGACAACCGCGATTAGAGAACTCCCTGGGACATGATTCATCGAGATAGACTAGGCCTTTCACGCCGACTTTCCGACTGGTGTCGCCGGAGCTACGCACCGGAGGCATAACCGGCTGGTCGGTGCGAACCCGCGGAACGCCAATGACATCCACTCGAACTGGTGAAACGCCGCCTGCACCCGCCTCCTCAGTAAGTTGACGTTCGAGTTGTGAGACGGACAGTTCAGAGTGGAAGTGGTACTCCGCCGTGCTGGGGCCTCCTGATGCGCAGATCTGTCGACATTGAAGCCTTTACTTGGAGCTGTGATTGCGGTTCTCGCTGAAAATACCGAAAATGCACAGCCGTGCGGATAACTGCGCGATTGCAGCTAGACAGACCAGCAAGAGCACGCTTCCGAAATAAGCTAGTTGGAAGAGCAGCAAGCAAGCCAGCGTCGTAACGATGAAGCCGGGGCAGGGCTGCAGGGCAAAGTAGATTGCGAGAGAACTGGCGCACAGAAGCAGCCATAGGATTAGACAAACGAATCTGAAGGACAATGACGTTCTCCTTGGTTTGCCATCGGATCATGCGGCAACCTCGGCAGCGTCCAACTGAGCAATAATATCCAACATTTTTAGATAACTGCCGTGACCCGGGTATAATCTAGCGGATCTCCGACGGTTCATTTGAAGCTGAGCCGGTAATCGTCATACAGTCGTTTGGGCGTAAGTAGCATTCGCCCGAGTCCTACGGCTGATCGCGATCGGAGGGATACCAGAAGGCTTGCGCGCTCCTGGCTAGGAGGCCCGCCCTCCGCGTAGAGATATTGCGTCTCCACAGCAGAATCGATTCGGGGTCGCCGGCGGCGGGATCAGAGCGGCGTCACGGCAAAGTTGGCTCATAAGCTCGGCGGGGCCTCCCCGCTTCCACGATCCGCAGAAATCTTGAGCTCGGGTCAACGGCGATGCAGTTGATGAATGGTTCGTCATCACTGTCATCGGGGTCACCGGTCGGAACACTTAACGATGTCATCAGTCACTCCTCGTCTACGAACCGGTCATGCTTTTCGCCGATGCGCCTCCGGTGTAATGATAGTGGCTATCGGCCCGCCCCCCTCATGCAAAGCCGACATTCCGTTATGCTCCCGGTGTATAGTCACAAGCACGAGTTTTCGGCCCACCCTGAAGAGCTCCAGCATGAAGTTCGAATACCACTCCCCGAATTGCATGACGCCGCCCTCGTCTTCAGTCGAATATGGGGCCCGATTCATAGGCCGGAGAGTGGATGCCAAAGGCAATTTCCTCGACGATCTGCCGGGCCCGGTCATTGGTTTCCGTCCAGACATGCGTGAGATCCTCGATTGTATACTCGAGCAACCCTCGACCGGATCCTTGTTGACGAGCCACGTGGTCGTAACCTCAGTCAATTCGGGCAGCGCGCGGATCGCGTGATCGCCGAGGATATGGATTTGCTCCAAATCTAATGGTGGTAGTCAGGGTCGACATAGAAGGATCACCGTCAACGCAATTCGGCCGTTGGTGCACAGGGACGCCCATCGGTTCGAGAGTTCCGAACGACATCGCCGTTCTACCGGTTCTTCTGTCCGATCACGCGGCAAGTATGTCAGCCGCGACATGAGTCTGGCAGTCCCTGGGGCAGACGCGGGCGCATGCTCCGCAGCCGATGCAACGGCCACGGAAGTCGACGACCATGATCATACGATTGAGCTCACCACCGAAATCGTCCTCTTCGCCATCGAATGGGCTGAGAATTTCACCTACATCATCTATGCCGTGAAGGTGCATAACCTCGCGCGAGCAGACTTTAAAGCAGCGACCGCAGCCGATGCAGGTCGCACCGTCGATGGCGGATAGATATTTTGGCATCCATCTGGATCCGTCGCGCGTCACGAATGAGCTTATCATTGTGCATTCTCCGACTCAGCAAGTTCTCTTTTCACAGCGTCCAACTCAGCAAAAGCGCGAAACGCTTTTTCCGCGACTGCCATGATTTCGGTCCACTTACTTGGAAGATCCTCTGCGAGGTCGTGCAATTCCATCATTGCAGTTCCGGCCCGCGACTGCAGTTTCCGCATCCGTTTCCTCAGTTCTTCAAGATCTGACATGATCTTTCCCCCTTCATCCCAAATGTGGATGAGTTCGCGCACTGCGACCGCATCGTTGACCAGCTTCGTACTGCCTTGGCCGACTTTCAGAGCGTGTTAAAGGTGAATCGGTGCACGTCACATAGGGCCTTCAGCACTCGACGAGCCGTTTGGTCGTAAATAGCACTCGCCTTAAACTCTCAGTGGCGGAACTCTCCGCCCGCGAGATCATTAGAATCTTCGCTCCTCGATAGAGCGGTCGACGGCCCCTCCACAGCCGGCCGGATCAGGAACCCTCGATTACCGGGATGGCGCGGCGCTGTTCTTCATGACTGGAAGTTGACCAGTAGCTCGGCACCGCACTTGCGCTTCGACGATGCTTAGGGATCCTGAGCATGGATCGGCCCAGGAGGCCGCCAGATGAGCGGATCGGAAAGGGCTTTGCTATCATTGGCGGCAGGGGCGACCCGCGGGATCAGTAACCGCCTCATCATTCAGTCCTCGTCCTCAAAGTCGGCTCTCTTTTTAGCTGCACCTGCATCCGCCAACATTTTACGCAGCCAAGGTGGAGGAGCCGTCTGGAGCATTGTCTGGACGCTCGACAATACTTGGCTCATGGAGACAGCCTGCTGTGCTTTGATGGGATGAATCTTTGCGGAAATTACCTTGGCGGCCGAAGGACCCCCGATGGCGAGACAAAATAAAAGCTGGCAGCCCTTCAACGCGGACACCCTCGACCGGATGCGGCCGTCACCTTCAGTGCGATGCCTTCCGCTCTCGTCCGAAGCGTTATCGAACTCGATGGCTTCCATGAACTGCGACTTGTGAGCTGTCACGTCGTAGATGGCAAAACGCTTGGCCGACCCGAAATGTGCGTTCAGCCCTTTGATATCTTCAGTAGCAATCGCAATGCGCAATGCGCCTAAGGGCCGGTCCGAAATCTCTCTCTGGGACTGATTGCTGACGAGCGAGAGACGACGAATGGAGATCATTTGGCAATTCCCGACTACAGACTGCATTTAGTGGGTGTCGCGCGAGGAGTGCATGAGGTTGGAAAGTTCGGAGAACATATCGTGCATCCCCTAATTTATGCTGCAGCTTGGCTGAGAGGCAGTCGAAGAGAGTGAAGCCGGATGAATGGAGCAGAAAACACGCCGCAGCGGGCAAAATACCTCTAACAAACCAGAAAAACAGGCGTTTATGGGCGGTCGCTAGCGTAGTTCACGTCGCTTTAATTCCTAGATCGCTTCAAGTGCTTCCGCGACTGTCCAGCCTGGAGATACCGCCGCGCCCAGAAGCTTGGCCACCTTTTCTTGCTCAAGTGTCATGTACAAAAACTCTAGTGCCTCCTGGACCGTTGAAATGTGATTCTCCGGACCTACGATATGGACGGATGAAGTCGATGGCGATATGGCACAGACCTTCCTCCTTCAGGCGACGACAAGCTCACCGAAGTTGCGGGGGATCTTGCCGCCAAGCTAAATCACAGTAGCGCTTCCTCCTCCATCTCCTCGCGCAGGAGCCATCTCCCATGGCGCCGGTTCGCGCACCTGCGCCCAGGTCGGGTTGTGCATTGATAGGTCGATCTGGCGCGCGAGTTCCACTACGCCGTGGTAGCCGGCGTAGGAGTGCTGGCGCTCCTGGTTGATATCGAGCCAGGGCATTTTGGCCTTGAGCGCTATAAATTGCGTGCGTCCGCCCGACAGCATGATATCAGCCTTGTGATCCGATAGAGCCGAGTAAAGCTCGCGCGGCGTCGCCGCCCCACTCATACGGCTATCGTTCGTGAGCATCTGCTTAAGACGCTCCTTATCATTGTCCGTCGATTTCTTAATTGACGTACCGACGATTTCCATGCCGATCTCCATCAGCGCATGTGCGACGGACCAGGATTTCACCCCCCCGGTATTGAGAAGCACGCGCTTGCCTTGCAGCCGAGGTCGATAGACCTCAAGTCTCCTCCACGCCCTTGCCTCTTCTTCTACAATCAGTGCTTCGGTGCGACTGATTAGGTCCGGACCGGCCCCTTGCCTTACAAGCAGTCCAGCGATCTGCCTGAGTGCTTCCGAAGTGTCGGTGATGCCATAGAAAGAGCCCTCGAAAAAGGGAATGTCCCAGCGCTCCTGCATCTTGCGTGCGAGATTGATGAGCGCCGTTGAGCACACCATCATAGCTGCGCGTGCTCGGTGCGCTGTGGCAATATCGAGATAGCGCGAGTCGCCTGGAATACAGGCGCGGACGCGGACACCAAGCTTGTCCAACAGCGGCCTTACCTGCCAGAATTCACCGGAGAGGTTGAATTCGCCAAGGATATTGATGTCGCTAGGCCGGGCATCATCGGGCTCTACGGTCCCGATGACATGATCGAGCAAGGCTTCCCCCGCCAGTTTGTTGCCCAGGTTCTTTGAGCCGACGAAGCCCGGCGCATTGACCGGCACGACCGGCAAGCCGAACTTTTCCGCCGCACGCCTGCACACCGCGTCTATGTCGTCGCCAATCAGTGCCGTAACGCAGGTCGCATAGACGAAGACCGCCGCCGGGGCATACGCCTCGTTGATCTCGCGGATTGCTTTGAAGAGCTTTCGCTCGCTATGCCCCATCACCACGTCTAATTCGGTAACATCAGTGGTAAAGCTTGTGCGCCACAGCATGTGACTCGAAGAAGCCGTGCCGCGATTGTCCCAGGAGTTGCCCTCACAGGCGAGCGGTGCATGGATCAGATGTGCGACGTTGGTGATCGGCTGCAGTGCCACCTTTGCCCCGTCAAATGCGCAGCCGCCGGCTGCCGCTCCCGGCATCGGCGGCTGCGAACAACCCTTCTTTCGCACCTCAAAGTCCTTGCTGCGGTTTCTTTCGCAGGCAGGTTCGTTGAAGAAGGCCTGATTTTTAGCACTGAGCGAGGGCATGGCGCTGGCCTCCGAGGCAATCAGAAGGCCGCCGGCTTTGGCCGTCCGCTGCTCTACGGCGTCGACTCATAAACTTTGGCACCATATTCTTGTTGCGACGAGCTTTACGGCGGCGAGGTAGTTTTCCGGGCGCTTGTCATATCGGGTTGCGATGCCTCGGAACTGCTTGATCCTGTTGAAGAACCGTTCCACGAGATTGCGTTGCCGATAGACCCAGCGCGAAAACACGAAAGAGCCCTTGCGATTACTCTTCGGCGGGATGTTGGCCCAGGCCTTTCGCTCGGCGGCCTTGGCCCGAATCGCATTCGTGTCATAACCCTTGTCGGCCAGCAGGATGTCCCCCTCGCCAAGCTCATCCGTCAGCGCGTCGGCTTCGGCACAATCGGCGATCTGTCCACCAGTCAGACGCAGATTGACGGGGCGACCTTCGGCATCGACGAGCGCGTGGATTTTGCTCGTAAGCCCGCCGCGGGAACGTCCCATGCCACCATCGTCTCCATCCCCTTTTTTCCCGTGGCCGCGTGCTGGTGAACGCGGACACAGGTCGAGTCGATCATGACGATGTCGCCATCGTAGGCCTTGGACACCGCTTCAAGAAGCCGATCCCATACCCCGGCTTTGCGCCAGCGGACGAAGCGGTTGTAACAGGTCGTCGGCGGGCCATAGCGTTCCGGAACTTCCGCCCAAGGCGAGCCCGTTCGAAACCGCCAGAGGATGCCATTCAATACCCGCCGATCATCAACGCGGGCAACACCGCGTGGCTTGTTGGGCAACAACGGCGATATGATCGACCATTCGTGGTCAGTCAGTTCGTAGCGACGACGCGTCATCAAATGCTTCCCTATTTCGAAGCCTTGAATCACGGCGGCCGATAAATGCCAAGAAATTTTATGAGTTTACGCTGTAGCGAGTAAGGTCATAAGAATAGTCCGTCACTCCCACCTGCATCGTCTCACGATCGAGTCGGTCGAAGATCTTATCGAGGATCGTCGTCAACACACGCAGTCCACCTTGATAGCCCATCAGGGGAAAACGGTGATGGTGGTGCCGGTCGAAAATCGGAAACATCAGCCGGATCAGCGGCGTGCCGGTATCGCGCTCCAGATACTTGCCATAGGAATTGCCGATCAGCAGGTCCACCGGCTCGGTGAAAAGGAGTGAGCGCATTGCCCAGAGATCCTTGTTCGTCCAAACCTGTGCATCATTGCCCAGGGGCGAGGATGCGAGCAGCTTTTTCATCTCAGCTTCCCAGGCTGGGGTGCCGTTGGTTGCTAGGCAGTGGGTTGGCTCCCCTCCAGTCTCCATGGTGAATCGCGCTACGGCGTATACGAAGTCGGGGTCGCCGTAGATCGCGTATTTCTTACCGTGCAGCCAAGACTGGCTGTCCGCCATCGCGTCGACAAGCCGGCCGCGCTCCAGGCGGATTGCCTCGGGGATTTCCCTGCCGGAGATCTCCGATACTTTCACCAGGAACTCGTCTGTCGCCTTGACACCGAGAGGATAGTGAAAGGACACCGTCGCCTGTCCGGCCGCTTTGCAATATTCCAGTGTTCTGCGAGTATTGTATTGCTGCAGTGACACTGTCGCCTCGGCATTCAGTGCCGCTCTCACGTCCTCGATCTTGGTGCCTCCGTCATACATGCGGAACTCACCATCCGAGGGCGTATCAAATTGGTCGGAGGCATCTTGGATGAACGTATAGGAAACACCCATCAAATTGAGCAGGCGCTTCAACTCGCGATTGTTCCCGACGCAGAATCCATCGAAGCCCGGGATGATGTTGATCGAGCCAGGTTTTACAGTGCGCTGCTCGCCCTTCCAGAAATTCTCCAGCACGCCTTTAACCATGCTGTCATAACCATCGACATGGCTGCCGACCAATGCCGGCGTGTGCGCAAAAGGGACATCGAAATCATGGGGGACGGCGCCTTCGTCCTTGGCATTTTCAACGAAGCCGTGCAAGTCGTCACCAATGACCTCCGCCATGCACGTGGTCGACACGGCGATCATCTTCGGATCGTAGAGCTTATAAGTATTGGCTAAGCCATCGACCATGTTCTTCAAGCCGCCAAATACCGCAGCGTCTTCTGTCATCGAAGATGAGACCGCGGACGACGGCTCCTTGAAATGGCGCGACAGGTGCGAACGGTAATAGGCAACGCACCCTTGACTGCCATGTACAAACGACATTGTCCGCTCAAACCCGGCCGCCGCATAAACCGCGCCAAGCGGCTGACAGGCCTTGGCCGGGTTCACGACGAGCGCTTCGCGGGCGAGATTTATTTCGCGATAATGCCAGGTTTTGGTGAATTCGCGTTGATCAGTGACGGTCCGATCCGGGTATGGTCGTTCGAAGTTTCGCTTCTTTTCGGCCAGCATTTTCCTATATTCCGGCTCGCGGAAAAGGGGAGCATGGTCGAGCACTTTCTCGGCGGACTGCGGCATGTGGTAACCTCTTCCATATCGGCATCGTCTTACGGCGGCACAGAGACGTTCGAGACGTTGCTGATCTCTCGCGGGGGAGAGATCGGACTCTCATTCAGCGGCGCCTGATGCCGCAAGCATTGCCGCCTTCTGCCAGGGCGCGTCGTAGAGGTCCCAGACCGGATTATTGACCGCAAGGTCCATGTCGCGGGCGAAGATGGCGAAGCCATCATAGCCGTGATACGGTCCGGAATAATCCCAAGAGTGCATCTGACGGAATGGGATGCCCATCTTTTGCACCGAGTATTTTTCTTTGATGCCGGAGCCGACGAGATCGGGGCGAATCCTCTCGATGAACTTTTCGAGTTCATAGCCGGTGACATCGTCGTAGATCAGCGTGCCCTCCTTCACGTAGTGACCAGTGCGCTGATAGTCGTCGTTGTGGGCGAATTCGTAGCCGGTCCCTACGATCTCCATGCCGAGGTCCTCATAGGCAGTAATGACGTGACGTGGGCGCAAGCCGCCGACGTAAAGCATTACCCTTTTGCCCCGAAGGCGCGGCCAGTACTTGTCGATCACAGCATAGGTCAGGGCGCTGTACCAGGCGATTACCCTCTCGGCCCTTTCCTCGATTTCCGGTCCAAAATGTTTCGCTATCTGGCGCAATGAGGCTTCGATCTGGGATGGACCAAAGAAATTGTACTCCATCCAAGGCACACCATACTTTTCCTCCATGTGCCGGCAGATGTAATTCATCGACCGGTAGCAGTGGATAAGATTTAGCTTTGCCGTCGGCGCGCGCTCTATCTCCGCGAGTGTGGCGTCCCCCGACCAGTTGCCGACCACGTGCAGCCCGATCTCCTCGAGCAGGATGCGCGATGCCCAGGCGTCACCGCCGATATTGTAGTCACCGATCACGTTAACGTCGTATCGACCAGCTTCGTACGCGACTTCGGTCGTGTCGAAAACCCAGTCGCGTATCGCGTCGTTAGCAATGTGATGTCCAAGGGACTGCGATACACCGCGGAAGCCTTCGCAACGCACCGGCACGATTGTTGTGTTGTACTCCTCAGCCTTCTTTCGCGAAACCGCCTCGATGTCGTCACCAATCAAGCCGATGGGACATTCCGATTGCACGGTGACACCGTTGTTGAGCGGAAACAGTTCCTCGATCTCGTCGATGATCTTTTCTAGTTTCTTGTCACCACCGAAAACGATGTCCTTCTCCTGAAAGTCGGAGGTAAACTGCATCGTCACGAAGGCGTCGATGCCCGTCGTACCGACGTAATAGTTGCGGCGCTGTGACCAGGAATATTGGCCACAACCGACCGGGCCGTGCGAAATGTGCACCATGTCCTTTATCGGACCCCAAACAACGCCTTTGGAACCGGCATAGGCGCAGCCGCGGATCGTCATTACGCCCGGGATCGACTTGATGTTCGACTTTACGTCGCACTCGGAAACCACCTGTCCTTCCTCGGCGGTCTCCTGCTTGTTCTTTGCGACACTCAGGTGCTTTTTACGGCGCTTCGCCGCCTTGTCTGGATAGTGGGATAGCACTTCTTCGATAAGCTTCTCGTGCAAAGCATCGTCATTCTCATAGTCGAGGCTCATTTGGGCCTGCCCATTTCACGATCCAGGTGACACCTCATCAATGGCGCCGTTTGTGGAATGGCACGCCGCGTCCAGCTGCGCCACCCTCTCGGCGGCGATTCAGTGGGGGGCTATTACCTTGGCTTCCTTGGCATGGAGTTCGGCAAGCATCTGCTCGTCGCTCTTCATGATTCCAAAGTCGAGCAGCATGTCCTCTAGTTCCTCCATAGTGATCGGTGTAGGGACGGTGCCTCGGCCGGAATTTGCATGGATCTTTTCAGCCAGGGCGCGATATTCCCCGGCTTGCTTGGAGTCCGGCGCATATTGGATCACTGTCATCTTTCTGAGCTCTGCGTGCTGAACGATATTGTCGCGCGGCACGAAGTGGATGAGCTTGGAATTGAGCCTGGCGGCCAGTGCCTCGGCGAGGTCGAGTTCCCGGTCGGTCTGGCGCTCGTTGCAAATCAAGCCCCCTAGCCGCACGCCGCCCGCATGGGCGTATTTCAGGATACCCTTGGCGATGTTGTTGGCGGCATAGAGCGCCATCATCTCACCGGACATGACGATGTAGATCTCCTGAGCCTTGTTTTCGCGAATGGGCATCGCAAAGCCGCCGCATACGACGTCCCCTAGCACGTCGTATGAAACGTAGTCGACATCGTTATAGGCGCCGTTCTCTTCCAGGAAGTTGATCGAGGTGATGACGCCGCGTCCGGCGCAGCCAACGCCCGGCTCTGGGCCACCGGACTCCACGCACTTGATGCCTCTGTAACCAACTTTGAGCACGTCCTCGAGTTCGAGGTCTTCGACCGAACCTTCGGTTGCCGCAAGATGCAGTACGGTGTCCTGTGCCTTTGCGTTCAGGATGAGGCGCGTGGAGTCCGCTTTCGGATCGCAGCCGACAATAAGGATCTTTTGCCCCAGGTCGACAAGCGCGGCGAGTGTATTTTGGGAGGTCGTGGACTTGCCGATACCCCCCTTACCGTAGAACGCGATCTGACGCAGAGCTGCCATCTTGCTTCCTTTGTTGTTTAAACTATTTCGGTTGTTCGGACACATGAATGCGCAACAGCATGCGCGCCCAGGGGTGATCGTGCAAAAGTCGTGCCAGGCCGCAGGAGTGTCTAAAATAAAGCTTCTGACTTTCTTTCAGATAGTTAGATCTGGAAATTGACCACATGGTTGAAGGAACAATCTGTGTCGAGGAGCCGACAAGGGCACCGGACAGTGTCGTGTGGGCGGTCGTCACGCGCCAGAAATCGCTCAACGAATTGCCGCCTTGCGTGGAAGCCCTTGTGACTGGGCGACGACACGCCGAGTGGCCGCGATGACGCTGTACGGTCTGCTCTGGGTAGCGGCTTCTTTTTGCGCCTTCCTCGCGATCGGGAACGACAGAATTTCTGCCGCATATGCTTAGCTGCTGTGAACGTGAGTGCATTCCCGCCACGGGGGGAACAAAAGAGAGCGGCCCAAAAACCGGGCGGCTGATGTCGCGATCTCGCTCCAGGAGCCACCGGACCCGCCTGCTCGAGCGTACTTGCGGGCCAGCATCCCTCAGAGTCCCGTGGCCCTCGGCAGTGCACGCTTCTCGCGGCGGCCTTGGACAGAGGCTGGATGTTCATCGCTCCGCGATATTTTGCGACCGTGCGCCCGCCGATATCGACACCTGTCTTCTTGAGGACGTCGACGATGTCGTCGTCCGAGAGCACCGCTGAGTTCCAGATGACCTATCTGAAGCAGCTGGATTGACTGCATCAGCTGCGGCGTCATAGTCAGCGAATGCGACTGCATTAAATGAAGGCTGGGGAAAAGGCCATGCTAACGCGATGCTCCCGTCAATATTGCCGACCCGTGTCCAGTTAGGGCGAGTGCATTTTGGAGATTGCGGATATCCCCTTACCGTCGAACGCGATCTGACGCAGAGCTGCCATCTTGCTTCCTTTGTTGTTTAAACGAGTTCGGTTGTTCGGGACAAATGAATGCGCACAGTAGGGGCACCACTGGGTGATCTTGCAAAAGTCGTGCCAGGCCGAAGGAGTGACCAAATAAAGCTTATAGCCTTTTTTCAGATAGCTAGGGTCCGGACTCACAACCACCAGATGACGGCGGCTGCGAGTGCGATTGCCCCCATGAAGTTTTTGATGTTGCGGTCGAAGCGGGTCGCGAGGCGACGCCAGTCCTTGAGGCGACAGAACATGCGCTCGATGACGTTGCGCTGCTTGTAGATGGCCTTGTCGTATTCATATTGGATTTTGCGGTTCTTGCGCGGCGGGATGACGGCTTGGGTACCACGCTCGTCGAGCCACTCGCGCAGAGCCTGGCTGTCATAGCCTTTGTCGGCGACGAGTTCGGCGGAGGGTGGCAGAGCTTCGATACAGAGCCTTGCCACCTTGCAATCGTGGACGTTGCCGGGCGTCAGGAGCAGGACGTGAGGGCGGCCTTTGGCATCGCAGACAGCATGGAGCTTGGTGTTCCGTCCACCTTTGGTGCGGCCGATACCATGAGCCAAGGCCCCCCTCATATGATGAGTTGTAGGTCAAGGGGATGCGACCATTTTGTAGTCCTTTCTGCGCGATCGACGGTATCCAGTTGCGCCCATTTCTCAGTACCGGCATGGCGAGCCTTACCTGTACCACCTCATATCCGGTCGCCGCTCAGGACGGCTGCACCATAATCCCGCATTCGGGGGTTGGGCTCAGGAGAACGGAACCATTCTTTTAACCGGCGATAGAAGCCATGGGGGGCTTCGGTCCGTTCGCCTGGATCCGTCAGGCCTGCTCAGGCCCGAGGATTGGGTTGAGTTACGGTCAAGGGATGTGCTCAGGCCTTGGTCATAACGGCTCCCTCAATCTCGACGCCGCTCGTGGCATACTTCCACAAGGCGACGAGCAGTTTGCGCGCCAAGGCCACGATCGCAATCTTCTTGCCGCGCCCGCCGCTGTGGCTGACGCGTTCATGGAACCAGCGCGTCAGGGCCGAGTCCGGCTGATGGCGCAGCCAGAGCCAGGCCAGCTGGATCATCATCGTGCGCAGCCTCGGATTGCCTGCCTTCGAGACGCCTTGCTCGCGATCGATTGAGCCGCTTCGCCACGGCGAAGGTGCGAGCCCGGCATAGGCTGCGATCTGGCGTCGGTTGTCGAACTGGCGGAACAGCCCTTCGCAAGTCAGGATGTTTGCAATCTCCGCGCCAATGCCCTTGATGCCTTTGAGCATCGCCTGTGGCGCGGTACTATCCGCCGCGGCACACTGCGCATCGCGCTCGGCTTCGACGGCTTTGATCTGCTCGTTCACCAATTCGAGCCGATCGAGTTCACGACTGAGCTGCGCCGTCAGATGGGCAGGCAGCAGCCGGCCATCTCCCGTCCGCAATTCCTCCAAGCGTTCACGCCGGTCGCGACGCGTCGGCTCATAACCTCGGACGCCAATGCTGAAGAGCAGGCCTTTGATCCGGTTGACGTGCCTTTTGCGCTCCTCGATCAGAGCTTTGCGCTCCCGGCCGATCCGACGCTGGTCCTCCTCTTCAAGCGTCGGCACACGCACCATCGAGCAGACCCGCGGTTCACCGCGCATCCACGCCATCAGCGTGCGAACCAGAGTCTCCCCATCGATGCGGTCGGTCTTCGCCCGGCGCTGCCGGCGCGACACCGCGACCGATGCGGCATCGACGACATGGCTCGTGATCCAGCCTTCCGCTTCGAGCGCGCGGTGTATCCAGAAACCATCGAGCCCCGCCTCCTGGATGACAACCACGGGGTAGAGCCTGCCCTCCCGCACCTGCGCCTTCTCGCGCAAGAGGTTCAAGCATGCCAGCAATGCAGGCAGGTCGCCGCCGGGTACCGAATGACGCGACATCTTCTCGCTGCCAGGCGATAGCGACGTCACCAGCCACGTCGACTTCGACAGTTCCAACGAGATGAAAATCGCGCCAAGATCAACTCGGATAGCGGCAAGTGGCGAGGCTGGTTCTGCTGTCATGGCAAGTCCCTCCAGAGTGGTTGGTAGCAAACCGACTCTGATCTCCCACAGGCCGCTGTCCACCACTCATCATGGGATCTTTTCCTCCACCCGCACAGCGGTGGACCTTGATGCAACTGCTGTCGATGAACAGTCGATCCGGCGCATCATCGGCCCCTGCGAGCGCACTGAAGATGCCTTCCCAGATGCCGCGTTCGGACCAGCGGACGAAGCGGTTGTAGAGTGTCTTCTTCGGTCCATAGACATCTGCGCAATCCGCCCAGCGGCCACCACAGCGCAGCGCATGGACGATCCCGCTCAAGACCCGGCGGTCATCCACGCGCGGCTTGCCTCGCACATCTGTCGGCAAAAGCGGCTCTATCCGCTCCCACTGCGCGTCGGAAAACCAAAAGAAATCAGACATGCAACCGCCTCCTCGCTGAGGCGAGTGAATCACGTCGCAGTGCGCAAGGAAACCCACTTATTGGGTCCGGACCCTAGAATCCTGCTTTACGGATAATTGATGTTTGGGTGTTTGATCCAGGCTTTGATGATGCCTTATCATCGCCGCTTGGAGCAGCGGCACTATCGGACACGTCTACATGGCAGACCACGCGGACAGAGGCAGTCCTTCGAGCGATACAAAGCAGTCAACACAGCCTGAGGCTGCTTTAAGCGTTCTGGCGCTGTCAGCCCTCCAATAGATGCGATACGCGACATTCGAAGCATACACCGGGAACATTGCCAGTACGTTGTAACGGACCCTCACCAGCAATTCGCTCGTCGCGCGCTCAAATACTGAGGCAAAGATACTTGGTTTCCACATAGTCATCGATGCCGTATTTGGAGCCTTCGCGGCCTTGCCCCGACTGCTTGACACCGCCGAAGGGAGCTACTTCCGTAGAGATCAGGCCTGTATTGATGCCCACCATGCCGTATTCTAGCGCTTCCGCCACGCGGAATACCTTACTCACATCCTTGGAGTAAAAATAGGATGCTAAGCCGAACTCGGTGTTGTTGGCCATACTGACAACTTCATTCTCGGTCTCGAACTTGAAGAGCGGCGCGACGGGACCGAACGTCTCCTCGCGAGCAATCTTCATGTCCATGGTGGCTCCGGTCAGGACGGTCGGCTCGAAAAACAAACCGCCCCGCGCATTGCCGCCCAGAACCAGATCGGCACCCTTCGTCACGGCGTCCCGGATATGTTCCTCGACCTTGGCGAGAGCCTTTTCCGAGATCAGCGGGCCAGCGTCGACGTCCGGCTCAAACCCGTCGCCGATCGTCATCTCGCTAACCTTGGCAGTCAGCCTCGCGGCAAAGGCGTCGTAAATTCCGGCCTGCACGAAAAGCCTATTGGCGCAGACGCAGGTCTGCCCGTTGTTGCGGTACTTGGCGACCATGGCGCCTTCGACAGCGGCGTCGAGATCGGCGTCGTCAAAGACGATGAACGGCGCGTTGCCTCCGAGTTCCAAGCCCAGCTTCATGATCTGGTCGGCGCCCTGGCGCATCAATATTTTGCCGACATTGGTGGAGCCGGTGAAGGTCAGCTTGCGAACCTTGTCATTGGCACACATTTCCTTGCCAACTTCCGCGGAATCGGTCGACAGGATAACGTTGAAGACTCCGGCAGGCAGGCCGGCGCGCTCTGCGAGCAAGGCTATCGCCAGTGCCGACAGCGGCGTCTCCGCGGCAGGCTTCGAAACCACTGCGCAGCCTGCGGCAGCGGCAGGCGCCAGTTTTCGGGCGAGCATCGCATTCGGAAAATTCCACGGCGTGATCGCCGCCACGACCCCGATCGGCTGTTTGAGGACGATGATGCGCTTGTCCGGCTGGTGGCCCGGAATCGTGTCGCCGTAGACACGCTTCGCCTCCTCGCCAAACCACTCGACGTAAGACGCGCCGTAGAGAATCTCGCCCTTCGCCTCCGTAAGCGGCTTACCCATTTCCATCGTCAGGATGGTGGCGAGGTCTTCGGCATTGGCAATCACGAGGTCGTACAGGTTGCGCAGCACCGCGGCGCGTTCCTTGCCCGTCTTCTCCGCCCATGCCCTTTGCGCCGCGTGGGCCGCATCGATCGCACGTGCGGTTTCGGACCGACTCATGTCGGGCAAGATGGCGATGACCTCGCCGGTCGCCGGATTGCTGACATCGAACGTCTTGCCGCTGTCGCTTCTGTCAAGCCATTCGGCGCCGATCAAACCCTTATCGACAGCGAGGCTGGGATCCTTCAGTTTGACGAGCAGTGTTTCCGAAATCGTCATGCGTAGGTCTCCTGGTGCGTCGCCTTGTTTCCGGGCCGCTACTGTTCCATCGCCCGGCGTCCCACAAATAGCGGCTATTTCACTGACCGAAAACGTGCGCCGACCCGGCATCGAATCTGAGCCAAACGGCATCTCCCCGATTGAGTCCCGAGATCGCTTCATGACCGAAGGGAAGGCGGACGGACAGGTCGTTGCCTTTGCGGGTTTTCGTGGCCACATGGACGTTGTTGCCGAGGAAGGTGATATCGCTGACCGTGACCGGCAACCCGATGTCTGACTTCGTCTTTGACAACAGTAGCCGCTCCGGCCTCAGCATAAGCGCCGCTTTGCTCCCCGAAGAAGCAGTCCCATGAAGCGGAATGTTCGAAATGGTCATGGAACCGCACACAGCAATATCGGCTCGGCCATTGACCGTCGAGACCACGTCGCAAGGGAGAAAATCGCTGTCGCCGATAAACTCGGCCACGAACCGAGTGGCCGGGTTGGCGTATAGTTCCGGCCCTGTGCCGATCTGATCGATCACGCCCTTTGAGAAAACGGCAATGCGATCGGAAAGACGAAGTGCCTCCTCCTGGTCATGCGTGACATACAAGATTGTGACTTCCGTCTGCTGGTGGATCCGGCGGATTTCGTGCTGGATCTCCTCGCGCAGCTTTTTGTCGAGGGCAGAAAGCGGCTCATCCATCAGCAGCACTGGCGGGTCATAGGCGAGTGCGCGGGCCAAGGCCACACGCTGCTGCTGGCCGCCGGACATCTGCGCGGGCTTACGGTCCTCAAAGCCTTCCAACCGGACGAGCTTCAGCATCGCGCGCACCTTGGCGTCGATCTCCGCCTTCCGAAGACGCCTGACCTTTAGCGGAAAGGCGATATTCTCGCCGACGGAAAGATGCGGAAACAGCGTGTAGCGCTGGAACACCATGCCGATATTGCGTTTGTGCGAAGGCGTCGCCAGCAGCGTTTCGCCATTTAGCAAGATGTCCCCGCGCGTCGGGTTCTCAAAGCCGGCCAGGATGTAAAGCGTCGTGCTTTTTCCGGATCCCGAAGGGCCAAGAAAGGTCAGGAATTCCCCCTGTGCAACATCGATAGTAACATCTTGCACGGCCGTCACCGGGCCATACTCCTTGCGGATGCCGCGAATCTGCAGGAAGGGTCTATTCATGATTTTAATCCTTTACGGACGATGGCGACGAGCACCATCAAAAGTACTGTCAAGAGGATGAGAAGCGTGGAGGCGGCGGCAACGACCGGCGTTAAATCCTGGCGCAAGGTCGACCAAACCTTTACGGGAAGCGTCTGAAGCGTCGGGCTCGCCATGAAAATCGCGACGACCACTTCGTCCCAAGAGGTGAGGAAGGAAAATATTGCCGCTGAGAAGACGCCGTGGCTGATGGCCGGCAGCGTCACACGGATTTTGGCTTCGAAAGGCGAAGCGCCGCACAGAACGGCGGCATCCTCAATCGATTTATCAAAGCCCTCGAGCGCATTTGTGATCGACAAGATTGAGAACGGCAGTGCCAGCACCAGATGGGAAATGACGAAGCCGGTGAGGGTTCCATTGAGACCGATCTGCAGGAAGAAGGCGTATAGCGCCACGGCTAGCACGACGACGGGCAGGATCATCGGCGTCAGAAATAGCGCCTTCAACGCTTCCCGAAACAAGAACCGCCCGCGGTTCAGACCGAAAGAAGTGACTAGACCGAGAAGGACCGACAGCACCGTAACGATGATTGCGATGCGGAAGCTCGTCCAGGCGGAGTCCAGCCAACGGGGATCTTCGAGTAGCTCCTGGTACCACCTGAGCGTCCAACCGGGCGGCGGGAATATTAGCCATTGCGACGAACCGAAGGAGAGTGCCGCTATGAATAGGATGGGGAGGAGCAGGAAGGCAGTTGTCAGCAACGTGATGCCGATGAGAACGAGCTTCCACCAGCCCAGACGGTCGAAATTCAGGAGCATGTCAGCGCCCTCCCATCCGGTTTGTGCCGAAGAAACGAAGCTGCACGGCGTACAGCGCTAGGGTGACGACCAGAAGCACCAGGGCCGCGGCGCCGCCCATGCCCCAGTTGACGAGAGACTGGACGAACTGTGCGATGAGCTCCGCGAGCATCATGTTCGAAGTACCGCCGAGCAGCGCCGGCGTAACGAAGTAGCCGAGCGACATCACGAAGACCATAAGCGCACCTGCCGCCATGCCCGGCATTGCGAGCGGCAGCAGCACGCGCACGAGCGACTGCCAGCGATTGGCGCCACAAAGAGCAGCCGCCTGCAGGATGGCAGGATCGATCTTCCGGATGACGCCATAGAGCGGCAGGATGATGAAGGGCAACATGATGTAGGTCATGCCGATCGTCACTCCCGTCAGATTGTTGACGAGCGGAAGCGGCGTATCGATGAGCCCCATTCCAAGCAGCATCTTGTTGATGACACCTGTGCGCTGAAGCAACACCATCCACGCGTAAGTACGCGCAAGAAGGTTCGTCCACATGGATAGAAGCAGAATGGCGAACACAATGGATGCCGCGCGGCTAGGCATGATGGCCAGTGCCCAGGCGACAGGAAAGCCGATCAGCAACGATACAAGTGTGACGAGGCTAGAAACGATGAAGGTGTTTGCGAATATTCGCAGGTAGGTTGATGAGCCCAGCAATTCGGCATAGTTGCCGAGACCCGGCACCGGCTCTGTGACGCTACGCGTTAACAGCATGGCGACCGGCATGACGAAGAACAGGATCAGCAGCCCTAGGGCTGGCAATGTCAGGTCAAAGTCGGTCAGCCGCCGGACCTGTGCAGGCGAATTCGGTCTCCCACTCCCGGTTTCGGTCTGCGATACCATTGTTTCTCCTCCCTAAACGCAAGGCGCGCCGCTTTCCGGCTGCCGGAGCGACCGGAAGAACGCCACAACGTCCTTCCAGCCGTTCCCAATGATTACTTCGCCTGCCAGGCGTACCAGCGCTCGCCGATGGCATCGCGATTCTCGGCCCAGTAGTTCATGTCCGCATTCACTTGGCTTGCCGTCTGCGCGTCCGGCAGGGTCTTTGCCAATTCCGGATCCATCATCTTAGGCGAATCCAGGTTGATCGGCGCGTATCCGGTGATCTTTGCAAGGTCGGCCTGAGCTTCTGGCGATGTGGCGAGCGCTATGAACTGCATCGCCGCTTCCTTGTTCTTCGAGCCCTTGGGGACTACGAGAGCGTCGGCGGCGGTGATGTTCTGTTCCCAGGAAGTCTCGACATTGATGCCGCTTTGCGCGAGCGCCGTCATGCGGCCGTTCCAGACGCTACCGAAAGGCGCTTCGGCGGAGGCGAGGAGCTGTTGCGACTGCGCGCCGCCTGACCACCAGATGATGTCGGACTTAATCGTGTCGAGCTTCTTGAAAGCGCGATCCAGATCGAGCGGATAGAGTTTATCGGGCGATACACCGTCGGCAAGCAGGGCGGCCTCGATGACACCCGGCGCGGACCACTTGTAGAAGGCGCGCATCCCTGGGAATTTCTGGGCGTCGAAGAGGTCCGCCCAGGTCTTAGGGCAGGCATCGACCGCATCCTTGTTGCAACCTATGACGAAGGAATAATAGAAGCTGCCAACCGAATAATCAGTGACGAAGCGCGGATCGAGCTTGGACTTGTCGATGATAGAGAAGTCGAGTTTCTCGAGGAGGTCCTTTTTGCCGGCCTGAGCGGCGTAATCGCCCTCGACGTCGACGACGTCCCAGGTGACGGCATTCGCCTCGACCATAGCCTTCAGCTTGCCGTAATCGGTCGGCCCGTCCTGCAGTACGTTAATGCCGGTCTTTTCGGTGAACTTATCGGCCCAGGCAGCCTTCTGGGCGTCCTGTGTCGTGCCGCCCCAGCTCGAAAAGACGAGATCGGCAGCCGTCGCCGGCATCGCTGTAGCAATCGTCGCGGCAGTGGCCGCCAAAACAAATATCCTATTCATGTTCCCTTGCTCCGTGTTCCGGTTTTGCTTGGTTGTTCTAAGACGCGACGGCACCTGTCGGCGAAAATCGTGCCGCCCTCATGATCTTATTTTCAGCGACTTCTATCAGGTCGCGTATTTTGGGAAGAAAATCCCGCCAGGCCGCATCGTTCATGAGTGCGGCTCGCCGACGCTCGCGCTCATCGAGGCTCGGATAAGCCCAGATATGGACGATCTCGTTGATCGGCCCGATTTCGGAGAAGAAGTAGCCGACAAGTTCGCCGAGATGCTTCCTCTGGATGGCTATCCCTTCTTCCTCGACCACCTTCAGGTAGGTAGGGATCGCGCCATTCCTCAGCCGATAGGTGCGGATCTCGTAAAACATCGCTCTCACCGCATCACGAAGGGATCAGGAATTGGATCGTCCGACGTCCTGAGCCAAACGGTCTTGCTCCGGGTATAGTCGAGCGCCGCCTCCAGGCCGCCCTCACGCCCGTGACCCGAGAGCCCGAAGCCGCCGAAGGGCGCGACCGGGGAGACCGCCCGATAGGTATTGACCCAGACGATTCCCGCGCGAATTCCCTTCATGAGGCGGTGCGCTCGGGTGAGATTCTGCGTAAAGACCCCGGCTGCAAGGCCGAAGCGGGAGCCGTTGGCGAGATGGAGAGCTTCAGCTTCTGTCTCGAAAGACAGAACCGAGAGCACAGGACCGAAGAATTCGTTCTCGAGGGACGGCGATGCGCTGCCGTCGCAATCGAGAATGGTCGGGCGATAATAGAACCCGGTGCCCTCCGGCGCTGTGCCTCCGGTCACCAGCTTCGCGCCAGCAGCCAGCGAGCGTGCGATAAGGGCCTTGACGTGGTTGCACTGGCGCTCCGTCGCGAGCGGTCCCACCTCCGTCGACATCTCGAGCGGGCTGCCGATGCGAATTGTCTCTGCCTTGGCCTTTAGGATCTGCAAGAAGCGGTCCTTGACACTTTTTTCGACGATCAGCCGTGAGCCGGCCACGCAGCTCTGCCCGGTCGCGGCAAAGATCCCGGCGATCTGGGCATTGGCCGCACTTTCAAGATCTGCGTCGGCAAAGACGATAAAGGGCGATTTGCCGCCGAGCTCGAGCGAGGTCGAGGCGAGATTTTCCGCTGAATTGCGGACTATATGGCGCGCCGTCTCCGGCCCGCCAGTGAAGGCTATGTGATCGACCTGCGGATGGCGGCTGAGCGCCGCGCCGCATGATGGGCCGAAGCCGGTGACGATGTTGACGACACCGGCGGGAAAACCCGCCGCATGCACCAGCCGGGCAAATTCGAGAAGCGGCGCCGGCCCGTCCTCCGAGGCCTTCACCACCATGGTGCAGCCGGCCGCCAGTGCCGGACCGATCTTTACGGCCGAAAGGAAAAGCTGGCTGTTCCACGGCACGACCATGGCCACGACGCCGATCGGCTCGCGGCGCAGCCAGACATCCATGTCGGGCTTGTCGATCGGCAGATAGGAGCCCTCAATCTTGTCGGCGATCCCGGCGTAGTAGCGATAGTAGTCGGCGACATAGGCGATCTGCGACGAGGTCTCGCGGATGATCTTGCCCGTGTCGCGGGTCTCCAGCTCGGCAAGTCTTCCGGCATTCTCAGCGACGAGATCGGCAAGCTTGTAGAGGAGCTTGCCTCTCTGCGTGGCCGTCAGTGTGGACCATGACTGGTCGTGAAGGGCGATACGTGCAGCCTCGACGGCACGATTGACGTCCGCTTCCCGTGCCTCTGGCATCTCTGCCCAGGCACGGCCGGTGGTGGGATCGATGCTTTCGAAGCGGGCTTCGCCGTCTGCGAATTCACCGTTGATGTAACACTGGAAGCGCTGCATGTGCCCTACTCCGCAAATGCTGGCATGACATCGGCGATGAAGCGTTCGAGCGAAGCCTTCTTGCGCTCGAAGGTCATGCCTGTGTCTATCCAGAAGGAATATTCGTCATATCCCATTGCCTCGTAGCTCTTGATGCGGGCGATGACCTCGTCGGCTGCGCCGACGACGTTGTTGCGTCGCATTGCCTCGCCTGAGAGCATGGCATTGGCGGCAATTTCCTCGTCCGGAATCCGATCAATGAGGCCTTGTCTGATCGGTCTTTCGTTCTTGAACCAGGCGAAGAAGTAATTGTAGTATACGCTCATCTCATGAGCTGCCTGCGCGATATCCGCCTCGTCGGAGCCGACATAGGTGTGCCGCAGCAGCATGATCTTCGGGCGCGGGACCTCTGGATCCTTGGCGCAGGCGTCGTTGAACCGTCCCATCAGGCTCCGAACCTCCTCGTCGTCCTGCCAGAGTGGCGTCACCTGCACATTGCAGCCGTTCGAAACGGCAAACTCGTGCGAGTTGGGGTCGCGCGCAGCAACCCATATCGGCGGATGGGGCTTCTGCAGCGGCTTCGGTGACGAGGTCGTGGCCGGAAACTTGAAGAACTCGCCGTCGTGGGCGTAATCACCCGCCCAGATCCCCTTCACCGCCGGAATGAGTTCGCGCATGCGCTGCCCAGCGCTCCAGGCGTCGAGGCCCGGCAGCAGCCGCTCGTACTCGAAGGAATAGGCGCCGCGGGCAATTCCGATGTCGAGGCGACCCTCGCAGATCAGATCCGTCATTGCGGCTTCTCCCGCGAGCTTGATCGGATGCCAGAAGGGCGCGATCACCGTGCCGGTTCCAAGCCGCACGGTCTTAGTGCGGCGGGCAAGGTCGGCAATCGTTATGAAGGGATTCGGCGCAATGGTGAACTCCATTCCATGATGTTCACCGGTCCAGATCGCGTGCATGCCGCCTTTGTCGGCGACTTCGCACAGCTTGATGAATTCTTCGTAAAGCGTCCTGTGGTCTTGCGAAGCATCCAGGCGCTCCATGTGAACGAAGAGTGAGAATTTCATGAGTGTACGTCCTTCTTCGCGATCGGATGGACCGTGCCGCCGGTCTCGTCGCCGAAATACATGCCGAAATTGCCGATAGAGCTTTCGAGTACGAAACGATTGATGATATCGGCGGTCGCACTGCTGCTGAACTTGGCCGCAGCGAGCTCCGCCGGCCTGAGAAACCGGCCTTGTCGTGGTGCACCGTCGCTGGCAAGCGCGTGGTAAACGATGTTTTGACGACCATCGCTCTTGTCCTCGTAAACCGAGTAGAGAAATCCGATGGTGACGTTCAGCCCGGTCAGTTGTTCGAGATAGGCGGCGAGCGTGCGCGCAGGATCGCCGCCTTCGACGGTGCAATTCGGAAGCGACAGGGTTTCATTGCCTGCCAGAAATACCGCGCCCTGCTGTTCGAGCACCGCACCGAGACGAATTTCTCCCTCAACGGCAGCGGAAACCGCCTTTCCTGCCAACCTCGGCGTGAAGTAGCCGCCCCGGGCGTAACCCAGGCCATTGAGGCCGCTGTTTTCGAAGGCGGTAACGCGACCGATTATGATGACATGATCGCCCGCCTCGATGATGTCCTGCATCGAACACTCGAACCAGGCCGCCACATCTGAGAATATCGGGCAGCCGTCCCGGCCAAGCCGCCAATCGACCGTTGCAAACCGATCCTCCACGGGGCGGGCAAATGTATTCGAGACGTCTTTTTGCGTTTCGGACAAGACGTTGATGGCGAAACGCCCTGCCGAAGTCATCGAATCATAATTGCGCGAGCTCTTGGCAAGGCAAACGAGCAGCAGCGGCGGATCCAATGAGACAGAGGTAAAGGAATTGGCCGTAAAGCCGATTGGCTTGCCTGCCGCATCGCTCGCCGTCACCACCGTCACTCCGGTTGCAAATGCGCCGAACGCGTCTCGCAAGGCTCTCGGGTCGAAAACTTCCGCAGTCATCTCGGTTTCTCCCTGGAAGTCAGCCATTCGGACATCAACGCGTTGACGATCTCGGGGGCGGTTAGATTGACCATATGTCTGTGACCATCGACAATGCGTGCCCATCCCTTTGGCGTCACAGACGCCATCTGTTTGGCCATTTCCGGTGTCGAATTCGGATCTCCCGAGCCCGTTAGGAAGAGAGCCGGGCATTCGACGGACGGCCAGCAGTCTGCATAGATCTCATCGCCCCCCGCAAAGGCGGCATAGGCAATCGCGTATCCTTCCGGATCGACCATCTCCAACCATGTTCGTGTTAGCTCTCGAGCACGTTGGCTCTCCGGATCCTCGCCGAACCACCGCTCCAAAGGCCCTTCCGCGTCGACCCCGTTTTCACGGATAGCTTCAGCGCGCGCCAGGACTGCAGCTTTCGCCGCGGCGTCGCGGCGATAAACGCCGTTGAGGTAAGCGACACGAGTGATCCGGTCGGAAAAAGTTGCCACCGCGCCTCCGGAAATAAGTGCACCCATCGAATGTCCGGCGATACTCGCCCGTGCGATGCTCAGGTCTTCCAGGAAGCAGCCAAACCAAGCAACGTAGTCCCGCAACGTGCTGCCCGCTGGGATTTTTTCGCTTGCGCCATGCCCCGGCATGTCTAATGCGAAAACCCGGTGGGTTTTTGCGAAAGCCTCGATTTGGGGCGCCCAAGCCTCGAGGCGCATGCCGACGCCGTGAATGAGGATTAACGTCTCTCCATCGCCGGCTTCGAAGTAGGCGGTGCCGCGCGCAGTGGTCTTGCGCGGAAGGGAGGCGCCGCCCTCCCCGGATGTGTGTGATGTAACCGTTTGCATCGAGGTGTCCACCGCCGCTCAGACACCGGCCGGATTGGTGACATCTTGCCCAAGCTCCTTCAAATCCTCGTAACGGTCGCCGATCCGGTGATGAGGACGTCCGCCAGTCGAGGCGCCAAGAGCCACCACGATTTCATCGGCGGCTGGGGCATCGGGTACTGCGGTCTGGATTGTCAGGTAGTGCGAACGGCGCCCCTCGTCGTTCTTGTCCATCAGGGGGATCATGATGGGGGCATTGGCAGGGCCGCGCGTATTGCAGAAGGCCAGGTATGATTTGGCGCCAACCGCTTGGCGATAATGATTGCCGAAACGCAAGGTATGGATGAGCGCCGAGGCATGCTCGATTTCGCCATCGATCCCGACCACGGCGGCTTTCCCATAAGCTTCAACCGCCTCGGCGGAGCCAACGGCATCGATAATCATCCTAGTTAAAAGCTCGCCCAGTACCGGTGCCGCTCTGTGAATCTCCGGCCTCAGATCCTCGACGAAGCCGTGCCCAGCCCACGGATTTTTCAACACCGCCACCGCCGAAAACAGCTTTAACGGCTGAGGGGCGGCTTTCCCGCCCTCGATTAGGGTCGTTTCCATCTGGAGCAGCGTCTTGCGGATCTGAACGGGCATAGGACATCCTTCCTGTGAGCTATTGGTCTTATGGTATGCCATCATATAACACAGTCAAGTGGCTCTTCAACGCAAAGCCCGAATTCCGGCCAAGTGCCCGATTTTGGTAGGAAAAAATTTGCGATTGAGGGCGAACGCAAACCGAGCGCGTTGATCGCGGTCGGTTTTTTGCAGCGGAATGCGGGGGATGCGCATCGTGCGCAAACCCGAGCACGTCAGCAGCGGCCACGTTAAGCGGCGATTCTGAGGCGTTCAGGGATGGTGTTCAGGCGGCGGCACAACCCGAAGGATGTTCCATCGAGCAATGACCGCCACATCATGCTGCACAAACGCTTTGGATTACCCAACGACTGCAATCAGAAGAAAGGAGGCGCCAGTTGGCTCATGGCCAACGAGCAGATCTGAGAGCCAGTCTGAGGTGGGTAGAGTCAGCCTTCGTCGCCGATCATAGTCGTAACCTCGTCAGTCGCCCGTCTGCTGCGCTGAGAGTACGGCCTCCGCGATGACGGAAGCTCTGGCGACATGATCAAGGGCAGCCGTGTAAGCCGCTTCGCCGTCGCCTTTTCGGATGGCCTCAACGATCCTTTCCATCTGTGCCGGTCCTTCGACGTCTCGATTTCTAGTCTTGATCGTCATGGAACGAAGATGGTTGATCCGGACGGTCAGCAGGCTGACGACGCCCCAGGCAACGTGGCGATCGACCTTGGTAAAAAGCGTCTGGTAGAATGCGGAAGTGTGATTGAGAACCGCGGGCATATCCTTAGCAGCATAGCTCTGGCGGATGCCTTCCAAGGACGCTTCAAGGGCTGCAACAACGGTCGAGTCGTTTCGCTCCGCACAAAGTCGGGCGGCCATCCCTTCGAGGGCGCCGCGAATTTCGTAGATCTGCTTCGCTTCATTCAGATCTAGACGCGCGACGATCGGCCCTTTGTTAGGCAAGTTCGCGACGAGGCCCTCGGATTCGAGGTGCCGCAGCACCTCACGGACGATTGTACGACTGACACCGAGTCGCGCACACAGATCGCGCTCGACAAGGCGATCACCCGGTCTGAAATAACCGTCGACAATAGCGTCCCGCACCTTGTCGAGCGCCAGTTCCCTCAATGTTTTTGTCGGACGCTCTACCCGAATGGCATTCCCTGCCAGTGCATCGTTCATCGGCTCACCTCGTTTAAATTCGCCCAACCAGGTATAAGTTCCGCACGAGAACGAATCCGCCCTGCCGTATTATGGCGTACCAGTATATAACCTGGATGCCCCGCTTAAGGCAACTGCCATGATCAGTTGCTCGCGATCACTATCGCGTCGATGTTTCCGATGCGTAGCAACGGGACTCGTGAAGTCCGAATTGCTGGGCCGTGGCCGCACCTATTTATGATGCTTGATATCACCTCATCGAGCCAGGCTCATGAAGTCAAAGTTCCCGCCGCGGGGCGTGCTCACCATCTCGAGGTGTCGCATTTGACCCTTCGATCACTCCATGATCGTGTCATCGCGTGAACCCTTCGAGCATACCAAAAATTTGAGAAAGCCGCCTACCGGCGTATCCCGCAATGCAGTGCGGGACCGCGACCGTCGTGCAGGTCTCAATGGGCGTGAAGGTGCTGCCTCGTGCCGCGCGTACATTGAACAATCCATCGGCGGTTGCTACTCAGTGAAGCTGCTCGTTCGTTCGGAACCACGTTGTGTCGTCGGCTCACGACGTTGTTCGAGAGAGGATAGTCGAGAGCCTTGATCCTTTGGCGGGCGGTCGTACACCCAGCTTTGCCGAACGAGACGCAAAGCGCGTCCGTTTCCAGGCAACACCACGCTGTCCGGTCTGATCATTTCCGTACCCGAGATCGCCGGTGGTCCATTCCCTCCCCTACCCTCGGAGCAAGGGCGCGTTTGTCGACGTCGAGTTGCGCGGCCGAACGGACCGTGGCCACACAGACTTGCTTCTAGCTTCTAAGGTAGCGTGTTCGTCCCTAAATAGCTGAAACATAGCCAAGTATCTCTTGATCGACTGACGCGAGCCAGTTGGCCTGACTCTTCGACGTTTACTCGTAGGCGCGCAAGCTGCCCTAGGTTCGACAGCGCGGAGATTAGCTCTTTCGCAAGCCGAGAGCGATTGACCCTGCCCGCAAGTTTATCCAATTTTCGCTCCAACCGTTTCGGGTTGCGCATTCGAAGCGGCGAGTTGCGGTGCGGAGCCCAGAAAGTGTGTGGGCCGTGGGGATACTAATGGGAGGCCCGCTGAAGCGATGAGTCTTCGATGCAGGCGATTGATCAATGGGACGCGTCAAAGTCATGCATCGGCATTATAGCAACGTGGTCTGGGTCGGTAATGGGTGCGTACAATGCTGAATCGTCAGATTTACCCTGCATAGATCCTACTACGGTCGGGGCGACCTCTGATACATTGCCACGGAACAGAGAAGCGTTTAACCACTGAACCGAGTGTAGCCTATAGTCCGTACCCGTCGCCACGCCGGGCTTTCTGACAGCGTAAAGAGCGGAATAATTGTCGACGTAATCCCTCGGAGACATAGTCTCGACATTTCTACCCGCAGAAATACGTGAGCCGTGGTCGCCATGAACGACTATCGTAGCGTCCTGAAATCTCTTATCGCTAAGAACCGCATTAAAGAACTTATCTAGTTGCTTGGCAAGACACAGCGTTTGAGCGAAGTAGAATCCATATTCTTTCACCCGCGCTTCATCTAGCTCTTGACCTGCCAACCCGCGGACTTCTGTAAGATATGACCTCTCAACCCAACGGTTCGTTGGTTTGCAATCTTTGTTGTAGACCGAGGGACTATGCGGAAATAGAAAATGAGCAAAAAAGGCGTTTCCACGACCTTTATCTAGAATCATGTTCTGGAACTGTCCGAGCCAGTAAGGGAAGGCTAGTTGGTCGTAAGACCGCGGGTGCCATTCTTGTAGTGCCGTGTCCTTCGTCTCCAGCAAGTTGGAGGCCACGAAGCCAACGGCTGCCATTGCAAGGCTTTGCCTGTTTCCCTCGATCAGCGCTTTAACATCCGCCAGCGAAGCGGAAGCGGGTGGAACGTCCCGGTATGGGCCGCCCTCGATCCGCTGCCGTTGAATAAATCTACTTCCGTCAAATGATGCGAAGGTGTGACAGTCGACTAGCGCTTCAGTTTTGCAGTAATCAAGATGAGCAGACTGGAAGACATTGACGGATAACCCTTGTCGACGCCACAGATTGAATAACGACAGTTCCTTGAACTTTGTTACCTCCCCCGGGTAGGCATAATGCGATCTATCGCCGGGAAAATTATAAGAATAGTCCATGTTCAAGGCGGCTGGTACTGAAACCTGAGTCAGAATGTGGCGACTGAAAGCCTTGGAATGGAGCCGGAACCCATGTTTCTGGAAAACCCGCGACAATGCGGCTTTGGCTTCTGCTCCATGGGGTAATCTTGTGTCAATCCCGGAAATGCCGATCATTTCATCAGTCACGATATAAATCAAGGCCGGCGCGGATTCTTCGGCGCTCGCCTCAGTAATCAAGCCGCGATCAAGAACTGTAGAGCCCAGTAGGGCTACGGCAAATGCGGCCATCATACGGGGCACAGCGGCCATGAGCTTGAATAGGACCAGAATAAGTACAACCAGTCCAGCGAACGCCAACGCGGCGGCGCCCCCCATTCCTATGTGGTCTGCTAGTCTCCAGAAAACACCGTATGAAAGATCGCCAAAAAGGAAAAGGGTAACGGCGAGTGTGCCTGCTGTTACGACGTTGCCAACAGCTCCCCTTTTATAGCAAAAGGTTGCAATCATGCCCAGGGCGAGTCCAATTATGGCCACAAAAGCGATGACGGCGTACCCTGCATCGCTTCTGGGGTCAATATACACTCCCTGAAACGCGTCAATGATCGGGCTAAGCAAGATTACCAGAGGTGATAGCAGTAAGACGATTCGCTTCATTTCTGCTTACTCCGACCTTTCGAACGTGTACAACGTTCGTTTGCTGCCGGGTATTAAGTGCTTGCTCACCACCCGGGCTTTCTGGCTGAGCGCGCTTGCAAAAGCTTCTTCGTTGTAGTCACTGAAGATGTCCTCTCGACCCGCCAACATGCGTCGCACAGTCTCGTCCTCCTTCGGAACGAATTCGATAATGCCCTTTGGTGCAACTTGGGTCACCCATGCGACAACCTCGGCAAGGGGAACGTTGTGAGCGATTGCCAAATGATGTTCGAAGGCTAGCGCCAGAACAGCATCTGCCGAAAACCTTGAGCTGAACCCTTGACGCTCCCGTTCGCCCCACCCTTGGCTCGGCGATGGATTACGTGCATCAAGGTAGAGTGGAAGAAAGTTCTTTGATGTCTGAACTGACCGGTCGAACGCGGCGTCGAGCGCGTGCGGGTCGAAATCAAAGCCGATCGCCTTCTGTGCACCATTCTCCAAAGCTACGTAGCTAAAGTCACCGGTATTACAGCCAAGGTCGATTATAGTTCGCGGCTTGTGTTGAGCGACAAACTCTGCGACGTACTGCCCTTTGTCGCTTCTCTGGGTAGCTGTGTACGTGTTGTTCGCAGCGTATCCTTGCCAAACCGATTGTTTTCCAACATCAACTTTCAGTCCGCTGATCCAGCTGTAAAGTTGGGCGAGCATGGCGCGGAAGGCATCCTTAGGAAGCCGTCTCGCACGAGAGTCTCCAAGATCTACCTTGGTCTGCGATGTCCTAGATGACTGCAGCTTTGCAGGCAAAATGATATGCATGAACAACTTGTGGGAAAACCAATGTCGGGTACTCAGCAGCTTTACGAAATCCGCACTCGGCACCCCTTCGAGGTTGCCGCGATACCAGCTGTGATGCGTGATGTCGAAAACGGATCGTAGTAACAGTGGAACGAGGAACTGCTCACAAAACTGCTTATGTCCATACCAAAGCTGTCCATCGCGGTACGGCTTTATAGACAGATGATCGATGAAAGTTGGTCGTGACCCTTCAAACTGAACGTTATAAGCGGTCGCATCCGACAGGCAAAAACCCTGATCAAGTAGATCAAGCTGCAGTTGAAGATGAAAAAGCGCCGCCGCCTTCAATCCAGCAAACGACCACTCGTATGGGTAGGTGATTTGCTCCAGGAGGGGATGCTGCAGAACTCGAGCAATATTCCCTTGAAAAAGCTGATGAAGGCTCGGCTCCGCGTCTGAGAAGTCGACGAGTCGCCCTTCATCCACGAGCTGTCGCATTACTCTCTCAGCACTGGCAAACTCGATTGCAGCAGCCGAATCCATTGTCCGCAGAATGCGATCCTGGAAGTGGAAGACTTGACCAGACGGATCTCTAAAGGAACCGGCGACGCGTCCGGGTCTCGGTGCGGCCGCCACCAACTTACTTTCCGCCATTCTTGCCATTGTTCTCCCGGCCTAAAAAAGATCTGACAGCCCATCTGATCTTATTCCAGTATCCGGAGACAGCTGCTCCGCCGATCGCCAACGCACCGATCAAGCCCTGAACGAGCATGCTGCCCGTGCCGGGGTCGAGATATGCATGAGCTGGCACAATAGAAAGGATGAGAAATCCCAGAACACTCATAATTATCGGCATCGATATCCCCTTCGCATGTTGGTTGTTATTCAAGTTTTAACGGTGGTCAATTTCCTGTGCCTTCAGTGGCTGGTCCTGCTTCTGTTGTGCCCCGAACGTACGCAGGGAAGCGTCGCGGCCTCATCACAGGATACTTTCGGCTGAGCGCATAGAGAGCTCGAACCATCTGGCAAGCGCGCGACCAAGGAGCCGAAGGTCAGCCCCTTGCCCGAGCTGGGCTTCCCATTACTTTTGCGCCCGCAGGGACGTCGCGCGTGACTACGCTTCCCGCGCCAACGACCGCATGATCGCCAATGGTCACGCCCGGGAGGATGATCGCGCCACCGCCAATCCATACGTGCTTGCCAATGAGGACAGGTCGCCCGAGCTGCAGCCCCGCCTGCCGCTGCTCGGGGTCATCCGGATGATCGGCGGTATAGATCTGCACAGCAGGCCCAATGGCGGTCCCATCGCCGATCGTCACCTTTGCCACGTCGAGGATGACGCAGTTGAAGTTCATATAGGCGTGGGCTCCGATACTGATGTTGAAGCCGTAATCGCAGTGAAAGGGCGGACGGATAATCGCTCCAGGCCCAACCTCGCCTAGCCGTTCGCGGAGGAACAAATGCCACTGCTCGGCGGAATCGCCCAAAGTACTATTGTAGCGCTTCAGCCAAGCCCCAGCGGCCAGCAGGTCGGCTTGGATTTCTGGATCCGCTGCGTTGTACATCTCGCCTGCGAGCATCTTCTCTTTTTGAGTGCGTGTCATCGTCTCCTCTCAGAACGTCTTTGATAGTTGATAGGGGGTTGCCCGATGTTGACTATTGCATCGCCTTGACTATGCCCGGAGTCTTTGGCGCACACGCCCGCACTAACTTGAATTCTTTCGCCTTGCCTTCTATCGAGCACACTTGATGATTAGTAAAATCGATTGTTTGGATCACCATCATCCGCGCGGTGGATGACACCAGCTTTTCTCCCGCCTTCGGCCGCCTCCATCAGCCCCATGATCTCGACAAGGAAGGAGTTGCGCGACCGCGTCACCCGAGCTGACCGAAATCGGCTCGCTCTCGCAGTTGACGACCGAGCGGTCCAGGTCGCTGGTGCCGATACCACGCAGCCGTCGACGGTATCCCTTCGCCAGCAGCGATCATCAGTCGCTCGCCGGGTTCGATCTCACCGACGGCGCGATATTCCGGCGAGCCGTCGGCATGCAGGACTGTCGCGCCACGCGACGATAGCCGTGCGAGGCCGCGGATCGTGCGCGGCCGCGCATCATATAGTCGAGCGTCCGGCCGATGAGCAGGAAGAACAGAAGGGTCACGGTCTCGTCGAACCAGGCATGCTCCCCATGGCCGATCGTCTCGACATGGCATAGGAGAGAGTGACGGTAAGTGCGATCGGCACGTCCATGTTCGTCCGCCCGTGGCGGAGCGCATTCCAGGCGGACTGATAGAAGAAGTGGCCGCGTAGATCAGCGTCGGCCCTGCGATCATGGCCGAGACCCAGTGGAAGAGATCGCGTGTGGCCGCGTCCGCACCCGACCAGACGGACACGGAAAGCAGCATGATGTTGGCAGCAGCAAAGCCCGACACCGCGACCGCACGGATCAACTGCTTCAGAACGGCATCCCCTTCCCCCTCACCGGGCGTGAAGATATGCGTCTCGTAGCCGCGCTCGCTGATCGCGCGCACCAGTTCTCCAGGGTCGCTGCGCTTTCCAGCGACCTCCTCTTTCCAGACGATCGAAACGCGGCGGGTGGAGAGATTGACGCGCGTCCGTTCGACTTCGGATCTTTCCCACAACGCCGTCTCGATGGTGGTGATGCAAGCACCGCAGTGAACGCCGGCACGCTGAGGTCCGTCTGGCGCAACCCGCCTCCAAGTGCCCGGCTCGTCAGCCGAAGTTCTTCGGAAGAAGGGAGCCACTGACCCGTCCGCGGCAGTGAACAACTTCACAGAGGGAAGTCGTTGCGCCGGCCACACCGCTCTCGTTCGGCCGCCTGGATCTCCTATCCGCTACTCGCCGCCGCCGAGCGAATGAACGAAGACCGCAAGCTCTTTCACCACCGGATCGCCGAGGCGCGGCAGCCATGCGGGCATGACGCCGTGCTTCGGCGTCTTCATCTGCGCGATCACCGCCTGCTCCCCCTCGCCGTACAGCCAGATCGCATCGGCGAGGTTGGGTGCTCCCATCTCGCGGTTTCCTTTCGCGTCTGCGCCATGGCAGGAAGCGCAATTGTCGGCGAACACCTGCTTACCCTGCTCGACGAGGTGCGGTTGCGACGGTGCCTGGGTGAGGCTCATCACGTAGGCGGCCGTCTGCTGCATCTGCTCTGGTGTCAGCATGTCGCCGAACGGCGGCATCTCGGAACCCCGAGTTTCCCCGTCGGTGGCGTGGCGAACCCCATGAGCTATGGTTTGGTAGATCTCTTGCGGCTTGCCGCCCCAGAGCCAGTCGTCGTCGTTGAGATTCGGGAAGCCCTGCCCGCCCGCAGCCCCCGAGCCGTGGCACTGGGCGCAATTCACCTTGAAGACGGAAGCCCCGGCGGAAACGGCAAATTGCTGCAGTTGCGGATTCGCGATGATCTCTTCGACCGAGTTCAATGCGATCTGCTCCAGATTGCCGGCCTGTGCAGCCTTGGCAGCGGCCAGTTCGACGCCTACTTCGGCGCGGCTGGAATAGCCGAGGACGCCCTTGGTCGCTTCCGTCAGCATTGGCCATGATGGATAAGCGACGGCATATCCTATCGCCCAGATGATCGTGGCATAGAAGCTGTAGACCCACCAGCGCGGCAGAGGATTGTTGAGCTCGCGGATGCCGTCCCATTCGTGCCCGGTGGTTTCTACGCCGCTGACCTCGTCGACGTGCTTGTGCTTGTCGGCCATGGATCAGTCCTCCTTCAGCGGGATGACAGACGCCTGAGCGGCAGCCTTCTTGGCGCCGGGGCGGAAGATGAAAAAGACGACGCCGAGGAAGGACAACGTCATGGCGAGCAATCCCCAGCTATCGGCGAAATGCCGCATGGCAGTGTACGTTTCCATGTTGCCTCCTTCTCAGCGGTAGCCGGCGGCGTCGTCGTAGGTGGAGAAGTCGACGAGCGTGCCCAGCATCTGGAGATAGGCGACGAGCGCGTCCATCTCCGTCAGCCTTTGCGGATCGCCGTCGAAGTCGCCGAGCTTGGCCTTGGGATAGCGTGCCTCCACGCCCGAACCGTCGGCATTCGGATCGGCCTGGGCCTTTAGGTCCGCTGCCGCGTTGTCGATCATCTCGTCGGTGTAGGGAACGCCGACCGCCCCGTTCGCCTCGAGGCTCATGGCAACAGTCTTCACCTCGAGCGGCGTCTCCTTGAGGAAGGCGTAGCTCGGCATCACAGATTCCGGCACGACCGAGCGGGGCTCGATCATGTGCTGAACGTGCCATTCATTGGAATAGCGGTCGCCGACGCGGGCGAGATCCGGTCCAGTTCGCTTGGAACCCCATTGAAAGGGATGGTCGTACATCGACTCCGCCGCCAGCGAATAGTGGCCGTAGCGCTCCACCTCGTCACGGAAAGGACGGATCATCTGGCTGTGACAGACGTAGCATCCCTCGCGGATGTAGATGTCGCGGCCGGCAAGCTCCAGCGGAGAGTATGGCCGCATGCCTTCGACCTTCTCGATGGTGTTTTCGAGATAGAAGAGCGGCGCGATTTCCACGATTCCGCCGATGGAGACGACCAGGAGCGAGCCTATTAGGAGCAGCGTGGCATTGCGCTCGAGTATCGCGTGTTTGTCGAGAATGGACATGGTCTAGTCCCTCCTATTCTGCCGGTGCCGGCAGCGGCGCGGCATCCATGGCCGCGGCCTCATCGCGCATGCGGCCGAGGATGGTCATTGTTACGTTGAAGGCCATTACGAGCGCGCCGGCGAGGAACAGGGCACCGCCCGCGGCACGCATGACGTAGTACGGGAACATCGCCGCCACCGACTCCGCGAAGGAGTAGACGAGGAAACCCTGATCATCGTATTCGCGCCACATCAGCCCCTGCTGGATGCCCGCTACCCACATTGTGGCGGCATAGACGACGATGCCGAGGGTGGCGAGCCAAAAGTGCCAATTGACCATTTGCAGGCTGTAAAGACGCTCCCGGTTCCAGAGCTTCGGGACCAGATAGTAAACGGCACCGAAGGTGATGAGGCCGTTCCATCCGAGCGCGCCGGAATGGACGTGACCGATGGTCCAGTCGGTATAGTGGCTTAGCGAATTGACGGACTTGATCGACATCATCGGCCCCTCGAAGGTCGCCATGCCGTAGAAGGCGACGGCCATGACCATCATGCGGACGACCGGATCCGTACGGATCTTGTCCCAGGCACCGGAGAGCGTCATCAAGCCGTTGATCATGCCGCCCCAGGAGGGCATCCAGAGCATGATGGAGAAGACCATGCCGAGCGTCTGAGCCCAGTCGGGCAGCGCCGTGTAGTGCAGGTGGTGGGGACCTGCCCAGATGTACATGAAGATCAGCGCCCAGAAGTGGATGATCGACAGCCGGTAGGAATAGACGGGGCGATTTACCTGTTTCGGGATGAAGTAGTACATCATTGCCAGAAAGCCGGCGGTCAGGAGGAAGCCGACCGCGTTATGGCCGTACCACCATTGCGTCAGCGCGTCCTGGACGCCGGCGAAGGCCGAATAGCTCTTGGAACCCAGGAACGATACCGGCACCGCCAGGTTGTTGACGATGTGCAGCATCGCGATGGTGACGATGAAGGCGAGATAGAACCAGTTCGCCACGTAGATGTGCGGTTCTTTGCGCTTCAAGATCGTGCCGAGGAAGACGGCCAGATAAGCAACCCATACGATTGTCAGCCAAAGATCGACGTACCATTCCGGCTCCGCTTATTCGCGGCTCTGGGTAATTCCAAGCAGGTAGCCGGTCGCTGCAAGCACGATGAAAAGCTGATAACCCCAGAAAACGAACCAGCCGAGATCACCGCCGAAGAGGCGCGCTCGACTCGTGCGCTGAACCACATAGAAGGACGTCGCGATCAATGCGTTGCCGCCAAACGCGAAGATCACGGCCGAGGTGTGGAGCGGCCGCATGCGGCCGAAGCTGAACCAGGGCTCCACATTGAGGTCGGGGAAGGCAAGTTGCAGGGCAACGACGACGCCTACGAGAAAACCGACCACACCCCAGAATACCGTGGCGATGACGCCGTACTTCACGACCTCGTCGAAATATTCCGTCTCTCCGGCCCGGCGACCCGCGGAAGCCGGACGGAAATCAACGCGGCGCATGAGCACCAATGTGCCGCCGAGCAGCACGAAGAACAGTATCCACATGTGCGCGCCGAACAGGCGGTCCTGGGCGAGACCGGCTCCGACCAGCGCCAGGAAGGCGCCGACGGCAAGTACGACCATCTCGACTGTCTGTTTCATGATTGGGTCCCCACCTCTTTTCTAATCGCTGACGGTGAACGCTTGCGCGCAAGCCGCCAACGTCGTTCGAGAATTGCCATAGCTTCGGCACCTTGATTCAGATTAGGACACTGAGAGCGTCGCCGCGCATGCCTCGGAGACCGGAGTGACCGCGACGTGGGAAACGCGGCTGCCAGGCCCCTGTTCGCGGAGCCGGTCACCCGGGCACATTGCGGTCTTGATGCAAGCTCGGCGCGCAGCACGCCGGATACAGCAGCGCTTCCTGCCCGGGTCCCGCTTCGAACCCGAACATTTCGCCGGGGAGATGAAAGGATACGACTTGTCGGCGTCCATCTGAAAGGAGGCGGTAGACACGCACGGCTCCGGTCGAAACCTGATAGCACTTGTCGCTCAGATCACCCTGGGCATAGATCTCGCGACCCGCCTTGTAGGTGGCGACAAGATGGGGGCCAGAAATTGGGGCCGGTCCAAGGTGTTCGGCCTCGAAGGACTTTGGTTTGACTTGTGCAGCGGCGTACATGCATTATCCCCTGTTCGATGTGGGGACAGATTGCCAATTCGGGTGACTTGGAGAAATTCGGTTAGATCACTAAGGGATACTACTTAGCCGCTTCGATCAGGCTGTTGATCACGCCGAGCAGGTCGGCACCGGTGAAGGGCTTTGTCAGGGTCGTGTAGTCCGCAGGTGGCTGAGGGGCCGACAGGCCATCGACCAGCAATATCGCCCGCGATCCAAGATTCTTAAACAATTGCGTGGCGGCCACGGTCTCTGACTTCAACATCTCATCGTCGAGAATCGTGCAGAGCGCTTCCCCGCTAGAGGCTTCAGCCTTCTGCACGGTCTCGTAGGATTCGGTGGAATATCCTTCGACTTCGAGCGCGAATGCGACGGACCGCCGGAGGCCTTGGTCCGCTGCAACGACGATAATGGTTTTCGCATCCAACAATTTGAGTCCCGCGCAATCCGGCGGGCGCCTGCCCGCAATGAGCTGCCATTAAGCCGTTTGTGGCAAGGCGCCGCATTGCGCGAGATCAACTCGGCAGATCCCACCGGCGAGAGCCATGCGAACGAGATGGGGGAGGCTCTTCGCCTTCATCTTGCAAATTTGGCTACCCTCGGTCAGGCCGAGTCTGTGATTGTAGCCCGCCGCATGTCCTTAAAGATCAAACAGAGAAAACCAATCGTGGACGCTCAGTCCCAATTGTTCGAGTTGGGACGCCAGCGTCTTTGCCGGGTCACCGCTTCCGGCGCTGTAACTCGGAAGAGCCAGATTTTGGTCGCCCAATGGGAAAAGCGCGCCGTGGCGCTCCAACACCGCGACGGCGCCGATCTCTCCGCCCGCTGCAGAGGAATTGGCTCCCGGAGTGAAGTAGCCGCCGCGAGCATAGCCCAGACCATTCAAGCCGCTGCTTTCGAAGGCCGTCACGCGACCGACCATCATGACATGGTCGCCCGCCTCGATGACATCATGCATCGAACATTCAAACCACGCGGCCACCTGCTCGAATATCGGACAGCCGTTCGGGCCCCTCGCCCAGTCGACAGCAGCGAAGCGATCTTCGGCGGGGCGGGCAAATTTAATGGACACATCCTTCTGGGCCTCTGACAGAATGTTGATCGCGAAGTGCTCGGCTGCGGTCATTGCTGGGTAGTCGCGCGCAGTCTTGGCAACGCAAACGAGCAGCAGCGGCGGATCCAAGGATACAGACGTAAAGGAGTTGGCAGTGAAACCAACCGGCCTGCCCGCCGGATCGCTGGCTGTTATGACCGTCACTGCGGTTGGAAACGCTCCAAACGCCTCGCGCAAAGCTCTCGGGTCGAAAACGTCCGCCTTCATGTCATTCCCCCTTTGCGCGCCAGAAATCTCGCGATCGTTGCCTAACGGTTTCCGCCGTTAAATTGCCATGTGCCCGGCCCGCCGCGGATCGCCAACGATAGGGCCGTTCTGTCGACCTGAGACCTCCCGCACTTCCCTGCGTATTTGAGCCGCCACTGGCAGCCCTCTTCAAGATGATGTCTTATGGTATGCCATATGATGCAGCTGTCAAGCGACTCTTTAATGCGGGACCTGATCCCCGACCAAGCGCCTTATATCGACGCACTTATTTCTCTGACGATCTCCCAGTGACAGAATTAGAGAATGAGGCTGACTTTTGCTCCCTCCCACGGAAAGCTGGCGTTCGCTGAAGCGGCTGCGAACCAGACGTGTTCCACGCGCATAATTCGGGACCTAAGCCACGCGACGACGTCCCAGCTCGCCGACGGCCGCTCTGTCCCGTCGTGAAGCAAGGACGTTTGAACCCTAGGAAAGGGCGATCGGCCAGGTCGGGCCCCAGGAGCATTCCAAAGTGCGATGCCTTTGCTCAAATGATACTAGGCTGTAGTGACAATTTAACGGTCTGGGGATTGAACGAAGCCGCTGGCGCGGCACTTGGAGTGCGGGATTTGCATGATGCGCTTCTGATTTGAAGGATTGGGCTGTTTTAGCCAACCTTTGAACAGGAGATGACGATGACAGAGATAAGCCCGCTGCGCCGGCGCATGATCGATGACATGACGATCCGCAATCTTTCGCCAGCGACGCAACGATCGTATTTGCATGCGGTGACGAAGTTCTCGCGCTATTTCGGGTGTTCGCCAGACCGTCTTGGACTGGAAGACGTGCGCGCGTTTCAGGTGCATCTGGTCTCCTCGGGCCTATCGTGGCCGGCCTTGAACCAGACAGTTTGTGCCCTACGGTTCTTCTTTGGCGTCACGCTCGGTCATGCCGAGATACCGGAACGCATTGCCTATGCCCGGACACCCGCCAAGCTGCCGACGATCCTAAACGGCGACGAGATCGTGCGGTTTCTGGAAGCAGTTCCGAGCCTGAGAACCCGCACCGCACTGACGACAGCTTATGCGGCGGGGCTGCGCGCCTCGGAAGCTGTCCATCTCAAGGTCCGCGACATTGATGGCGAACGCGGCATCATCCGTGTCGAGCATGGCAAGGGCGGAAAGGATCGCAACGTCATGCTGTCCGGGCAGTTGCTCGCGATCCTGCGGGTCTATTGGCGGCTGGCGAGACCCGAGGTCTGGCTGTTCCCGGGCCGGGACGAGACCAAGCCCATCGACGTCCAGGTTCTGTATTCTGCCTGCCGTTCGGCGTGCACTGCTGCCGGCATCGACAAAAGGGTGACGGTACATACGCTGCGTCACAGCTTTGCCACCCATCTTCTGGAAAGCGGAACCGACATCCGCATCATCCAGGTTTTGCTCGGCCACAACAATCTGTCCACCACGGCACGCTACACGAAGGTTTCCAATACCCTGATCCGCAGCACGACCAGCCCGCTCGACCGGCTGACGTTAGAGGTGGTGCCGCCAGGCTGAGCATAGCTTCGCCATGGCGGCGGGACTGGAGGTGGCGGACATTTTTCGCCGCCACGGGGAAAGATATCGTCAAACACACGACGCTCATCTCGGGCGTGTCGAACGCCGGGTCATGAGTGCGGTCGAGATGTGCCGGACCGCTCGCCTGGGCGGGCATGTCCAGCAATGTCAGGACTGCGCGGCGTTCCGCATCGCCTATAATTCCTGCCGCAACCGGCATTGCCCGAAGTGCCAGGGACAGGCGAGCCGTGACTGGCTTGCCGCGCGGCAGGCCGACCTTCTGCCGGTCGGCTATTTCCACGTCGTCTTCACCCTACCGCAGCAGATCGCCGCAATCGCCTTCCAGAACAAGAATGCCGTTTACACGATCCTGTTTCGCGCCGTCGCCGAGACGCTGCGCAAGCTTGCTGCCGATCCCAGACATCTGGGTGCGGAGATCGGCTTCATCGCGGTGCTGCACTCCTGGGGACAGAACCTCCATTATCACCCGCATATCCATTGCATCGTGCCGGGCGGTGGGTTGTCATTCGACCAGTCCCGTTGGGTCGCCTGCCGGCAAAGCTTCTTTCTGCCCGTACGGGTCCTGTCGCGTCTGTTCCGGCGGCTGTTTCTCAACGAGCTGAAGCAGGCCTACGATCTGGGCCAACTTCAATTCTTCGGCGATATCGCCGGTCTGGCCGATCCGCTCGCCTTCAATCGAACCATCAAAGCAGCGCGTCGCATCGACTGGGTCGTCTATGCCAAGCCGCCATTTGCCGGACCCAAACAGGTGCTGGCCTATCTCGGCCGCTATACCCATCGCATTGCCATCTCCAATTCACGGCTCGTCAGCATTGATGGCGATCGCGTCACATTCCGATGGAAGGATTATCGAACGGGCGGCAGGCAAAAGGTGATGACGCTCGATGCCCACGAGTTCATCCGCCGCTTCCTGCTTCACACCGTTCCGGACGGCTTTCACCGCATTCGTCATTACGGCCTGCTTGCCAATGGCCATCGGCAACTGAAGCTGGACCTGTGCCGAAGCCTGCTCGACGTCCCGCCGCCGGTCGAAGAACCGGACGCAAAGCCACCACCTTTGCGACACCGCTGCTCCTGTTGCGGCGGAACCATGACGATCATTGCCGCGTGGGCCCCGATCCAGCCGGTACGCCGGCCAGCATGGAACGACAGTTCATGATCATATCATGCGCGGCATCATTGCAACGATCAGCGTCGGCATGCCGAGGGGCCGCGAGGCGAATGCTTTGGCCAATCGTGCCTGAGCGGCAACGCCACCAAGAGTTCGGCCGACGCAAACCAGCCGATAGGAACGTCAAAGACACCGCAAATACCCTCAAAACCCTTCCAGACCTGTCCACGTGCTCCGCCAAGGCTCACCCCTGCCAGACACCATCTACCACTTCGGCTAAATCCCCATAGTGCCAAACAACCCGCGCCTTCGCTCAATCCGGCTTCAATGAGGTCCGATCAGTGAATGCCGCACGCACGGCGCGCGGACCTCACAGAACCCTCCAGATTCCCATCAGGCGCCAAATCAGATTCAAAGCTGGCTTTTGGAGGTCAGCTTTGGAAGGTGAAGTTCTTCGTGACGATCAGTGGGAGCACATCAGACCGTTCGTGCCGGGCGGGCGCAAGGGTAAGCGCGGCCCGCGCAGCGATGGCCGGCGCTTCGTCGACGCGCTGTTATGGATGGCGCGCTCGGGTGCGCGCTGGCGCGACCTGCCGGAACGGTTCGGTCCCCACCAGACGGCAAAGCGGCGTTATTACCGCTGGATTGAGGCGGGCGTGTTCGACCGACTGTTCGAAGCGGTCGCCGGCGATCCAGACCTGGAATGGATGATGCTTGATGCGACCGTCATTCGCGCGCAAGCGCAAGCGGCCGGGGCACGGCGCAAAAGATCCCATGATGAGTGGTGGACAGCGGCCTGTGGGAGATCAGAGTCGGTTTGCTACCAACCACTCTGGAGGGACTTGCCATGACAGCAGAACCAGCCTCGCCACTTGCCGCTATCCGAGTTGATCTTGGCGCGATTTTCATCTCGTTGGAACTGTCGAAGTCGACGTGGCTGGTGACGTCGCTATCGCCTGGCAGCGAGAAGATGTCGCGTCATTCGGTACCCGGCGGCGACCTGCCTGCATTGCTGGCATGCTTGAACCTCTTGCGCGAGAAGGCGCAGGTGCGGGAGGGCAGGCTCTACCCCGTGGTTGTCATCCAGGAGGCGGGGCTCGATGGTTTCTGGATACACCGCGCGCTCGAAGCGGAAGGCTGGATCACGAGCCATGTCGTCGATGCCGCATCGGTCGCGGTGTCGCGCCGGCAGCGCCGGGCGAAGACCGACCGCATCGATGGGGAGACTCTGGTTCGCACGCTGATGGCGTGGATGCGCGGTGAACCGCGGGTCTGCTCGATGGTGCGTGTGCCGACGCTTGAAGAGGAGGACCAGCGTCGGATCGGCCGGGAGCGCAAAGCTCTGATCGAGGAGCGCAAAAGGCACGTCAACCGGATCAAAGGCCTGCTCTTCAGCATTGGCGTCCGAGGTTATGAGCCGACGCGTCGCGACCGGCGTGAACGCTTGGAGGAATTGCGGACGGGAGATGGCCGGCTGCTGCCTGCCCATCTGACGGCGCAGCTCAGTCGTGAACTCGATCGGCTCGAATTGGTGAACGAGCAGATCAAAGCCGTCGAAGCCGAGCGCGATGCGCAGTGTGCCGCGGCGGATAGTACCGCGCCACAGGCGATGCTCAAAGGCATCAAGGGCATTGGCGCGGAGATTGCAAACATCCTGACTTGCGAAGGGCTGTTCCGCCAGTTCGACAACCGACGCCAGATCGCAGCCTATGCCGGGCTCGCACCTTCGCCGTGGCGAAGCGGCTCAATCGATCGCGAGCAAGGCGTCTCGAAGGCAGGCAATCCGAGGCTGCGCACGATGATGATCCAGCTGGCCTGGCTCTGGCTGCGCCATCAGCCGGACTCGGCCCTGACGCGCTGGTTCCATGAACGCGTCAGCCACAGCGGCGGGCGCGGCAAGAAGATTGCGATCGTGGCCTTGGCGCGCAAACTGCTCGTCGCCTTGTGGAAGTATGCCACGAGCGGCGTCGAGATTGAGGGAGCCGTTATGACCAAGGCCTGAGCACATCCCTTGACCGTAACTCAACCCAATCCTCGGGCCTGAGCAGGCCTGACGGATCCAGGCGAACGGACCGAAGCCCCCCATGGCTTCTATCGCCGGTTAAAAGAATGGTTCCGTTCTCCTGAGCCCAACCCCCGAATGCGGGATTATGGTGCAGCCGTCCTGAGCGGCGACCGGATATGAGGTGGTACAGGTAAGGCTCGCCATGCCGGTACTGAGAAATGGGCGCAACTGGATACCGTCGATCGCGCAGAAAGGACTACAAAATGGTCGCATCCCCTTGACCTACAACTCATCATATGAGGGGGGACCTGAAGCCCAGGCTCTCGGTCGCTCCCGCGGGGGCTTCGGCACCAAGCTCCACGCCGTCGTAGACGCGCTCGGCCTGCCGGTCCGTTTCGAGGTCGGGCCCGGTCAGCAGAACGACATGGCGCCAGCTTGTGATCTGGTCGAGGGCCTGCCGGCCGCCCAAGTGATCGCCGATCGCGCCTACGACGCCGATCGCTTGCACGACATCATCCTCGATCAAGGCGGTGAACCCGTCATCCCGCCGCGTCGCCATCGCAAATACCAGCACGGCTACGACAAGGTCGCTTACAAAAACCGCTGGGGCATCGAGGGCTTCTTCGCCAAGCTCAAGCAATGGCGGCGCATCGCCACCCGCTACGACAAACTCGCCGCCCACTTCCTCGGCTTTGTCAAACTCGCAAGCATCATGCTCTGGCTTAAATCATTAAATTGTCACTACAGCCTAGGCTGTTTGAATCAGTAGCCTGTTCGGCAGCCGCCTTTTTGGCGACGTGTGACCTCTGCTTGTAGGGCACTTTGCCTCAACCGCGGCTATTGCTCGTGATGCTCTCGCAATCACGTGCAGCTCTCTCCTTGAGCATCAAATTAAGCTCAGTGAAACATAGAGTGAGCGCAAGCGTCGAAAACCGGGCTTCTCGAATGCGTGATTTCTGTTTCTGCGTCAGCTCATTCTGGCGGCGACGGAAGAAGTCCTACGCTAGTCATCTGAATCCGAAATTCGTGTCATAAGTCCTGGACTTTCTGGCAGAAACGTTTGACGGAGGCCAGGATGTCGTGTGCGGATTTCGTCCACCTGTAAGGCTTCGGGTTCTGATTATGGCGTTCGATGAAGCTTCGGATGTCGGCTTCGAGCTGCATTGTCGAAGTGTGGACGCCGCGACGGAGCTGCTTGCGGGTCAGTTCCGCAAACCAGCGTTCGACCTGATTGATCCATGACGCCGAGGTCGGGGTGAAGTGCACGTGGTAGCGCGGCCGTCGCATCAGCCAGTTTTTGACCGATGCAGTTTTGTGGGTCGCATAGTTGTCCATCACGATATGAACGTCCAAATCGGACGGTACGCTCGCATCGATCTGCTTGAGGAAATCCAGGAATTCGGTGGCACGGTGCCGCTTGTAGCATTTGCCGATGACAAAGCCGGAGGCGACATCCAGAGCGGCAAACAACGTGGTTGTGCCGTGTCGGACATAGGAATGCGTGCGCCGTTCCGGCACGCCAGGCATCATCGGCAACACTGGCTGCTCGCGGTCGAGAGCCTGGATTTGGCTCTTCTCGTCCACGCTGAGAACCAGCGCCCGATTGGGAGGTGACAGATAAAGACCGACGATGTCGCGGACCTTATCGACGAACAAAGGATCGCTGGAAAGCTTGAACGTCTCTGTGCGATGCGGCTGCAGGCCGAAAGCGTTCCATATCCGGCGGATGGTCGTGTGCGAAAAGCCTGTGGCCCCTGCCATCGAGCGGATCGACCAATGGGTCGCATCGCTTGGCGTTGAACGCAGCGTGCGCTCGATCACAGCCGCGATCTGATCGTCGTCGATGGTTCGGGGCCGACCAGGGCGAACTTCGTCGAGCAGCCCATCGAGTCGGTCTTTGAGGAAGCGCCGTCGCCATTTGCCAACCGTATGTTCATGCACGCCGAGCTCGTCCGCAACGACCTTGCTCGGAACTCCCTCGCCACAGCGAAGAATGATCCGGCACCGCTCCGACAGGGAGCGTGCAACACGATGCTTGCGCACCTGTCGCTCCAGATATTCCCGCTCCGCCTCGCTCAAAACCAATGGGGGCGTTGGTCGGCCAGTCGCATTTGCCATGCCTCAACCTCCAATGAAGAGGCCAAGCATACAATGTAGTGAATTTTAGTTCCAGGTGACTAGCATGAATCTCGGATGTTACCATTTTAATGCCTGAAGAACCCGCCCACGTCGGTGGCGCCCCTTGTCGGGCGGCCTCCTCCGCAGGGGCATCTAGCCGGCTTGGGGCGCTTCTGGCCGCGACCTTGAAGATGACAAGGCCTGACCATCACGCCTATCGGCGGATGCATTTTGATCCCATGAAGTACAGTCTCGATGAGAAGCCAGTTAATGTCGTTCGAGGGCGCCTAAAACATTTCTCCCTGAAATTCGCTGCACGAGGCTTCCTGCAAGAGTAACTCCCGGATCCAGACATTTCCGGGATCCTTGTCGTGGAGGGCGGGCCACTGGACAGCCTCAGTGAACCAGAGGGGCGGCAGCGGATGCTTGACGATCCGCAGGGGTATCGTTTGTTCGAAATACTTGACCAGGCGCAATGGGAGAATGGCTATACGATTGGTGCCCGGCAGCAAAGGCGGAATCAAGGTAAAACCTGGCACGACAAGTTCGACACGTCTCTTGAAGCCGTGCTCCAGCAATAGCCATTGTTCGAAGGAGGGCTTCAACGCACGCCCGAACTGGGCTGACACATGCCCCATCGATATATATCTTTCGAAAGAGAGATCCCCAAGCAACTGCTCATTCGTCGGGCAGCCGACGCACACGAGCGGCTCGGCAAACAGCTTCGCTTTGGGATGCGCGCTCGACATGAACAAGTCCGGAAGAATCAGAAAATCAACATCCCCGCGCCGGAGAAGCTCATAGGGATCGTCGTCTAGCGTCAGCAACTCGAAGCTGACGCCAGGAGCCTCCCGAGCCAAGCGCTCCACAACCCGCTCAAAGAATACAAGTGTCATGAAGTCCGAAAGGATGATCCTGAAACGGCGATCCGACTGGGCTGGACTGATCGGATCCCAAGCAATGATGGAGAGCTGAATGTGCAGCAGGGCCTCACGCACCGCTGGGGCGAGCGCTTCGGCACGCGGTGTCGGGATAAGTTCACGGCCCTGCATCGAAAACAGCTCGTCGCCAAAATAGGTGCGCAGGCGCGCGATAGCGGCGCTCATGGCCGGTTGACTGAGCTTGAGCCTGCGTGCGGCGGCCGTGAGCTTGCGCTCGGTCATCAGTGCGTCGAGCGCGACGAGGAGGTTTAGATCTAGGCCCCTAAAACGCATGTGCGGTATCCATAGCGGAGATGATTGTTCCCAAACAATCGATTTTCACACTACCATTAGAGAACCCTGAAGTTAACGAAATCAAGCTTCAGCGAAGGATTCTTCCTCATACCTCGCTGGACTGACGTTTCATTTCCTCATTCAATCCATCGAACGCCGGACGCGGCCGATTTTCCTGCCAAGCAGGCAGCGAGCCAAAGACAGGCGTCAGGGTCTTTTTTCAGTTGCTTGCTTAGGGCGATCCAGGACTCCGTGAGCCGAACGCTGCCAGCTCTTATGGGCTCATGTACCTGCGCGTCTCCCAGCGCGAGCGCGCCATTGAGTTGGCGGAGAAGGGCTTCGTCAGGGTCGCCGGAGGTGCGGAATTCGCCCACCTCGCCAAAACGCGGGAACTGCCTGCCGGTTCTCGTCATCTCTGGGCAATTGACGAGGTCTGGTCGCCGATCCCGTCCGCGTCAACTGCAGCAGGATCCAGACCAAGCTGAACGTCGAGCCCCCGCGGGTGCCGCCGGAGCGCGCCGACGATCTCGCCCGCATGTCGGCGCTTCCCGGTGCCAGCCAGGTCACCGCCGAACAGAGGGCGTATCGCGGCAAGGTAGAGGCCGACATCGAAGCGGCGGAGCCGATCGAAGAGGAGCGGGCGGCATGACCATCCAGCACCGCACCGTCGATATCGAAGCAGCTGCGAATCTCTGGAAGGGGATGACCTCTCTGCCTCCCGGACCGCCAAGCGCTTTGGCGGCAGCCGAAACGTCATTGTCGGACTGGCCTTCCGCGACCGCGGTCTATTCCCGTGGCGTGGTGATGCTGGGAAGAAGACCCGCGCACTGGGCAGCGAATGCTGCTAGCCTCTCAACACCGGCGGACCGTACATGTTCTGCGCGCGGAAACAACGGACCGCTACTGCCGAAACCACCAATCAAGAGCCGATCGCCAACGGGGTACTTCATAGTCGTCCACCAAACACAATTCGATCGCCAGGCGCACCACTACGCTGTTGTCAAAGCGCGACTGACGGGAGAGCTGAAGCGCGTCATGATCCGGTGGACATGAGGCACGCCGCTCCGATCAAGCCTGCCCGGCTGAAAGCATCCGCCCGCGATCAGCAGAACGAGTTCATCAAGCACCGCTGCCAGCAGTTGAGGGTCTGCTGCAAAACCATCACCGCGGAGCGGCTATCGCCTCGCGTCAGAACCAGATCCTGATGGAGGTCAAAGCGCGGTGGCCTAATGCTCACGCCAGACGCCTTGGCGAGTTGTTTAACCGGAAGGCGAACTCCATTCGCGATCTCCTGGCGTCGTTGAAGCCCAAATCACCAGCTGGCCCATTACGCGGGAGGCGGTCGAAACAATGCGCCGGCTTCGGTCGCCCTTGGCGTTTGAACCGGGCGAAGCCTTCCAGTTCGACTGGTCGGAGGACTGGGCTTCTGGGCCGGCACGTCTTGCAACCGCCAACACCCAACCCTTCAGATCGGAACCTTTGACCGGTCGCGTCAGGATGGCGTTGGCCGCCTCGTAGAGCGCGGTCCGCACGCTGCCATCGCCGATCTTCAAGATGCGACCGCTATGATCGGTCTTGCCCTATTGATATTTCTTCGGCGCCAATCCGACGAAGTGCTCCGGCGCATCGACGCCCGCCACAAAAGTCAGCGTCACCAGGACGCCAACGCCGGGCGTCGTCATCAACCGCTGTGCGTTCTCATCCTGGCGAGCGATGGCGCGCGCTTGCGTTCAAAACCTGCTCCGCGATAACGCTGGCCTGCTCCGACGCCTCATCCTCGCAGTGCGAACGACGCAATGCGCGACCTGCGGTTCTTGGACGAGAGCCGGTTCCCCGACCTGACCAGCGACCAACGCGAGCAGTTCGCCTCCGTGGCCGCGGGCCCGGAGATCGTGAGCTGGATGCGCCTAATCACCTGGCTTGTACCTCGCCTTGACTCCCTGCCGAAGCAGATCAGGTACAAGTCCTTCGCGGTCCTGGCATCGCTCGTCAACACAGCGAAGCTGAACGGGGTGGATCCTGAAAATGCTTGCCGATGTGCTGGAACGCATTCATCTCCGGCAAAGTGAAGGCCCTACCGCATGGAAAGCCTCTTGCCGTGGGCAAGGCGGAACGCGAGGCCCATTGCAGATCGGGAGCGACGGGCGGCATGACACGAAACAGCCAAGGGACGACGACACGACCGAAGCTCGATGATGAGGCGTTCGAAGCCTTCATCAGGGCACGTCGTCCTGTGTCGCCGATCTGCTCGATGAGCGGTCTCGATGGTTATCTCACGGCTCTCATCATCGGCCCGAAGTTTATCGACCCACGTCAGTGGATCCCGGAGCTGGCTGGCCCAGAGGCCCTGAACCTGCCGATGGAAACAACCGAACATCGGGCCGTGGCAGACCATCGTTGCGGAATATAACCGCAATCGCTAGCCAATCAGGTCAGCTGTCCGTCCGCTACGCTAGCCACGTCCGGAACGCGCCCTCAAGTCGGACACTGAGCAGAGCATGGTGGTATCCCAGAAGCGGACATGCATAGATGCCGCCGAACTGCAGGTTTGCGCCGATACTGTTGAAAAACTCGGCATTGCGGGCACTTGGGACGCGTGATTCAATCCTCTGAGTGATTTGGCAGGGGATCAGGCGAATGATGGGAACGCAGGCGGCTCCGGCGCAGCTCTTTTACAATTTCAGTCTCGATGAGCATGTGCCAGCCGACCATCTTCTACGCCGGATCGACAACCACCTAGACCTCGATGGCGTCCGCGCGCAGTTGAAGCCCTACTACAGCAGCACCGGCCGTCCGTCGATCGATCCGGAACTGATGATGCGCATGCTAATCATTGGCTACAGCATGGGCATCCGGTCGGAGCGCCGGCTGTGCGAGGAGGTTCATCTCAATCTCGCCTACCGTTTGTTTTGCCGGCTTGGACTGGACGGCAAGGTGCCGGATCATTCCAGCTTCTCGAAGAACCGCCATGGGCGTTTCCGGCAAAGCGATATCCTTCGGCATCTGTTCGAGACGGTGGTTGAGCGCTGTCTGGTACAGGGTCTTGTCGGTGCTGAAGGCTTTGCCGTCGATGCAAGCTTGATCGCCGCGGATGCCAACAAACAGCGCTCGGTATCGGGCGCAGAATGGAGCGCGCAAGAAGCGAAGGAGAATGCAGGCCGCTCGGTCCAGGAATATTTGGCGGTGCTTGATGACGCTGCTTTTGGTGCGGCTTCGCCGGTAACGCCGAAGTTTGTTTCCCCGTCAGACCCGGCCGCCCAGTGGACGGGTGCCCATAAAGGCCATGCCTTCTTCGCCTACGCCACCAACTACCTGATCGACACCGACCACGGCGTCATTCTTGATGTCGAAGCCACTCGTGCCATTCGACAGGCCGAAGTTGGCGCTTCACGTACCATGATCGACAGAACAGAGAACCGCTTTGGCCTGAAGCCGGGTTATCTGGTCGCCGACAGTGCCTACGGCTCCGCTGACAATCTGGCCTGGCTTGTGAAGGAAAAGGAGATCGCTCCGCATATTCCTGTGTTCGACAAGTCCAACCGGACAGACGGGACTTTCTCGCGTGCCGACTTCAATTGGGATGGCGAGGGCGATCGCTACATCTGCCCGGCGGGCAAGGAGTTGGTTCAGTTCCGCCGCACCTACGCGACGCCTCGATCGGGCAATACCAGTGAAGGCACCCGGCTCTATCGGGCCAGCAAGAAGGACTGCGACGCTTGCGAACTCAAACAGCGCTGCTGCCCGAACGCAGTTGCTCGCAAAGTCCCCCGTGATCTCAATGAGGATGCCCGTGACGTCGCCAGAGCCATTGCCGGCACGCCCGATTACGAGCGTTCACGGCATCGTCGCAAGAAGGTCGAGATGCTCTTCGCTCATCTCAAGCGCATCCTGCGGATGGCCAGGTTGAGACTGCGCGGTCCCTGTGGTGCACGCGATGAATTCCTGCTCGCAGCAACCGCACAAAACCTCAGAAGGCTGGCAAAGCTTAGGCCTTCACGCCTCCCAGCCGCCATGACTGCATAATGGCCTGCGGCTCGGAGCCTCCACCTGCGCCGGGTTCAGAGCCTTCTTCCCCCTGAAAACTTCGCAAGACAGTCGCGGAGGCTCAAACTCCGAGTTTTTCAACGATATCCGCCAATAGGAGACATTGGGCTGTGGGGCCCACCACTAATTCCGCTGTCTATGCCGGAAAGCGTCGACGAACGCCGAGAAGGCTTCGGAGAGTTCACTTTCGTTCGTCTTTCGAACATGCACCTGCTCGGATCTCGACCGAACTTTTCATCCGACGCGCTCACCACACACGCTCTTTACCGCAGCAGCTCGGACTGGTTTGAGACCTGCTCCTGAAAGCCGATTGAACTAAGATTCCATGGGGAGTGAATAGCGGCCGGCGCTCTGGCAGAGTGAGGCTGCAATAACGCACTCACCTCATAGGAGACGCCGTCATGGAAGCTGGAACTTCCCAACCGCATTCGCCGACCGCTATCCGCACTGATCTTGCCGCAATTTTCGTGTCGTTGGAACTCTCTCGCTCAACCTGGCTGATCACATCGTTGTCGCCGGGAAACGGCGAGAAGATGTCGAAGCACTCTGTGGTTGGCGGCGATGTGACGGCATTGCTGGGTCGTTTTACTCAGCTCCAGGAGAAGGTGCGATCTCGTACGGGCAATCAGGTTCCGATCGTGAGCATTCAGGAAGCCGGGCTTGACGGCTTCTGGATCGATCGTGTGCTGAAGGCGAACGGGATAGAAAGTTACGTCGTCGATCCAGCCTCGATAGCAACCTCGCGCAGGCGCCGGCGAGCGAAGACGGACAAATTGGATGGTGAGGCGCTGGTCCGAGCGCTGTTGGCCTTCAAACGCGGAGAGCCACGGGTGTGCGCCATGGTCAATGCGCCAAGCCCCGAGGAAGAAGATCGCCGTCGCCTTTGCCGGGAGCGCAAGGTTCTGATCGCCGAGCGCGTCAAACATGTCAATCGCATTAAAGGCCTGCTCTTCGGTCAGGGCATAAGTGGTTACGAGCCGCTGCGCAAGAACCGGCGCAAGCAACTGGACGAGCTTCACACGGGTGATGGCCGTCCTTTGCCGACCCACCTCAAAACTCAAATAAGCCGTGAACTTGATCGCCTTGAATTGTTGCTAGAGCAAATTACAGCGGTGGAGAACGAGCGCGATACGCTCCTGGCGGCGCAAAAGAACAGCGTGGCGGCAACGCTGATCCCAACTGGGGCGATGTTGTGCGAAGTCAAAGGCATTGGTCTGGAATTCGCGGCTGTTCTCTGGACCGAAGGGCTGTTTCGCCATTTTGACAACCGGCGACAGGTTGCTGCGTACGCGGGGCTGGCACCGACACCCTGGCAGAGTGGAACCATCGATCACGAGCAAGGCGTCTCGAAGGCGGGCAACCCGCGCCTGCGTACCACGATGATCCAACTGTCGTGGTTGTGGTTGCGCCATCAGCCGCAATCAGCGTTGAGCCAGTGGTTTACGGCCCGCGTGCAATCCAGCGGTGGGCGCGCGAAGAAGAGCGCGATCGTGGCGCTGGCACGCAAATTGTTGGTTGCTCTATGGAAATATGTGATCGCCGGCGTTGTCATCGAGGGCGCGGTGTTAAAGACGGCCTGACAATGCACACAAGCCACATTCTCTAATCTTCCAGGAGCGATCAATCCTGGCGGATCCAGGGGGACGAACCGATCCGCGACATGGCTTCAAACGCCGCTACTAAGAATGGTCTCGTCCTCCTGAGCCTTTGCCGCAACGCAAGCGGAATGATGGTGCAGCCGCTCGGCGCGGCGACCGAATGTGAGTTTGAACCGGCAATGGAAACAGGCCCGTTCACGCGAACAGGCTCAGCCTTGGATGCCGAAAGAGCGACCGAAGGAAACATGCGATGGACCTTTAAAAGTTCTTGACCCGAAGTTCCCCATGTGAGCCGCTAGTCGCGGCAATTGGTGCCCGCTTTGAGAGATGCCTCCTGTCTGAGAGGATTTGGGTGTTGCAAACCCATCCTTCAGACAGGAGATCCAGATGGCCGAGATGAGCCCTCTGCGTCGCCGGATGATCGAGGACATGACGGTCCGCAATCTTTCTCCGGCCACGCAGCAATCCTATCTTTATGCAGTCGCAAAGTTTAGCCGCCATTTCGGCCGATCACCGGATCGGCTCGGCCTGGACGAGGTCCACGCCTTCCAGGTCCACCTTGTGTCTACGGTGACCTGAGACCCTGAACTTCCTCCAAATTTTGGTAGAGTCCGTCACATTGAGGAGACGGACGGAATGAAGCGTGCACGGTTCACGGAACAGCAGATCATCGGGATACTGAACGAGCAGGAGAGTGGCCAGAAGACGGCCGATGTCTGCCGCAGGCATGGGATATCGGAGGCAACCTTTTACAAATACAAGGCGAAGTATGGCGGCATGGATGTTTCCGACGCCAGGAAGCTAAAGGCTTTGGAAGATGAGAATGCCAAGCTGAAGAAACTGCTCGCCGAAGCAATGCTGGACAACGCGATCCTGAAGGACGTCGCATCAAAAAAATGGTGACGCCCGATGTGAAGCGAGATGCGGTGGCTCATGTCTGCAAGGAGCATGGTGTGAGCCAGCGTCGGGCGTGCGAGGTTTTGTCCATTGACCGGTCGAGCATGCGATATCGCAGTATTCGGCCTGATGACGCCCATATCCGGGATGCCATGAAGAAGGTAGCGTCAGAGCGCCGCCGTTTCGGCTATCGGCGCATCCACGTGATGTTGGATCGGCAGGGTATCGTCATGAACCTGAAGAAGCTCAGGCGGCTCTATCGGGAAGAGAAGCTGACCGTCCGCAAACGCGGCGGGCGCAAGCGTGCCCTGGGAACCAGGCGGCCGTTGGGATTACCATCGCGTCCCAATGAGCGCTGGAGCCTGGACTTCGTTAGCGACGCCTTCACCGATGGTCGCCGCTTCCGCGTCCTGGCCGTTGTCGACGACTTCACCCGTGAGTGCTTGGCGCTAGTCGCCGACACGTCACTCTCAGGGCTGCGGCTTGCTCGGGAGTTGGATACGATCATCGCACGGCGCGGAAAGCCAAGGACCATTGTCTCTGACAATGGCACGGAAATGACCAGCATGGCCGTTCTCAAGTGGTGCCAGGGCACACACGTCGAATGGCATTACATCGCACCTGGCAAGCCGATGCAGAACGGTTTCGTTGAAAGCTTCAATGGCAGCTTCCGCGACGAATGCCTCAACGAAACCCTCTTCTCATCGCTGACACAGGCGCGGACGGACATCACAGCGTGGAAGGAGGACTACAACCGAAACAGACCACACTCATCGCTCGGAAATATCACACCCAGCGAATTCGCAATGAAAATGGCTATGGAAAAACAGGCCGCTTGAAGTCAGATTGAAACCAACGACTCTCCTGAAAAATGGAGGGAAGATGGGTCTCACGTCAACGGGCATATCCTGGTCCGGATTGAACCAGATCGTCTGCGCACTCCGGTTCCTCTATGGCGTGACACTCGGCCAGAATACGATCCCGGAGCATATTCCGTATGCGCGCGAGCCTCGCCAATTGCCGGTTGTTCTTTCGAGCGACGAGGTGGTCGACTTTCTGCAAGCCGTCTCCAGCTTGAAGGCGCGGGTGGCTCTGACAACGGCTTATGCCGCCGGCCTCAGGGTCTCGGAGGTCTGTGGTCTTCGCGCCAACGATATCGACAGCTCAAGGATGGTGATCCACATCACGCGTGGCAAAGGCGGCAAAGCCCGCTACGTCATGCTGTCGCCGGAACTGCTCGGCATCCTGCGCAGCTATTGGCGCTTGGCGCGGCCCAAGGACATTCTGTTTCCTGGGCGCGATCCTGACAAGTCAATCGAGCCGTGGGTGCTGCATTCGGCTTGCCGTTCGGCGGTTGCGGCGGCGGGTCTTTCCAAGCGCGTCACCGTCCATACACTGCGGCATTCCTTTGCCACTCACCTGCTCGAGAACGGGACCGATATCCGCATCATCCAGGTCCTGCTCGGCCACGCCCACCTTTCGACGACAGCGCGCTATACGCAGGTCTCCACCGACACGATCCGGTCGACGGCCAGTCCGCTCGATCGGTTACGACTTGAGGTGACGCCGCCGGAATCGTAATCGGTTGCGCCCCACCTTCGAAGTCGCCGACATCTTTCGACGACATGGGAGTTCCTACAGGTGTGAGAACGCCGGTCATCTTGGCCGCGGCGAGCGACGCGTTATGGGCGCCATCGAAGCCTGCCGGACGCCCAGGCTCGGTGGTCACGTCGATGCCTGCGACGATTGCGGCAGGACCCGCATCTCCTATAATTCCTGCCGCAATCGCCATTGCCCGAAGTGCCAAGGCGCGGCCCGCAAGGAGTGGGTCGATGCACGCGTCGCCGATTTGTTGCCGGTCCCGTACTTTCATGTGGTCTTCACGCTACCACCTGGCATCGCCGAGATCGCCTTTCACAATAAGGCGGTCGTCTATGCATTGCTGATGCGGATCGCAGCCCAGACGCTGCAGACCGTTGCCGCCGATCCCAAGCGGCTGGGCGCCGAGATCGGCATCGTCGCCGTGCTTCACACCTGGGGCCAGGCCATGACCCATCATCCCCATGTCCATTGCGTCGTGCCCGGCGGCGGTCTCTCGCCCGACAGGTCAAGGTGGGTCACATGCCGGCCGGGCTTCTTTCTGCCTGTGCGCGTGCTGTCGCGCCTGTTCCGCCGGCTCTTTCTGACGGCTCTCGCCGACGCCTTCGCTCACGGCGAACTCCGCTTCTCCAACGAACTCACCCATCTCAACGACAACGAGGCGTTCACCCGCCATCTCGCGCATGCCCGTGGCGTGGAATGGGTCGTTTATTCGAAGCCACCGTTCGGTGGTCCGGACCAGGTGCTTGCCTATCTCGGCCGCTACACCCATCGTGTTGCCATCGCCAACAGCCGCATCGTCGAGGTCGATGACGGCCACGTAGCCTTCCGATGGAAGGATTACCGTGGCAATGGTCGCGACCGCGAGAAGATCATGCGCCTTGACCCGCACGAGTTCATCCGGCGTTTTCTTCTTCACGTGCTCCCTGACGGCTTCCACCGCATGCGCCACTTCGGCTTTCTCGCCAATAGCCACCGACGGGATCGTATCGGCCTCTGCAGGCAGATCCTCGATCAACCATCATCAGCAGGGGAGCGGCCGCAGGCCGGCAAATCACAGCACGGGCAATCCCACGAATGCCCTGACTGCCGGCGTCCCATGCGTAGGACAGGAATCACTGTTGCGCCTGTTTCGCCGCCCCGGCCATCATCTTTCTGGTGCGATACATCATGAACTCCGACAATCCGCACCCCCTCCGATATGCCCACAAAACCAAGCGCCGCGCCGGCGCGCGATACCGCTTGGCCCTGGCCACACTGAAAGACCGACAGTGTGCATTGAGAGCGCAAAAATCGCTTCCGATCGTCCGGCAAGCTGCCCGCGAAGGTCGCCAGATCAAGCCAAGATTCGCTCGTGCCACCGCTGCACGCGACGAATTCGCTATCGTCGTCAAACAGCGTGCTCTACTATCTCCATAACGGCGCCAAACAACCCGCGCCTTACTTCAATCCGGCTTATGTGAGGTCGCTCGAGCTCGCCGCGACGACGGATGCGACCTCACATAACCCTCCAGATTCCGGAGGGTCGTCCCCCATCATTCACGCAGCTTTACGGTACGGATTCAATCATGCTGAACTCCTTCGGTGCCTCTGCAGCACATTTGTGGACGCCGCCGTGATGCTTCAAGAGAAAGTCGCGTCTGGTGCGACCCGCGCTGGCCAAAAGCTCCGCGGCGCCCGCGTCGATTGCCCGACCATGACAACTGCATGCTTTACTGGCGTTCGTGTGTGTGGGTGCTCTGAGCATCCATTTTAAGTCCGATCAGCGTGGCGCCGGCCCCGCGAGAACCAGCCATACCATCTTAAAGTTGCCCACCCGCTCTGCGCTAGACGCACCTCGTTCCAAAAAGATCAAGTACTTTAGAAATCAGCCTTGCACTGGCAGCGCCATTGACCGATACAGCCGTGCTATAGCTTCTGAGGCGGGGAAACGAGCAACATTAACGTGCGGCCCGGAATGAGGCTGACTGCAGAACGGCACGCCTATCCGGGGCCGTGCGGATTGGCGGCAAGTGCGCGCGAGCGCTTACCTCTTTACCTCTGGACCAACGAGAGTTTCGAGAATGAGTGAGTTCGATGCAGTTTTTAGTTTGCCTTTGATGGAAGCCGACGAGCTCAGTTCCTTCTATGAGAATACCAATCTTATCGGCTGTTCCGCAGCACTCGGGCGAAAATATCAGATCTCCGCATCGTCGCAGGCGACCATCGGGAGTGTATATCCGGAGCTCCTGGGTTCTCACCATAAGATGGTCGTGGAATCGGTGCTTGTCACCGGTTTTCCGCGAAGCATCGTCATCCCCCTGCTCGGAAGCTGTTTATCTGCCGCATTAAATCTGGCCTCCTCGGGATCTTCGAGACGGGGGAAGTCGCAGTTTCCCCGTCCTCCCTAGAACTCGAGGGCGACGAACGCGTTCTCCTTCGCCACCAGGCGTTGCATGACGTGTTGACCGGGTTACCTAATCGCCGGCAATTTAGCGACGACTTGGACGCCCGTCTTCCAGTCGAGGGCGTGGAAAGAATTGCACTGATGCAAATCGACCTCGACGACTTCAAACCCGTCAACGATACGCTCGGGCATGCTGCCGGTGATCTCGTACTTCAGGGTACCGCCGAGCGACTTCAGGCCATGCTTGGCGAAGGAGGCATCGCTTATCGGCTTGCCGGTGATGAATTTGCCGTTCTCCAGCGTAGTGGGCGGTCGATGGAAGCTAAACGTCTCGCCGAGTCGATCGTGAATGCTTTCAAGGAGCCGTTCACCGTGGAAGGTATCGATGTGTTCGTCGGAGCGAGCGTCGGGATCGCGATCGCGCCCGACGACGGAAACGATGGCGAGCAACTGATGAAGGCTGCGGACATCGCGCTTTATGCCGCCAAGAACGATGGGCGCGGGCGACCCAGAAGCTTCAATCGCTCCATGCTCATCATGTTGGAACAGCGCGAGATGCTAAGGCGCGGTCTGCGTGTCGCCCTGCAGGAACGGCAATTCTTCCTCGAATACCAACCGCTCATAGAAACCGATGCGATCGTTGGCTTCGAAGCCCTGCTGCGGTGGCAACATCCCTATGCTGGGATCGTGCCGCCGGCCGTGTTCATTCCCTTGGCGGAAGCAGACGGCCTGATGGTAGAGATCGGCGAATGGGTGCTAGAGCAAGCCTGCCGACAAGCGGTGAATTGGCCCGAGCACTTCACAGTTGCGGTCAATCTCTCGCCGGCCGAATTCCTCCGCAAAGGGCTCACCGACCCTGTGGCCAATACCCTGGATTCTGCGGGTCTGTCCGCAGAACGCCTGGAGTTGGAAATCACCGAGTCGGTATTGCTCGAGCGCACCGCCAACAACCTCGACACCCTCCACACGTTGGAGGTGATGGGTATCCGCATCTCGCTCGATGACTTCGGGACGCAATATTCGTCCTTGGCGTACCTAAAGAACTTCCCGTTCGACACGATCAAGATCGACCGTTACTTCATCAAGGACGTCGAGACTGACGAGAAAAGCCAGGCGATCGTCCGCGCGATCGTCGCACTTGCGCACGGATTGGGAATGCGGGTCACAGCGGAAGGTGTCGAGACCGCAGCTCAGGCGGCGTGGCTACGCAAGCTAAGGTGCGACCGCTTGCAGGGAAATTTGTTGGGCGCAGCCACGCCCCCCGATTCGATAAGAAATTTCCTGCGACAATCATCAATGGCAAGCCAACGGTCGGCTCTGGAAGACTTTTAGCTGCTTGCGGCACTGTCGTTCTTAGTTTCGACAGTACCAAATACCATCAAACCAATTGGGAAATATATGAACAGCATCGATCGAACCTCTGTTTTGGGTGCTGGGCTGTTGCTGGCCCTAGGGTGCATGCCTTTGCCCGTCGCTGCTCAATCGGATCCCAGTAGGGAGACCGCCACAACGGGATGGGCCACCCAGAATGGCGGCACCCGAGGCGGCGCACATGCGGCTGCAAGCGATGTGTTCACGGTAAGAAACGCCCGAGAATTGAAAAACGCCCTGACGACTCGCGTTGGCCAGGGTGGGCGGATCGTCCGCGTCACCGGGTTGATCGACGTCAGCCAGGGGCGGGCCTACAAGACGTCCGCAGAGATGGAATCACGGGCAAAAATTGTACTTCCGCCTCGGACAACCTTGATTGGGGTCGGAACAAGGGCGGAACTTCAAGAGGCATATGTGGTCGTAAACTCGAACGACGTAATCATTCGAAATCTAAGGATCGAAAACCCTTGGGATCCACAACCCGCCTGGAACCCGAATGATGGAGAAAACGGGAACTGGAATTCGCGATTTGATGCTGTGACGATCGATGGGGCCTGGAACGTTTGGGTCGATCATGTCACCTTCACCGACGGCCGCCGGACAGACGACCAAAACGGAATGCAAAACGGCAGGCCCAAGCAGCACCACGATGGCGCGCTCGACGTGCGAAACGGAGCGAACTTCGTAACCATCTCGTATTCGATATTCCGCGACCATGAGAAGAACAATTTGATCGGCTCAAGCGACGGCGCCGACGGTGAGGACAGTGGTCGGCTCAAGGTTACGATTCACAATACTCTTTTCCAGAACATTTCCGCACGGGCGCCGCGCGTCCGCTTCGGCCAAGTGCATCTCTACAATAACTATCACACAGGAAGCATGGCGAACCGCGTCTATCCGTTTTCACATGCTCATGGTGTGGGTAAAGAATCCAGGATCTTTTCCGAGGCCAACGTATTCCACATTGATGGCGTGAAGGGCTGCGATAAGATCGCAGGTAATTACGGAGGGCGTGTCTATAGGGACGACGGGTCGCTGCTCAATGGAGCAACGCTCGTTTGCTCATGGAACCGCCAAATCGGTTGGCGGCCGCCCTATAGCTATACCCCACTGAACGCTGCGGAAGTGCCAGCGAATGTGCTCGCGAAGGCTGGTGCGGGGAAGCTGTAAAGAAGTGCAGGTCCCTTCGACCTTGCCACCACATCCATCTCGGCCGCCCCAAGACAACTTCAAGCGACGACAATAAGCGTGTACTACTACTGATAAGCGTGTACTACTTCTGATCGACCCGTCCAGTAAGCGCCCAGAACAGGAAGCGGCGATCATCACCGCCACTGCGAGCGATGGGACAATAGGCAATCGCTTTTATGAGTATCTTCGAGGCCGAGATCTATTGCTCGTCTCGTCCGAAAGGGAATGAATATGGAAAGACGTGAATTCATCAAACGTTTGGCCTTGCTTGCTGCTTGTCCGCTTTGCGCCAAGACCGCTTATGCAGCCGAAGCCGAACATTGGAGCTATGAAGGCGAAGCGGGTCCCGAGCACTGGGGGTCTTTGAGCAACGAGAACAGTGCCTGTTCGGCCGGTTCGCAGCAGTCGCCGCTGGACATCAGGGGTGCGATCAAGGCCGATATCCCAGGCTTGGCGTTAAACTGGAAAAGTGGCGGCGCGATCCTCAACAATGGGCACACGATCCAGGTGAAAGCGGCGCCCGGCGGCACGCTCCGCCGCGGCGACAAGCCTTATGAGCTGGTGCAGTACCATTTCCACGCCCCGAGCGAACATCTGGTCGAGGGCCATCGCTTCCCGATGGAGGTCCATTTTGTCCATAAACACGCCGAAACGGGTGCACTCGGCGTGCTGGGCGTTTTCTTTGTGCCAGGCGCCGCCAATACGACCTTCGCCAGCTTGGCGGCGACTTTCCCGCAAAAGACCGGCGAGCAGACCGCACTCCCTAATGTCGACCCGAGCGGTTTGCTGCCGACGTCACTCAAGTATTGGGCCTATGAAGGGTCTCTCACCACACCACCCTGCAGCGAGATCGTCGACTGGATGGTAGCGCAGGACCCGATAGAGGTGGACGCGGCCGATATCGATAGGTTCACTGCGCTCTATTCGATGAATGCGCGTCCAGCCCTCGTTGCAAATCGCCGCTATATCCTGAGCTCTTAGCTGACGCGAGAAGAGTTCGAGCCTCTCGACCGCTCCCAGTTTAGTCTCGAACTGGTCTTCCTCGGCGCCAATCTGTTGAAGGTTCACCACGGGGGGGACTACGTGCCCAGCGCTGCAACAACACGCCGCAATGCCTTCTCATTAACGAAGGCGTCAACGCGAACGCGAACAACATTGGCAAAATCGATTTCGATGACACCAGGGCGCTCGTCCAATGTCGGCCCTTTGGCCGGCAACACCGATTTGGACCGCGCCGAACTCGCCACCGGGGGAGCCCCCGCAGAGGGGGAGACCGGTATCGTCATCGAAGTCCCTTCGTCATCGCCAAAACACACCCATCGGAATGAGGTCCAAGGCGGGTTGCGGCAGAAGCACAAGGGAATCCGGCCTGTGACCCAGCTGTCTGGCCTCAGCTGCCCGTATCCAACGGAAAAGCAGTTTGCTGTTGACCCCGCGCCGGCGCGCCACCTCCGCTGCCGAGTTGCCGGGAAGCTGCGCTGCTTGAACAATTCGCCATTTGTCTTCCAGCGACCAGTTTCGTCGACCGCGCTTCGCGGCTTCGCTCATTCCCGACATCAAATACCGCCATAGTGTGCACTTAGCAGTTGGTGGACACTATCCCACTCCACGGTAGCGCCGGTAGGCGGTCATCACGCCACGCTTACCGTTCTAAACGGTTTGCTCGAGAGAGCGGAACTGTAAAATTGCTCGGGTGAGCGCAGTTCCGGGTGATACATTATGCGGCTCTGGAAGCACGGAAGCACAGAAGGGGAACTTTGGCCTCGCTATGGTTCGTTGCGGGGAACGTCCCGGCAACTCTTGAGCAAGGTCTCAGGCCACTACAGGACCGCGGACCGGAATGGACGGGCGAGCTGGTCTCACGCCAGCGTGTAGGCGGTTTTCACATTGGTGTAGAATTCAGCGGCGTATTTGCCCTGCTCGCGCGGACCGTAGGAGGAAGCCTTGCGGCCGCCGAACGGCACGTGGAAGTCGACACCCGCCGTGGGCAGGTTGACCATCACCATGCCGGCCTCGGCATTGCGCTTGAAATGCGTCGCATGTTTCAGGCTGGTGGTGGCGATACCCGAAGACAGACCGAAGGGCGTGTCATTGGCGACGGCCAGCGCTTCATCGTAATCCCTGACGCGGATGACGGCTGCGACAGGTCCGAAGATTTCCTCGCGGGAGATACGCATATCGTTCGTCGCCTCGGTGAACAGCGCCGGCTGCAGATAGAAGCCGGGCGTGTCACGCGAGACCAGTTTACCGCCGAAGGCGAGCTTCGCGCCCTCCTTCGTGCCGATGGCGATGTAGTCGGTGTCCTGATTGAGCTGGCTCTGATCGACCACGGGGCCGATATGGGTGCCGGCTTTCAGCGCATCGTCGACGACGAGGCCCTTGATCCGCTCGCCCATTGCCGCGACGAACCGGTCATGGATTCCCTCCGTGACAATGATGCGCGACGAGGCGGTGCAACGCTGACCGGTCGAGAAAAAGGCGGAATTGACGGCCGCTTCGACGGCAACGGAAAGATCGGCGTCGTCGAGCACGACGAACGGGTTCTTGCCTCCCATCTCCAACTGGTATTTGCGGTTATGTTCGACCGAGGCGACGGCGACCCGTTTTCCGGTTGCGGTCGAGCCAGTGAAGGTTATCGCCTGAACGTCCGGGCTGTCGAGCATTGCCTGGGCTACGACCGAACCCTTGCCCATGACGAGGTTCAATACGCCCTTTGGCAGGCCCGCACGGTGGAGGATATCGACGATCGCCCATGAACAGCCCGGTACCAGTTCCGCCGGCTTGAAGACGACGGTATTGCCGTAGCAGAGCGCCGGAGCGACCTTCCAGGCGGGATGGCGATGGGAAAGTTCCAGGGCGTGATGATGCCAACGACGCCGACCGGCTCGCGGGTGATCTCGACGCCGATGCCCGGCCTGACCGATGGGACGACCTCGCCAGCGAGGCGCAAAGTTTCGCCGGCGAAGAATTCGAAGATCTGACCGGCCCGGACCGTTTCGCCGATCCCCTCGGCGAGGGTCTTGCCCTCCTCACGCGACAGCAGCCGTCCCAGCTCGTCCTTGGGGGCGAGGATTTCGTCGGCGGTTTTCTTCAGGATCGCATGGCGCTCGAGGATGCCGGAGCGCGACGGCCAATTCGTCACCTTGAATTTCATACTGCCGATGCGATGGCGGCGGGCGGCGTTATGTTTGAAAGGCATCAAGGTCACAGATCGGTTATTGAGTTGCCGATTGCCTACACCACGACCGCTAAACGACCCGTGCACCACGCGGCTCAATATCAGTCGCCGGGTGATCCACGCAACAATGCCCCTCTGCGCGATTACAATCGTAACACCACATCGTTTTGCGAGATCAAGCTTCGGTGCTAACCTCATAGGCTAGAGAAACGACTTTAGAGGCCGAGCAATGGATCGCGATAACAAACGGACACGCGCAAATGCAAGTTCATCCGGCGACGTAGGGAGGGCCGAGGAACGCCGCAACCTCCTTAATCTTCCAACGGGACCACTTGCCAATGTTGCAGAACGGTTGGTAACTTCTAACCCGCGCGATACAGCACTCAATCTTGGGACCTTCAAATCCCTCGAGAAGCAAGCGCTACGTGCGGCTCGGGACGCTGCACCGGGGGAAGAAACTGAGCTCACAACGTTTGAAAGGCGCAACAATCAGCTCGGACGATCAGCGATCGAGCTGGTCGACAAGTTGACGGACGGATTGGGGTTCGGCTCGGATGATGTAGCATTGCTCAAGGTCGGAGCGGCCGCTAATCTAGCCCACTATCTAGGATCAGAGAAGCAAACTGCTCTTGTTAATCGCATTGGCAACATGGGGCCAATGGAGCAAGCTGTTGGAGTTCTGCTTGTGGCGGAAAACTTCAGTAAATTCAATGACCACAATAAATCTCGCATCTTTGAGCAGGTCATTGAATTGGCCGCTGATCCCCATCAGGACCGCACGGTCAGGTCGGTCGCACAAACTGCTATCTTCGCCACGTATCACCACTTAGACGCAAATCAAAAGGAACAAGCCCACTCGCTTCCCGACATCCGTAACTCATTGCAGCACATGCCGAAGCCGCGGCATGTAGCAGAGGAACGGACTGCAAATTTAGACGAGCACATAAGAAAAATCGAGGCTTCAGTCCATGACACGGTAGGCCCGCAAACGTCGAATGAACAGCTGCGGCGGGCGGGTGAAGTCGGGCAGTCCATAAGCCACGCTTACAACCACGCCCGAGAGGACCTGATCGCTTCCTCCAGAAGCAGAGATCGCGCTGATGGCTCGGGCCGTTGAGGCCTTTGATTATGGCACAGTAACGCTTTCTACCCGTTGCCGTTCTCGGCCTTGCCGGCATCCAATTACAAGGTTGTACTCATGGTTTCTTCGGTTCGCAGCTGTAAATCCACGGTTGCAGGGGGGTGAACTGCCCCCCGCTCTCGCCGGACATTCAGCATAGGCAGGAAGGCTAAAGCATGTGCTTGAGGATAAGCTTGTGGCTAACGAGTTTCGACAGCTTGCCGTTAAAAACTTTTAATCTAGCTGTTGTCCGTCGGCTTTTATGACCGGTATTATTTGCGCCAGTTGTAAAACGTGAGTCTAACTCCGCCTGCCCATTTGACCTTCCGAAAACTTCGAAGGCGGGGCAATTAACCCGCCAACCCCGAGATACAAAGATGTTTTGAGCTAATTTAAGCTGTAACGATAGTATACTGTGTTGTCTTGATCACGTTTTCTTCGCGACTTAACCATTAAGTCCGTCGCTGGATGTTCCCCATCTTGCGCAGGTCTGGGATCACCGCTTTCTGCGGCGCCGCGCTGTCGGCGGCAATCTCGCGTGTTCAACCCGTGAGGAGCGCAGCATTTTACTGAGAGTCGAACGATACGATGGACCGATGATTTCAAGCAAAACTAGGCCCTTAAGGATAGCTGGGAGCATCATGTGTTCACTGGCAGTAGGTTATTGTGGGGCAAGCGCCTACTCAACGTTCCGTTTTGGTTTTGATGGAAGGGCTTTGATGACATTTGACATCCTCGCTTTTTGGTATGAGACGCCTTTCTATCTGGGATACACAACTCTCTTCTTCTATAGGGGTTTGGCTGTCGTCGTCTTAACGTCGGCAGCCATTCTGCTCGTTCAGCAGATGGTATCCGTGCGCGATCGGCAACATCACGGTACTGCACGCTGGGCTCGCGTGGATGAAATGCGGCGCGCGGGTTATCTTCAGCGGTACAGCCGCATCAGTGGACCGGTGTTCGGAAAGACGAGCGGGCCTTTTTGGTCTGACTACTACCTGACCAATAGCGAGCAGCCTCACAGCCTCATCGTTGCGCCGACGCGCGCGGGAAAAGGCGTCGGCATTGTAATTCCAACGCTACTAACGTTCGAGGGCTCGGTGATAGCCCTCGACGTTAAGGGCGAGCTCTTTGATCTCACTTCTAGGGCTCGCAAAGCGCGGGGCGATAGCGTGTTCAAATTGGCACCGCTAGACCCCGAGCGGCGGACGAATTGCTATAATCCTCTATTGGATATCCTAGCATTGCCGTCAGAGCGGCAGTTCACCGAAGCGCGTCGTTTGGCGGCAAACCTCATTGCGACCAAGGGACAGAGTGCGGAAGGTTTCATCAACGGCGCACGAGATCTTTTTGTCGCCGGCATTCTTGCCTGCATCGAGCGCGGTACGCCAACCATCGGGGCCGTCTACGACCTCTTTGCTCAGCCAGGGGAGAAATATAGCCTTTTTGCGCGTCTTGCGCAGGAGACCCAGAATAAGGAGGCTCAGCGGATCTTCGATGAAATGGCGAGTAATGATACAAAGATTCTGACCTCCTACACTTCTGTGCTCGGTGATGGCGGGCTGAACTTATGGGCCGACCCGCTGATTAAAGCGGCGACAAGCCGATCGGACTTCTCAATCTACGACCTGCGACGTCGCAGGACATGCATTTATCTTTGCGTCAGCCCAAACGATCTTGAGGTGGTCGCGCCTCTGATGCGCCTGCTCTTCCAGCAGGTCGTTTCAATTCTGCAACGCTCGCTGCCCGGCAAGGACGAGAAGCACGAAGTGCTATTCCTGCTCGATGAATTCAAGCATCTTGGTAAGCTCGAGGCGATTGAGACTGCAATCACCACGATCGCGGGCTACAAGGGCCGTTTTATGTTCATTATCCAAAGTCTCTCGGCACTGACCGGAACATACGACGAGTCTGGAAAGCAGAATTTCCTCAGCAATACTGGTGTGCAGGTCTTTATGGCAACAGCTGACGATGAGACACCGGTTTATATTTCGAAAGCCATCGGTGAATATACATTTCAAGCGCGGTCAACTTCCTATACCCAAAGCCTTACGTTCGATCGCAATATTCAACACTCAGATCAAGGAGCACCTTTATTAAGGCCAGAACAGGTGCGTCTACTACCCGACAAGTACCAGATCGTTCTCATTAAGGGTCAGCCACCATTGCAACTACGAAAGGTACGATATTATTCCGATCGCGCACTGAAGCGCATCTTTGATAGCCAGACGGGCAGGCTTCCGGAGCCAGCACCCCTGATGATTGCAGACGAGAGATTTAGCCACGTCTAGCTTTAAGGATTTTGACCAGCCATACTCCGCAAACCGCGATTCACGGGCAGCTAAGCGCTTCGTCCTTTTCCGCAAGATGCTGCAGAATGATAGCAATATTCATCCAACAAGATCGCCGCCTCGAGCCTCGAGCCAATGCAATAGCTTTTGCCCTTGTGGCGGCTGTACGATCAGCGACCCAAGAAATTTGTTCGCTGCCCATCTTTCTGCATCCTCTAGGGCCGTCTCGCCGCATGAGCCCGGCAGCAGCTCGCGGACAACACGCCGCTAAATGTCACATCGGCTTCTGCGAGAGGTATGTCCTGTCTGATTACGGAACAACAACGAAAATTCAGTGGCATGTATGGACGGCCTCCGCTTGGCAAGGGGCAGTTTAGTGTTTCCGGCAAGTTGGTCGGGTGCAGGCATGTATTTGGCCTCTGATTGCGGCTTGTTCATGCCGCTGGCCCTGATGTAGCCCGCTGATCGGATCCCAGACAGGTCAACGCGCTTTGAAGCGGCACCCACTGATCGGGTTCGTCCGATCCCGGCTCGACCGTTCGCCATCACACCATTTGCACCTCACCAGTTCCTGCAGCCTCCTGACTTTTCAAAGGATGGCGGCCGCCTCAAATCGCTTGCCTGTTGTCATCAACGCCCAGACGATCCGCGCCATCTTGTTCTCCAAAGCGACAGCGACAACGTTGTACGGTTTCTTCGCCAAAAGCTCGGCCGCCCAACGTGTCGGCGGAACTCTGGCCTTGCGGCTGAAGCGAAGTACCGCATGCGCCCCAACGACAAGAAGTCTGCGGAGATAGGGATCGCCTTGTTTGCTAATCCTCCCGAGCCGGTCTTTGCCACCCCATGAATTCTGTCGCGGTACCAAGCCTATCCACGCCGCGAGTTGTCGTTCAGATTTGAAGAGCGACGCGTCTGTCACGGTCGCGGCGATTGCGCTGGCAGTGATCGGGCCAATTCCAGGTATGGTCTCGAGGCGGCGGCTCAGCTCGTTCGAGCGATGCCAAGCATGAATTTGGCGATCCATCTCGCCGACCTTCTCGTGCACCTCCCGCAACTGCCCAATCAGCGAAAGAAGCGCGGACCGTGCAAGCGGAGGGATGAGATTATGGCCATCGTTCTTCGACCAACGCGATCAGCATACCAACACCGACGATACCCTGCCGAGTTACGATGCCAAACTCCGCCAGGTGGCCGCGCAAAGCGTTCACCAGCATTGTCCGCTGCCGGATCAAAAGTTCCCGGACGCGATGCAGCATCATGACACTCTGTTGCTCCTCGCTCTTCACCGGAACGACGCGCATCGTCGGCCGCGCCACCGCCTCGCAGATCGCCTCGGCATCTGTCGCGTCATTCTTTTGCCGCTTCACGCATGGCTTGACGTAATACCAACCGTCATTGATCAGAACCCTTGCGCCCATTGCCGTCGGCCAATTGACATGATTTTCCATGGCCGCTCCTGTAGTGTTCGCCAAGCGTAGCAGCAGTGGTCGACGATATCCTCGTAGGACTTGAAGACGCGGTTGGATAGCCAGTTATCCCTCATGAACTGCCAGATGTTTTCGACGGGATTCAGTTCCGGCGATTTCGGCGGCAAAGGCAGGATGGTGATGTTTTCTGGGACGGCCAGGTTGTTGGACATGTGCCATCCCGCCTGGTCCATGATGAGAATGGCGTGCCCATCCTCAGTGACGTTTCTGGCGATTTCAATCAGATGCTGGTTCATGGCATGAGTATCGCACCAGGGCATGACGAGGGCGGCGGCCTTGCCGTGCTGGGGGCAGATCGCGCCGAAGATATAGGCCGAGCGGGTGCGCTGGTCGTGCGGCGCAGATGGCCTTGATCCACGCTTGGCCCAGCGGCGGGTGATCTTGTTCTTCTGCCCGATACGGGCCTCGTCCTGGAACCAGATTTCGATCACTTTGCCCTTGGCGGGACCGGCGGCGATTTCTGCCACAGTGGTGGGGAAGTTTTTTTAAATGCCTCAGCCGCCTCGGCATCCTGCGCATGATGCCTCGGGCGAGCCGAGAGCTTGCGGTAGCCCATTGATCGCACTTCGCGACCCAAGGTCTCTTCACTCACCGAGACCCGGAACTCTTCCCAAATCCACTGGGCCAGATCACACAGACGCCAGCGAACGACGCCGTCGAGATAAGGCGTGGGGCCGCGCTCGATGGCTTGTGCCAGGGCTGTGCGCTGATCTTCGTTCAACAGTGACGGCTTGCCCGGAGCCTTCCCGTTGACCAGCCCGTCGGGACCGCGTGCGTTGAAGCGAACCACCCAGTCGCGCACGATCTGAACTGTCACGCTGCCGATCCGAGCAGCATTTGCGCGAGAGCCGCCATCATAGATCGATGCGAGGGCGAGAAGACGCCGAGCTTGGTCGGCATCTCGTGTCTGCCGAGCCAGACGCCGCAACCCATCCCCATCATACTCTGACCGCAACGAAATCGCCGAACCCATCGCAAACCTCCTGTTTGCGCCATCGATTCAGATTCGTCGGCTTTTGGGAATCATGAGAGTCAGACTCAGTGACGATTGGTATAAGACGCCGGCATCAGCCGAACCTCGTGCCCCAGCGCAATGAGGACCCGAGCCCAGTGGTGCCCGGTCGCACACGCCTCGATTCCGATCAGGCACGGCGGCAATGTCCTGAAGAAACCTGCAACATCGTCACGTCGCAGCTTTCGGCGGACCACTACCGCGCCCACCGCGTTTACGCCATGCACCTGAAAGACATGCTTGGCGATACCCAAACCGATTGTGCTAACATGCTCCGTGGGCGGCTCTCCTAATGTGACTTTCGACAGCCACACTTTGGCACATTGCGATTCGGGAGCGGAGGCCGTCCACCACATCAGGTCAATCTCAATGTGCGCGGCGGCAATCAAGGTGAGATTCAGCGTCAATCAGGATGAGACTCGGCGGCGGGGGTGTGACGAAGGGAGGGCGTAGCCCGACCGGAGTTACACCCCCGCCGCGGCGCAATTTTTCGGCGTCTCATGATCGCGGTCGGCCCGCTACGGTGGTGGTTTTCTGGAATGGAGAACCACCTTTGTGCCGGGTCGCCATGTAACCGATCATCAGATGAGATTATTCATGAAGTATCGACAAACGCATTCTGTTGAGGTCGCCGCCGCGAAGGCGTCGATCAGCCGGGCGACGGCATTCCGTATGGAGAAAGAGCAGCGCCTTCCGTCGCAGAACAAGCCGCCCCGCGGTCGGCGTCGTCCCGATCCGCTTGAGCATATCTTTGATGCGGAGGTCGTTCCGCTCCTCAAGGCCGCTCCCGGCATTCGTGCGGTCGCCGTTTACGACGAGATGCTGCGGCGTCATCCGGAACTTCCCGAAGGCATTCGCCGCACACTTGAGCGGCGAATCCGGTCATGGCGAGCCGTTCACGGTGAGGCACAGGAGGTGATCTTCCGCCAGACGCACGAGCCCGGCCGGTTGGGGCTGTCGAATTTTACCGACATGGGCAGCCTCAGCGTGACGATCGCCGGCCAACCGCTCGACCATCTGCTCTATCACTTCCGGCTGGTCTGGTCGGGCTTCGAGCACGCCCATGTCATCCTTGGCGGCGAAAGCTTCGTCGCCTTGGCGGAGGGACTGCAGAACGCCCTGTGGTCCATTGGCGGATCGCCGCTCTATCGCCGCAGCGACAGCCTGTCGGCCGCCTTCCGCAACCTCGATGCCGATGCCAAGGTCGATCTGACAAACCGCTATGAGGGCCTGTGCTCTCATTACCGGATGACGCCGACGCGCAACAACAAGGGCGTCGCCCACGAGAACGGCTCAATCGAAAGTTCTCACGGCCATCTCAAGAACGCGGTTCGCGATGCACTCCTGATGCGCGGCACCCGAGACTTCAACGATCTCCGCTCCTACCGCGCCTTCATCGACGAGATCGTCAGCCGCCGTAATGCCGCACATGGCAAGCGCATCGATACCGAGCGCCCGCATCTGCAGGTCCTTCCCGATCGCCGCACGTCCGACTTCGAAGAGGTGGTCGTCACGGTGTCCCGCACCGGCGGCTTCGCCTTGCGCAAGGTCTTCTACACCGTCCCCTCCCGCTTGATCGGCCACCGGCTGCGTGTGCGTTTGTTTGACGATCGCCTCGACGTCTTCATCGGCGGCACGCATCTACTGACGCTGCCACGAGGTCGCGCCCATGCGAGTGGCAAGCACGATCAGGTCGTCAACTATCACCACGTCATCCACTCTCTGCGCAAAAAGCCCATGGCGCTTCTCAACCTGGTCTATCGCGACAAGCTCTTCCCCCGGCCTGAATATCGAAGGGCTTTCGACACTCTTATCGAGCAACTGCCTGACCGGCAGGCTTGCAAGATCACCGTCGAATTACTGGCCCTGGCTCATGATCGCGGTTGCGAGCGTGAACTGGCCGAGGAGCTTGCCAGAACGCTCGACGCCCGCAAACTGCCCGACCTGGTGGCCTTGAGAGCGATCTTCGGCCCAGACCCGGATCAGTTGCCGACCGTTCATGTGCAGCTCGCATCGCTCAATAGCTATGAAGCCCTGATGGGGTCTGCCTATGCGGGAGAGGCCGCATGAAGAACGTCCACAACACCATCGACGAAGCCCGCCTCGGCATCATGCTCAATGAGCTGAGGCTGCCGACGATCAAGACGCTCTGGTCGCAATTTGCCGAGCAGGCCGATCGGGAGGGATGGCCAGCCGCCCGCTTCCTGTCGGCCATCGCCGAACATGAGTTGGCCGAGCGAGCGCATCGCAGGATCGAACGCCACCTCGCCGAGGCGCATCTGCCGCCTGGAAAGACACTCGACAGCTTCGCCTTCGACGCCGTGCCCATGGTCTCCAAGGCCCAGGTGATGGCGATTGCCGCCGGCGATAGTTGGCTCGCCAAAGGTGCCAATATCCTCATGTTCGGTCCGCCGGGCGGCGGAAAGAGCCATCTCGCCGCGGCCATCGGCCTCGCGCTGATCGAGAACGGTTGGCGGGTGCTGTTCACGCGCACGACCGATCTCGTCCAGAAGCTTCAGGTCGCACGGCGTGAACTCCAACTCGAATCCGCCATCGCAAAGCTCAACAAGTTCGATCTGCTCATCCTCGATTAACGTGCACTGCGCAGAGATGTGGAGCTGACACCGCAAGAGCCCGCAGACGCGCGACTTCCCACGATACAACTCCACATAACTGAATCACCGTCCACCTAGGATGGCCGCTCCCCAAACCTCAACAGGAGAGCGCCATGCTAAAGGTTTTGTTCCCGAAGTCTTTTTGTCATTACGAATGTTCGCGCTTCGGCGCGGAGCTTGAATTGTTTGCCCGGTGGTTGCTCGCAGCAGGATATCTACCTGGTGCTGCGACACGTCGCCATGTCCACCGATTGAAGTGCATTCTCGAGGCCACGGCCGCTCTTCAGTGTGGCCGGATTCTACTCGAAGCCGAATTGGACGGAGCGTTAGCCTTCGTTCCTGGCGCTCTGCGCCACGCTTCCACCGAACGCGCGTATCGCCGCTTCCTCAAGGCAGAGGGGCGGCTCGAAGAAACACAGCCGCAAGGCCCCGTGGAGCAGTTGCTGCTGCGATATCGAGAATATCTTCTAGACGTGAGGGGGTTAGCACCGGCGACGATCGGTCAGCATTTGGGAACGATCGAGGAGTTTCTGTCCTTGTCGGCTGGCGTGTCACAGGATCTTTCCGCACTGACATCAGAGCACGTCGAAAACTTCATTCATATCTTGAGCCGCAGGGTGCTGCGCCAAACACTCCAGCACAAGGTTGCCCATCTGCGCGCTTTCCTGCGTTTTTGCGGCGATCGTGGTAAGACTGCGCGAGGGCTAGAGCGCATCGATACGCCCAGAACCTATCGTGGAGAATTGCCACCTCGTGCCCTTGATTGGGAGGTGATCGAAAAATTGCTGTCCTCGGTCGCGAGGACTGATTATCTCGGCCGCCGTGACCATGCGATCCTCCACCTCATGGCCTATTACGGCCTGCGACCTTCTGAGATTGCAGCGCTGACGTTGGACGCAGTCAATTGGAAGCGACGTACGCTGCGGGTAGAGCAGCGCAAGACTCGTTCGACGCTCGTTCTTCCTTTGGCCGACCAGACCCTTGAAATCCTCGACCTATATCTTGTTGATGGGCGTCCCTGCGATGCGGCGACGAACTTTCTATTCCTTAAAGCGCGTAGTCCTGTGGGAGCCCTGACGAGCTGGGGGATATGCGACATCTTCACCAAGCGAGCACGGCAAAGCGGCCTGCCGCTAGATGGTGTCTCATCATACGCATTGCGCCATTCGTTTGCCATGCGATTGCTAGGCCGCGGCGTTGGGGTAAAGACGATCGGTGACCTGCTCGGCCATCATAGCCTTGAGAGCACTTGCGTTTATCTTCGCATCGAGACGGACATGCTGCGTACGGTGGCTCTGCCCGTACCTGGTATTGCCGGCTTTTAAGGAGAACGGCAATGTTCACAGCCAACTCTCCGACACCCCTCGATCAGCCAATTGTGGCATGGCTTGCCCACCAGCGCGCTCTTGGTCGCCGCTATTATCCGGAGGAAAGGGTTCTGGTGTCCTTGCGCGAATTTATCAGCCGCACCGGACAGGATCTTGACCGAGCAAGCTTTGATCGGTGGTGTGCCACCTTCCCTCATCTGGCAAGCAATACCCAGCGTTATCGCCAACGCGTTGTCCGCATGTTCTGCCTTTATCGACGGCGCAAGGAGCCGGGCTGCTTTGTCCCTGATCCCTTGTACTTCGCGCGGCCCCAGCCTTACCGGCGTCCCGTTATCGTGGAGCCTGGGCAAATAGCCAAAATGTTGACGGCTGCGAACAATATGTCCGTCGCGTCGGGATCGCCACTGCGGCCTGCGGTATATAGGATGGCCGTCATTCTGCTGTACACGACCGGGATGCGTCGCGGCGAATTGCTACGCCTTACGCTGGCAGACTGTGAGCCTGAAAGCGGGGTGTTGCGGGTACGGGAATCCAAGTTCCACAAATCGAGAATATTGCCGCTGTCGTCCCACGCACATGCCGAATTGTGCAGCTACCTTCGAAAACGTCTCGCCCCACCCTTCAGCAGGGATCCAGACACACCCCTTCTCATCAACACGGAAGGCGGTCTTCGTGCCTATACCGGAACTGGGATCAGCGGCGGCATCCACGCTCTATTCAAAATGGCAGGTGTTGAGGATAGCGAGGGCCGGCGCCCGCGCATCCACGATCTGAGGCACAGCTTTGCGGTCGGCGCGCTCATCCGTTGGTATCTGGACGGCGCCGATGTGCAATCGAATTTGCCGAAACTGGCTCTCTACATGGGCCACGTCAGCATCGTGTCGACGGCATGTTATCTGCACTTCCTTCCAAAGCTGAGAGAGATCGCCAGCGACCGCTTTGAAGGGGCTTTCGGCGGTCTCGTCAGCGAGGTTGTGGCATGAAGAAACATCAATCCACCGCATTGGGCCGAAGCATGGCACGCTTCTTTCAAGAATATCTTCCCGCTCTCCGCGGCATGAGCCATCATACGATCCAAAGCTATCGCGACACGATGGTCCTGTTCCTGCGATTTGCAGCGGCAGAGACCAATGGATCCGTTGAAAGCATCGACGTCTCCGACATCAATGCCGACAGGATCGGCAGCTTTCTCACGTCACTTGAGGTCGAGCGTGGCAACAGCATTGCGACCCGCAATGCAAGGCTGGCGGCGATGCATACCTTTGCGCGGTTCCTGATCTCGGAGCATCCCGAATATATGGATACCCTGCAACTGGTGGTGACACTTCCCTTCAAGAGGGGCGCGCGGGTGGCACCTGTCGAATATCTCGAAGAGCCCGAAATCAAGTGCGTCCTGGCGCGTATCGACCGCCGCACGCCTTCTGGGCAGCGGGATTACGCGCTGTTCTCGCTGATGTTCAATACGGGTGCACGAGTTCAGGAAATCCTGAATCTTCGCATTTGTGACCTTCGTCTGGTATCGCCCTGTCAGGTGCGCTTGCACGGCAAAGGCAACAAGGTTCGCCTCTGCCCGATCTGGCGAAACACGGCCCAACTACTTCAGGAGTTGATCAACACGCTGCACCCGCCCTCAGATAATCCCGCCGAGCAAAGGGTCTTTCTCAACGACCGCGGCACACCACTGACCCGGTTCGGTGTTCGATACTTGCTGCGCAAATATGTTGATATGGCTGCGGGGGAAGAAACCACCCTGGCGGGAAAAAGCATCCATCCCCACTCTTTGCGGCATACGACGGCCATCCACCTTCTCAAGGCGGGTGTTGACATCGCCACCATCAGTCAATGGCTTGGCCACTCGGGGCTGAACGTAACGATGCGCTATACGCGCGGGCCGATATCGATATGAAGCGGCAAGCGCTCGAACAAGTCTTTCCCGACGTGATGTCATCGGCAAAAGATCAGACGGTCATCGCTTATGATGGCGGGATGTTAGGCTGGCTGCGCCGCTTGTAAACGCTCAGTTATGTGGAGTTGTATCGTGGGAAGTCGCGCGTCTGCGGGCTCTTGCGGTGTCAGCTCCACATCTCTGTGCAGTGCACGTTAATCGAGTAATGTGCAGCACAACATTACTTGATGATCTGGCCTACGTCACCAAGGACCAGGCCGAAACCAGCGTGCTCTTCGAACTCATCTCCGCAAGATATGAGCGGCGTTCCATCATGATCACCGCCAATCAGCCCTTTGGAGAATGGAACCGCGTCTTTCCGGACCCGGCCATGACGCTTGCCGCGGTGGACCGACTTGTTCATCACGCAACGATCTTCGAAATGAACGTCGAAAGTTATCGGCGACGTTCCGCCATGGAAGCCAAACGCCAGCGCGGCAGACCTGCCGCCTTCGCGACAATCAAAAGTGCTTCCCAGATTGTCGCGGAGCGACAATCAGAACACGACGAGACTCTTGCCAGCGACAATCAGCATGATACGGTCATCCCGACCGCGACATAAGAATCTCATCCAGATTGTCGCCGCCGTCTCATCCTGATCGTCGCGCTATACTCAATGGCTGCTTCACCGGGAGCCTACCCGCCGACGTCGTCGTGAGGACTACCCGTCACGCGGCCAATGTGCCTCCGTAGTGAATATCGACATCAGCCTCAAAGAAGTAGCCTGCACCCCGGAATGTTTTGATCAGACGAGGGTTGGCCGGATCCGACTCAAGCTTTCGGCGCAAGCGCAGGATCACGACATCGACGCTTCGGTCATACACCTCTTCTCCACGTACTCGGCTCGCAAGCAAAAGCTGTTCTCTGGACAAAACCTCGCGTGGCTTTTCCAGAAAGGCGACTAAAAGATTGAACTCACCTGCGGTCAGCTTGAGCTCGCCTCTCTGTTCAGAGATCACTCGGCGTTGCTTAAGATTGAGCGTCCAACCGGCAAAATAGAAGGAACGGCGATCTTTCGTCCGTGGAATGACGGCCCGCTGGCGCAATCCTACGCGAATGCGGGCCAAGAATTCTCGCATTCCAAAGGGCTTCGGAACGAAATCAGTTGCTCCGAGTTCCAGTGCGACAACCTTTTCGGTCTCCTCAAGCCGATCTCCGCTGATGACAATGACGGGAATATCCGTTTTGCTGGTCAAATTGCGGACGATGTCCAGTCCATCTTCGCGACCCAAAGCAAGATCAAGAACCACCAGATCGACCGGATAACACGAGAGCACGCGATTGAGCTGGCCACCATCGCTTAGTGCGGTTACCTTAAAGGCATGCATCGTTAGATACTCCTCAATGAGGTGCCGCATGGCGACATCGTTATCGATGACAAGAACGTGTTTCAATGGCTCACCTTTCGATCTTCAATCAATCGTTTCTGATTGCCCGGTGCAGCTCTTAACGGGCACTCCGTAGGACGAGACACCGGCCGCATTCCGGATCTGCCGGCAAACGCCTTTCGTTTAGGCCCTTAGGGCCATGGCGCGCGCACTCTTCCAACGGCGTATCCTCCAAAACTTCCGATGAACTCGCTTCTCCAGCAACGCGCTTGCCGTGCGCCTTTTGTCGCGGAACGGCTATGTCGGCACCGAAACGCCCACCAGCTTGAACGCTCCGCGACGCGTCCAATATCCTCGACGCGATCGGCGTCCGTGAAGGCTACCCCCCGTGGCCCAAGTGGTCGCCGCCGGACGGAAACATGTGATTGCCGCCGCCGTGCAGGAGCCTGTCGAGTGCATTTGCGATCGCCGTGCTGTCGCCGGAAAGTTTGGTGAATGACAGGACAGCAGGGCGCCTCTGCGTCGCTGCAAGCGCGCCTTTGTTCACGTCCATGGCCTGCCAAAGGCTGATGTCGTGGTCGCCGCAGCGGGAAATCAATTAGCGGGGCTGCGACAGTCGCATTGGTCACCCCGTCGACGAAGATCAAGTCACCAGTTGCTAGTTTGTTGTCTTTGTAAGAGTCGAACGCGATCGGCCCGTGCGTAGAGAAGTTGCAGACACCAACTTCGCTCAGCGATATCGCTGCCTCGTGCACGGAGGTGTAGACATTCACTTGTTGATTGAGCAAGGTGACAGTGCTGGCACTGTCCGTCTTCGCCCACAGAATATACTTCCGCCGGGGGAAGACCGGATTGACATCGGACCAGATGACGTGCGCCCCGAACTGACCTGCCACTAAAGGTCTCGAAGAAGGGGCCACGAGCGTGTTGCGGCGCGAGGCCCTCACGGCAAAGACGAAGAAGACGGCCTCGCCCTCCTTTGCTGTCACGTGGTCCCTGTAACGGGTGACGATCTCCTTGACGCTGGACCGGGTCTGGCGTGAACTAACCGTCGAGGTTAGCCAGTAGATAGAGAGCTCAAGCTGATTGTTGTTTTCACCCCAGCGGTCGAATGCGTTAGGCACGCACCGGCACGTCCAATCCTGACGCCGATTGGATGATGGCGCCATGTAAGCGGCGACACGACCGAAAAAAATCGAGCCCATCCCTCTTGAAAGCTTCCCTCTCTCTCCGCACCTGAATTCTTCTCTAATAGGACGCACCGACATTGGTAAAATTGATTATTCGGATACCGATAATCTACGCTATGGATGCCGCAGAATGCGTCTACAGCCTATTCAGGAACTCCAGCCCGGAATAAGGGGGCGTCTTTATCAACGTCGGCTCCTTCATCGCCAACGTCGCCTCGAGATAGATTTGTGTCGTCTCGACCGATTCATGGCCGAGCCACAGGGGATAACGCCGCGATCGACGCCGGCCTGTAGGAGGCCAGTGGTCATCGTGTGCCCCAGACGACGCACAATGGCGCGCTTTCCGTGTAGTCGTAGACTTCGCGAATGGGGTGCAGCGTTCCTTACTCCCGTTACCAATGACGCGCAGGCGAGTGATGTTCATCTGCGCCTCCCGTCTTCGCCGTCCTGCTCACCTCAAAAGCTTCCAGCAGAAGATCCTCCAGCGCTTCCACTAACCCTTTGACGTTCTTGAGCGGAACCTCAAGATTTTGACGCTCCAACTGTAGGACGAGCTGGTCGCGATTTTGATGTCGCCTGCTTCGCATCACCCTTCTCCTTCTTCCTCGAAGGACGGGATCTTGCGCCTCTTGCCCGAGTCGCGCCGAATGATGCTAAGGCGGAAGCCAATTCATTAAGACCAGCGATGCTGATCTCGGGTGGTCCAAGTCTCATCTCGCCGCAATAGCGCTCATCGAACATCCAGTTCGGCAACTCACGGGAAAGATCGGGCCGCTCGTCCGTATAGATCGCCATCAGGCTCTTGCCGCGCCGATACGGCGAGACCTGCACCTTTCTCCCGAACAGCGGATGCCAAGGATATGCGATCGTCGCAAAACGAAAACCGTATGCAAAATGTTGGTAATTGGCCGCTCCGGCCCCGGAAGACGAACAGATGGCCGCTCATCTGATCGCGCTTCAACGTCTCCTGCACCATCAGCGACAGGCCGGGAAAGCCTCTCCGCATGTTATAGCCCGTCGCCAGCCAGACCTTCACACCGCTCGGGACGGGGCTGATCCTCGCTGGATAGCGGTATGTCCAAGCCCCCTCTATCAGTGCGCGGCGTGCCCGAGCGTTGCCCGCCTTGGTGATCCCTCCGCGCCTGACGCGCTCGCCTGTTGAGCTTTCTGAAGGAACGAGTCCGAGATATGCCATCAACTGACGGGCACTGTCGAAGCGACGGATATCTCCGATTTCGACCACCAACGTAACGGCTGTCATGAACGCGACACCGCGCATCGCTTGGTAGGTGGCGACCGCCGGGGCCATTGACCAAGAGGCCGGAGTCTCACCAATCAGTTTGCCCAGTCGATCAAGGCGAACTCCGGCATCCTCAACGGCCTGACAGTATTCGGCCAGCAGAATTTGATGCGCGGGATGTTCAAACGCTTGGGATGCCAGCCACCGTCCATGCGCTCGGGTCCAGGCTTTGCGTCCTGTATAATATCGGCCGTGACGGAGTAAGAACGAGTGGAGTTGTTGTCGTGCCTGCTTTTGTGCCTCGAAAGCCGCGTCGCGGGCACGCACCAGGTCGCGAACCGCCTCGTGTGCTTCGTCCGCCGGCTCGATAAAGCCTCGCAAGGCTGGTCGCATCGCGACGATTTGTCTTCACCCGATCACTGGCATGCTTTGGCACCAATGACGGTGCGACAACACTGCATTCGTGACCCAATTCAACGATTTGCCGGTAGAGTCCATAACCTGTAGGGCCGGCTTCGTAGCAGAAGTGGAGCTTGGCCCCGCGTTTAGCCAGCTTCTTGACCATTCCTGCGACGGATGCGGGTTCGGAGGAAATGTCACCCAGAAACCGAACCTCACCGTTGCGTTCGCCGTCGGCGACCGCCACCGAAATCTTAAACTTCGACGTGTCCAAGCCAATGAAAGCTACGTGCTCGCCTGTCATGTCTTCCCTCGCTGATCGGTAGGTCGCTCTGGCCAATTCCAGAGCCCATACAATCTACAGCGTGGGTGAGCGGCCTTCACCAACGAACATACGGTCTTCTGTAACGGGTTCTCCCGAGTCAATCCCTTGTGAGCTTAATCCCTCGCCGAGTGCTTGCTTCTGTCCGCAGTCGGCGCTGGGCCGCTGCTGTATGGGGTCTGCTGAGGACCGGCTGGCCAATCTAGGAACGCGCAGTCACCTGAGTGCTGCTTGCCGTATGGCGGCCTAACCCTTCCATCGTCCCGGCGAAGGGACCTTGCTCCGGGCGGCTGATGGTGGTGCCCGCCCGAAAGCTGTCCTGTTGTCTCCGGCTCAGGCGGCCATTGCTGGCGCGGCCTTGTGGGGAATGAAGTTGGTTTTATCCCGGAGCATGTGATGCAACACCACCGCCAGCTTGCGGGCCAGCGCGACACGCGCCTTTCTAGGCCCCGCACGTCTGGCGACCGCCAGTGCCCAACACTTCAGATCGGAGCCTTTGACCGGTCGCGTGAGGATGACGTTGGCCGCCTCGTAGAGCGCGGTTCGCACGCCCACATCGCCGATCTTTGAAATGCGACCGCTATAGTCGGTTTCGCCCGATTGGTACTTCTTCGGCGTCAATCCGAAATGCGGCCCCACCGCTCGGGATGATCGGAAGCGCTCGGGAGCGTCGATGGCCGACACAAATGTCAGCGCCACCAGGACGCCGACGCCGGGCGTCGTCATCAACCGAAGTGCGTTGTCGTCCTGACGAGCCATAGCGCGCAGTTTGCGCTCAAAACCTGCAAATTCGTCAGCAAGTGTGTCGCGCACCTTCAATAGCGACGCGGCGATCGCCTCCAGTGTCGGATGACCCTCAATCAGCTCGCGGATCCGTGCCGCATAGGTGCGTCGCGTCGTCGGCCCGACCTTGAGGCCGAAGCCGCGCAGAATGCCCCGGATGCTCATCTCGATGTCGTGAAGCTTACCCTGAATGAGCTTGCGGGCGGTCAGCAGCGCACGCACCTCCTGGGCCGGAAGGGATTTGCAGTGGACCGGTCTGAACCAGCCAAGCCGCATCAACTGCGCAATGCCCCGTGCGTCCTTCTTGTCGGTCTTGACCGGCATCGTCTTAAAGGCTGCCCGCACGTGGCGCGTCTCAATCAGCTCGACCGAAAGACCTGCTTTCACCATCCCGGCATGGAGCCACTGCGACAAAGGGCCGGCCTCCAGACCAATTCGCTCCATCGCCACGCCGTGCTCGCCGAACCAGGCGATCAGCGCATCGGGTTCGCTGAGGATCTTTGCTTCCCGCACAATGCGGCCATCCGCATCCACCACGCACACGCTTGAGCATTCCAATGACACGTCGATGCCGGCATACTGCTTCATGGTCGTCTCTCCGTGATGCTATGGAGCAGGCCATTCCTGACTCCGCGACACCATCATTGTGAGGGACGACCACCAGCCTTTCAAACCTTGCTGGCTGGGCACCGCCCGTTACACCATCTAGTGCTTGCACTAGGACCGCACTCTTCAGCCTACCTCGGCAAGGCGGCCATCACCGGAGGGGTACGCCGAGTCGCCCAATGCTAAGGCTGCGGGCGCGGAGCCACGGGCAAGACGCTCAATGAGTTAAGAAGCCCGGGCTGGATGATGGTTCCCGGCGAGGAATCCACAGCGACATAGCTAAAAGATAAAGGCTGTTGCACCCTAATGCTGGTCCAGAAGACCAGCGACTGTTTCTCCGCGTCGACGCGCGTCGGCCGCCAGCCAAATCTCGCCAACTTCGTAGACGTCACCGTAGGTCCGGAACGGCACGATGACATCGATGGCCGCCGATAGCATGTCAATCAGCGTACGGTCCTCTATGGCAGCTCCTTGTGGGCTGCTCTTGACGAGCGAAAAGAGCTTCTTGAAACCTTGGACGGCATCGGCTCCGTGAATAGTCGAGATTGATCCTGGATGGCCAGATACCACTTCGCTGAGATATGCCCAAGCGGCATCGTCGCGCATCTCGCCGAGCAGTATTCGGTCCGGCCGCATGCGGAGACTGGCTTGTAGAAGCTGCTCCGCGGTCACCCCACCTACTCCTGCCCCATCCTTCGAATAAAGTAGCCGGACATGATTCTCATGTGGAATCACGAGCTCGAGCGTGTCCTCTATGGTGATCAGCCTTTCCTGCGGCGGAATGGCGTTAATCAAAGTCTTGCTCATCGTCGTCTTGCCGCTACCCGTGTGGCCGCAAAGCAGCATCGTCAGCCGCCCTGTCACGCACGCTTGCAGGAATTCTTCCAAATTACCGCGGGCGTAATGCTCAAGGATCTGCATATCCTGTTGAGTTTGGCGCTCCTGGCGGAAGCGCCATTGATTCCAGCGCGAAGCGTCATAGCGAGATGAGACTTCCTTAAGTTCCGAAACGCGAGAAGATGGGCGGCGGATCGTCAGGCTGACAGTACCTGACTGAACTGCTGGCGGTAAACAAATCTGCAGCCGCTCTCCGCCTGGCAACTCGGTGGCGCAGAGAGGGCTTCGTGGTCCAACATCTTGCTTTCGTAGCGCTCCCGCTAAGATCGCGATATCTTCGAGATCGTCATAGGTCAGAGATAGAGGATGTTTCGTAAACGCTCCGGCTTGCCGGACGAAAGCCTCTCCTGGTCTATTAATCGCGACCTCTTCGGTCCTTGGGTCCTCAAGCCATTCTAGTACTGGTTTGAGGAGCAAACGCAGTTGAGGATCTGCCTCGGTTTGCATTGAGATCTCCGAATATTCGTTGTCGTTGGCCTGCTTGGGCTAGGGCCGGCGATGGCGCGCGCTCGTTGTCGCAGTGGTCATGCGAAGCTCGTATATATCTGAGAAATCAAGATCTCGAGCCACGAATATCGATACTGCGTCCCCCTGGTTCTTCTGCAGGGTTGGCGGGATGTTGATCGTCGTTTTAAGCGCCGTGTCGGCGGCTTGTGCCCCATTGCTTTGAAAGCTGTTGAGGTTAGGCCCGCCGGAGCTTTCTGTGTGCTGACTGGCGGCCTGGAACGCACCTTGAACGACGCTCAAGAGCATTGCCCCTGCGAAACGTTGCCAGAAGTGATTGTCCACCGTGCCCGGCATACCTGAGCGACCGAGCTCGTCAGCGCCTGGTGACGCGAGCGAAACTACGGCATGATGCGGCGTTTCGGCGCGATTCCAGATCACAAAAACGCGCGCGTCGCCTTGTTGAAGGCCCCGCTGAATTTCGCCAATGACGGTTGTCCCGCGATCTAGAAGCACAACGTTGTTCGTTGCCCCGCGGACGTCTTGAGGTAGAAGGCACCTCACATAGCCAGGCAAGCTTGTATCGATCGCTGTTTGTAAAATGCAGGGAATGATTGTTCCTTGCGTGATCGTGAAGTCAGGGTGCGGCAAGAGTGTGGCCCGGCTAGGCTCCTGGACGCCTGCTTTCATCCGCGTCGATAAGTCATTATCGACTGAAGCTTCATCCGCGAGCCTCGAGGGAAGTTGTTTCGAGGTATCATCCTCTTTGTCCTCGCGTGCGTGGCCGGTGTCTTGCTCACCGCTTTCATAGGCAAAAATTGGCGATTGCTCGGCCCGCGGATCATTTGGTTCCGAGGAGCTCTGTGCTGACGGGGGAGCCTCCGGCTGACCAACTGACGGGGGAGCTGAACGAACGGGAGCAACCTCAATTGGTGCCGGACGAAAGGGCTCGGTGTTGGTGAGAACTGTTGTTTGAGGCGGAGTAGGTTCCACTTCTTTCTTTGAACTTCCGCTAACCCAGATTAAGGATAGTGATGATGCCACAATAGTGCTTGCAATCATCAACTTCTGCGGTCCTGAAAGACGCCGGCGAGTTGACTCAGAGACCAGGGATCCGTCTGCATCTACGTCGTGCCCGGTTTGTGGATTGGCGTCGTTCATCGACTTGCCCCTTTCAGAACGCGCCACACATCGTGTCTCACTGTGCCGGTGCCCGGCTTTCGTCCAATGGGATCGTATGCGCTATTCCAGATGCCTAATACCGTATGGCCATCTCTCAGGCGCCACTCACGGGCAACTGCGGGAACCTCGACATAGTCTCCTTTGACCGAATAATTGGCGGTGGCTTCCTTGCCGTCCGGATTGATCACGTATATGGACGGGATGCGCACATTGCCTGGAAAGCGGAATACAGTACTGACTCCGTTATCAAAAACCTCCAACGGCGTAAGCGAACGGTCGCCCTGTGCGATGTAATGGAAATTGTTGGCTCCGGAATCCGCGATTGCGGCCGGCTGATCCAATAAATGCTGAGCCCTCTGTTGATACTCCGCATCCGCCCGAAGCCGACCGACGATCGACAACTTTTCTGCTTGTTTTTGCCGAGCAGCAGCTTCGTCGGCAGGATAGACAAATTGCACACTATAATAGAGGTCAGGCTGCTCTTTGGTAAGCTGAGACATGGTCTTGGTAGAGATGCTGAAGACATATCGTCGGGTACCTGCCTCGCTAGCGGTCAGCACGACGACTGGCTGCGGCGGGAGGGCTTGGCTTGCCTTGAAAAAGAGATAGTGGCCGCGCGGAAGGGCTGCCAGATATTTGCTATTAGAGACGGCGACGGCTGTTACGGTCTCGCTGGCGCCGAATGTAACAACCAACGTGGCCCCGACAGCGGTCGATAGTCGGACGACTTGGTCAGGATTGTAGGCCAGATACCGCATGCGCGGGTCTAGTTTGCCGGCCGCAGGTGTGTCCTCCGCATGCGCGGCTATCGCTAAGCAAAGCAAACAGATTATTGTGAGGAAGGTCCTTGTTATCATTGCTCGCTACGCCCCTCGTTCCATACGGTGTCTTCCGAGACTTGGTAGGAGGTAACAGTCAACCCCCCTGGGTTGGACAGTCTCGATTCACCGGACAGGCTTGTCACCTTTTCATACCGGACCGTTGCAGTCCATGTACTCATCACCGGCGTCTGGCCATCCATCATGAGCGTTCGGTTGAAACGAATCTGCTGCACGCCCGTCGCAATATCATTTGAGGAGATGTGCTCGACATCTAGTCTCCCCCCCTCACCGATTGTGACCTGCGGTGACGTCGGATTAGGGTAATTAAAGTGATGCTGATATTCCAGGCGCACAGATGGTGCGCTGAAGCTCGATACGAGATCATAGGCGTATTGAGCTGTGTCGGCTGTATACCCCTCGCGCAGACGGACATATTGCCAGAGTGAAGCGTTGATAACGGCCTGTTCTTGCGTTGCGGGAAGTCGAGACACGGACACTTCGCTGTCAACGGTTCCATCCGGTCGTACCCAGAGATACACAGGCACGAGCTTGGCAAGCGGAACCATAGTCGCGATGGTGAAGGCCTGCGCGATATTTCCAAAAACAGCGGCCGTCGCAATGACGACCAGAACCCTGGAAAGACGCCGCGCCGACTTCGCACGTGACGTTTGGAAGGCCTCTACTTCAATGTAGTGCGCGGCAAGCGCTCCTCGCTCCACCAGGAGAGCATGTTCAGCGCTCTTCATTTGGCTCTCCCGTACATTCGAACTGGAGATCTGAAGCCGTGGGTTGCCAACGCTCCACATTCAGCTGAAACGCGGCACCCTTGCAGGTCGCCAGGGTATCACTTGTTTTGCAAGCGGCCAAAGCGAGGAATAGGATTAGAGAACAATACTTCATGCAATCAACCTGTTAGTTCTTTGTCATTGCGTTCAACGGCGCGCAACTTGGGCCAACTGGCGGCTAAGGCTGCTGAGAGATTTATTCGAGCCTGACCAATGAGCACCTGCAATATTGCCCGCGATCACCGGAAGCGCGACGATCAGGGCGTCCCCAGCTAGAAAGAGCATGTCGAGTTCATAAAGCCCGATAATCTTGGCTGCCGTCGTGCCCGCATTGTTGATCACAATGAGCATTAGTTTGAGAGCCACTACTTCCGTTGTTATGACGATGGTCGCCACGATGTTCAACAGGAGAAGCAGCAGCCCGTAAGAGAGGAGCTGGCCGACCCATTTTGAAGCCATGTCGCGGGTGTGATCAAAGAGATAGCCGACCAGGATCAGCGGACCGATCGCTAATAGTACCTTAGTAAGAATCCCACAGGCATCATAGACCTCGAACGTTACCCAAAGCGCACCGTAAAAAACCCACTGTGCGCCTTCAAAGGCGAGAATGTCTTGGCTATTCATTGGTCCTATTTCGGCCGCAATCTTCTGAAACGAGCCCAGACTTAACGCAAACATCAGGTCGAGCTGTTGCGGGATATTAATCAGCGCAATACTACTACCGCTGATTTTGTGAACGAAATTAGGTATAGTATCCTCGAAGAATAATACTACATAAGAGTGATAGTTAGCCTGGCCCAAGATAAGGGCTACAACGATCGATACTCTGATGATCTTCATGATCCCAACACGAGTATCGATTTCGCCACGTATCACCAGAATGCCCTGGACTATGATCCAAAGCGTAACGCACGCAACCAGAGGGGCATTGATTGCGCTCTGGATTTTTTCGAGCACTGAGTCCAGTGCGATTGTAAAGGCGGTATCGAAGACCGTGTGTATAGTCGTAAAAGGCGCAGATACTGAGAATTTCATCGCTCCAACCTGGTTTGGCTCTTTCCACCGCAGGTGGGCGGAGTTGAACTTTTTATCTGAGCCGCATTACCTACCGTTCAACTATAGTCCGGGGCTGAAGATTTTCGCGGTTTCCAGGCGTTCTCGTCGCTGGGCGGCGGCCTCCTCTGCAGCGTGGAGGCTGGCCTGTGCAGTGGCCATCGTCAGCAGACTCGTAGCCTGGCTGTTCTGGATGATTGCGTCGTGAATCTGTTTGAGAAGCAATCCGTTTGTTACAGTTGCCTGCATAATGTTCCTTGAACGCGACAGCTGACCAAGCGTGTTGCCATTTTCGCGGAGGCGCTTGTCCATCAACTCGAGATTGTCGGCTGCAACACTCGCGGCATTAGCAGCACCGGTGATCTGCCCACGGAGCAACTCTGCATGTGCGTCGCTGCCATCGATTGCGCGATCGCGGTCCGTTGCGATAGCGCGTGCTGTGGCCGAGACTGGCCTCTGACTGTCAAACATCTGCTCGCTTAGCTTATTCGTCGAGGGGTACTTATTCCCCTGGTTGATTTGGCTCAACAGGCCGGTGACTGCGAAGTTCGTTGTAAACATCCCCACCATCGCAATCGTCTGTTCGAGCATCTGTGCTGTCTTCGCATAGTTCAGAATAGTGGTACCAGCAGTGATCGCTGCCTGATATGTATTTCCGGGGTCGGTGACAACGAACTGCGCTCGGGCCGGGGCCTGCATAGTAAGGCAAGCGGCAATAGTCGTTACTGTCAGTTGGGTAAATTTCATGAAACTTCCTCCGTCAGTCTTGAACTTCTTGGTAACGGGCCATGAACTCGTCTACCCACGCACCAGGAGCATCCCCGTGTCTGGCACGGAGCTGATCGGCAAAACGCACCGTGTTGGCCCGACCCGATAGCACGGCGACATATTCGCGCATCTCGCCGAGGTCGAATTCGCAGATAACGCTTCCGCTCTCGCGCTTAAGCAGAAATTTGCGGCTCCCGATTGCCATCTGCTCGCGAACGGCTTGATATTCTCCTTCGGTACACTTTAAGCCGCCGACATAGGCTGATCGATCCGCCGTCGGAGATGGATAGAAAATTTTTGTCATGCATTGTGCCACGAGACTGGCTCCGAGGGGCGATTCGAGAACATGCTCAGGCTGCTGTGTTGCGAGTATCAACATGCCGTTATTCTTGCGAACAGTGAGCAAGAACTTGTCTACAACTGCAGCGAACTGAGGGTTTAATAAATAAAATCGAAACTCGTCGCAACACATGACAAAGCGACGGCCATCCACAACAGCGCCCACGCGATGGAGGAGGTATGCGGCCGCCGGCGCGCAAACCTCTTCGTACTCCAGAATCTGTGTCATATCGAAGCCGGTAATGGAGGCATGCAGTCTTACTTCATCCACCTCGCCATCGAAGGCCCAACCGAGCGCGTTTCCTCTGCACCACCGCTCCAGTCGCGCTCCTGCGCCTTCGGACGGGCTGTGTAATAGGAATTCGCGTAGGCCCGCGAGGGAACGCATAGCGGGCTCAAATGAAAGCTGCCGGACGATGGCGCGTTCCAGGCGGCGGTTCTCTTCCGGCGAAATAGCTCCCCGTCCATCGCTCTCGATCAAGGCTGTCACCCACTCGCGCAGAAAGTCTCGGGAGGCCGACGTATCGTCCAGGGCCCGTAGAGGCGCCAGGCCACTGGGAACGCCTCTACGTAACGCCAGATACGTGCCTCCCGTGGCACGTACCAGCAGTTCACCACCGCGGTCCTTGTCAAAGAAGACAATCGCACCATCGTGTCCAACCATGCTCTGTTCGAGCATCGCAAGGACAAAGGTCATGAGCGTTGTTTTGCCTTTTCCGACGGGTCCGAATATTGCCGTCATACCCACGTCATTCTCGTGAGGGAGGTAGTCGAAAGGGGTTCCACCATTGGTGCGGAAGCGCGCAACCGAGTTGCCCCAGTGGCCGGAATCCTTGCCACTTGGGAAATTCTCGAACGAGACAAGGCCCGCGAAATTGCGTGAGGTGATCGCCCCGGGTCGCGTGCGCCACTTGGTGTTCCCCGGAAGTTGCGCCCAATAAGCCGCCTCCATACCAATACCCTCTTGGACGATAACGGCGCCCGCATCCGTCAATCGCGTGCGGGCGCTTGCGGCGCGGTTGGCAAGGCTATTGAGATCATCGGCATACACGCACAGGCTCAAATGATGCGCGCCCATTACGAATTCGCTGCTTGCCAACGCGTCCTCTGCCTCGGCGAGTTCATTGATTTGGGAGACGGCCTTGTCACCGGAACTCGTCATTTGACTGGACTTGAGGCTGAGTTTGGCATGGGCCTGTGCACGCGTGAGGAAGGAGAAACTTTGGCTCAACACGAGCGGGAAATTCGCGGACAATAGCGGATTGAGCATGCCTGGCCGCGTCTTTGCCGGATATTCTCGAAATGAGAACAATGAGCCAACGTAGCTATCTCCCGGGGTTCGAATCTCCAGTGCCCGCTTGCCGCAGATTACTCGGTCGGTATAAATCGAAGCGCCCAGTGAACCACTAACCACTGGAACCGGAGTGGCACGGCAGGTCATTATAAGTCGGAGCGCCTCCGCGATTTCCGAGAAAATCACGCCATCTTTCTCGCGGAGACCAAGCCGGCGGAGACCATAGGCGTCGAGGGCGCCACTAGTGATGTGCCACAGATCTTCCAGGTTCCGCGTCTGATTTGCTAAATCGTTCTCGTTTCTATTGTTCCGCTTGATGAACCGGCCCGTGATTTTACCGACCGCAGTTCGGGGAAACACGACCAAGGTGAGGAAATGATCGTTTCGAAAGAGTTTTCCGGACAGCACACGCCGCTCATAAGCTTCGCTCAGACTACCAGCAAACCCGCTATGAAAGTGCCGCGCCGGGGGCAACGCCACGTCGTTATGTCGGACCAGATGAGCACATATTGATACACTATCATCGGCAATGTTGCGTAAGAGCGTATTGAACGCTCGGCAGCGTGCATTGCGGATGGCAACGTCTTCCATTTCGAAGGGCAAACCTTTGACGTGTGCCATAGCCATGACTGAGCCGTCTTCGAGAAGGACAACCTGATCGCTGAGGTGGCCGACATATGGTAGATATATCTCACCAGACCTCTCGTTCCTGCCATTTGTGCCGAACATTAAAGCATTCCTCGTCCTCGTCTCGGCACTTTGATAGGATTGGGGCTGACGCTTGCCCCGCCCCAGAACGGCGCATCCACGCTTCTCCCAGCCGTCCGGAGATAGAGTAGGGCTACACTGGCCGCGTTGTAGTCGCGCTCGACAACAACACGTGATCCGAACCACAGTGGCACAAGAATGATTTCGTAAAGAGGGTTCTGAACAACGACGATGATCAGGCCGGCTAACATCATGAGCAATGCCGCCAAGTTCAGCGGCACGCCCAAGAACAATGCAGGGCGTGTCGCTGCTACGTAGAGAGTACTCTCTTCCAGTCGGTCGCTCATCCGGCCCCTATGAGGGCTTTACCAAGGAAGCTGGCCCCGAACATGATAACGATCCCCCCGATGACACCGGCAACGAGACCGAGTGAAGCACGGCCGAACATCCACGATATGCCGATGGCGACGATGCCGAGCACAGCCAGAGACTGTCCGAAGGGACCAAGGATGAATGCACAGATATTATTCACCATTGTGGCAGGGTCGGTCCCCCCCGTCACTTGCGCCGTCGCTGGCCCGGAGCAGACAATGCTCCACACCGCCGCTCCGCCGGCAGCGGGCGCATGGTCAACCGCTGTGCGCGACATGGCTTTCAAGAAAGCAACAGGACTCAAACGCGCACGATGTTTGTTAAGTGACGCCATTACTACGCTCCATTTAATCGAATATAATATGTTGTTTTTCGAGATGTTCATGGTCTCCAGGCTTCTGGAGTGCGGGGAGGCTGATGAGATCGCCTGCCGATAAGTCTGGCTCTAACGAACCCCACACATCCCATATTTTTTCCGAGATCGGCTTTTCATCAGCCTTTTCCGGACATCCGACCAGCGGTGGCACGATCTCTCGAGCGGCTGACTCAACCTTCTGCACATAACCGTTCGCAAATCCGCGCGTCAGGTCACCCGTGTTGTAGGCCGAGATTGCCTGGCGAAGCGCCAACTGCTTTTCTGCGGCAGTGTCGCCGCCGGCATAGCGGCTTTCAAGCAAGTGCGCCGCGGCCACAAGTGAAATACAGGGCTGAAAGGCCTTTTCTATCGTGAGATTGAGGACGGAAAAGTTCTTACTGTTGATCTGCATAAGCCCAACGTCGATTGAATGTTGTGCCTCGAGGCGGGCTCTGACGCTCTGGCGCGCTTGCGTTTGATCGTTCCAGTGAAGGCTCTCTCCGGTGGTGTTGTCATGTGCCGCAAGCGGATCAAAGCCGCTTTCAACCTTGGCGATTGCGGCAAGCGTAGACGGATTTACCTGCGGCGCGCATCCGCGTGCAAGGCGCTCGAACTCACGCAAGGAGATTGGCGCGGCGTTGCTCGATACGCACATCGAGGCCAAGATGGCGACAGCCAAGGGCAAAGCTGCGTTTAACATTTCCTACCGCCTAAAAGTCGAGAGCTGCCGAAAGAATCAGCGGCCAGGTCATTGATCACTCGGGATTATCAACGCGGTCTGTTACTCTAGGATGTTGCAATTCCACATTCTGGTTACGTTTGAAACGAATGGGAACGAGATGATCCACCGGATCAAGGCAGAGAGGGGGATCGCTCTTATTAGCTCGCGCGATATCGCTACCACTGCCGCATTAAGACTGGCACAAAGGCGACCAACTAGCGGCAAGTGATCACACGAAGCAGTGAACCTCTTAGGAAAGTAAGGGCAGCAGAGAATACGACGTGGTGGTCTAGCTGGATCGAGAATTTGGGGGTCAGGTCAGCTATTCATTACGAGGAGATTTTAATAGGGAGCATCTGCGGCGCGTCTGGCACGCCAGACAAAGGATGCTGCGCAGGCACGGCGTCTATTGGGCCGTTGCCTCGATCTATGACGGCGGTTCAACGCCACTCTTCAGATCGTGCGTGTTGAGTGATGCGCTTCAATGCGCATGACCCCGACACGAGTCCACTGGCTGCGATCGGCTGTGGAAGCGCCGGGTGCGGCGGCCGGGGGACTGTCAGGAATTCTGTGCGGTGGGCCATGATGATGAAAAGGAGAGAATCATCACATGGCTATCGAGAAAGAACTTCTGGACCAGCTCCTGGCTGGACGTGATCCATCCGAGGTTTTCGGCAAGGACGGTTTGCTGGACGATCTGAAGAAGGCGCTTTCAGAGCGCATCCTCAATGCGGAGCTTGACGACCATCTCGACGTCGAGCGCCTGGAGGGCGGCCCCGCCAACAGGCGCGGCACGCGACAATCCTCGCCCAGATCATCAAGCTCGGCCAGAAGCTCACCGACGGCGCAGCCGTGACCATGTTCATCTGATCGGCAGGCCGTGCGGACGACCTCGGGAACCCCGCTTCCTCCCGTTTTGCCGCAGAGAGCGATCTGCGCCTCCGCGAATTTCGACTTATTCATGCCGAAAACTGCGTTGACCGGAGTTCCCAGCCTCAATCGGCCCAGAAAACCGGAGGTGTCAAAGCGGCAACAATGCGTCAGGCTTCACATCACCGATTGATGCGTAAGTGTGCGTTTCCCTGACACCAGGAAGCGGCAGAATGACCCGCTGCAGGAATTTCTGAAACATCGCCATGTCAGCTATCGTGCTTTGACCAGATAGTCGAAACCACCAATCACCATATGGCATTCAAATGATTTCGGGTGCCTTCCTTACCTCGACAAAGACGAGCGTGCCGCGTCCGAAGATCTACGGCGAAACCTCCCGGCATTCGCTGCTCGGCAATTGTGGCTATCAGCTCGTCCTTGGCGCCGACGACCAGGCCACAGCCGAGTACGCATCCCGCGCGCTCGGAAAGCGCACGATCCGCTACCAATCGGAATCCCGCACGATCGAACTGATGGGCCTGCCTCGCCGCACGAAGGTAGAGCAGATTCGCGAACGCGATCTGATGATGCCGCAGGAGGTCCGGCAAATGCCGGAGAACAAGATGGTCCTGCTCATCGAAGGACAACGGCCAATCTTCGGTGAAAAGCTCCGGTTCTTCCAAACGCAGCCCTTCAAATCAGCCGAGGCGTATTCCCAGGCCAACATTCCGCAAGTGCCGGAAGTCGATTATTTCCCGCCGAAGGTCGTGCCGGCGACAACCCCGCAATATGCCAACGGGGGGAAAACCGTTCGAAATTCCCTCGCCGGCGCCAGCGAAAGAGGAGAAGCCTTTGGCAGCCGCCGCGGCGGAGGCAGCACCGCTCAAGGCAGCCACTGCAGCAGAAGAGAAACCTGCAGCACCTGCCAAACGCACAGTCAATAAAAAGGCGCTGCGCCCGAAGCCTAAGCCGACTGCTGCAAAAACGGGCGGTGCGGAAGCATCTGCAAGCCTCGATGCGGTGGAAGCCCGGATAAAGGCCATCGAGGAAGGCCTCAAATCAAAGGCCGCACAACTCAAGGAAGTGGTCGAGAAAAAGGCTGAGAAGCTTGGCGACAAGTCTCCGTCCAAGCGCCGCAACATCATCGATATCTTCAGCTCGACCCTGCCTGATCCCGTCGAAGCTGGCGTGGCGGCCGATTTGTTTGCGAAGCGCGCTTCTGACACTCCAGGACACATGGGACCCGGAAAGATCGACCCTTAGTGCCGGTCAACGCGACGAGCTCGACGAGTGGTTCGAGCGGATGCGTCGCGTCGGAAGAACCCCCGTGGCGCTCGAGAAGGTGATCGCTCAGGTGCGCCAGCAGACGCGCCGCTTAGGCACTTGCAGGTTCGGTCCAACGTTCAGAAGCCGCCTAACAGAACAAGCCCCCTCAGCCTCTCCACAACCCTTACGCGACCCTTCTTAGGTCGGCTTTCGATCCCTTTTGCTGCTGCTCGTGGTTACGAGCCGGAACTTCTGGTGCCGGCCCAAACCGCTCATGCCGACCGGAATTTGGATCGGTAGACCTGTACTAGGTCATTCACACCCTTTCCGATCTGCTCAACGGGCATGGAGGCGTATCCGAATATGAACCCCGCACGTCGATCTGTTGGGGCCGCATACAGACGCGAGATTGGGTAGATGCCAACACCTTCTTGCCTCGCGCAGGCGGCGAAACGCTCTTCATCGCTGCCAGTGAGATGGTTGAACGACACGACGACATGGAGACCCGCCGAAGTCCCAACGATGTCGACCTCGTCGCCAAACGCTTCGGCCAATGCATTCAGGAATACCGCACGCCTTTCGGCGTTCAGTCGCCTCATCTTTCGAACGTGGCTTTCATATGCGCCCGTTTTGATGATCGAAGCGAGAGCCTCTTGCTCGAAGCTCGCTATGTCGATCGGTGATCTGCTTGCATCGGACAAAGGGCTCCACCAGCGTGCCAGGCAACACCATGTAACCAAGGCGGAGCGTTGGCGACAGCGTCTTGGATACGGTGCCGACATAGATGACCCGACCTTGACCGATCATCCACAGCGGCGGAATCGGACGTACGTCATATGATGGCGACGGAGATGGCAGCCCAACGCCTCGAGAGCGCCCCAGCCGGCCCGAGTTTTCGAACCATCAGAGGACAAAATCGAGAACTGGTTGATCAGCTCGGCCTGCGCAACTAGGTTGCACCAGGAATAGTTAGCGCGGGGCGCAATGAGTGACGTTCTGAAGACACTGGCCGATCTATCGGCGGCCGCAACAGCAATCATAACAATCCTTTACGTACTGGCGCTTTTGGGCAAGGGCGTCATGTATGCTATCAGCATTCCCGGGCGGGTACGCCGTAAACTCTACAGGCCCATGTTTATCCTTCTCCCGACGCCTGAAGAGCTCGCCATCTATTGTGTGAAAAATGACAATACCCTCCGCAGCGAGGCCGAGTGGCTCGAGGAGCGACGGGGCGGGGAAACTCGCCTCTATGAGGCCTGGATTCGCAAATCTAAGGAGAGGATAGCGATGTTCTACTACGGGACGTATGTCGCTGGCGCTCTCGTCATCGGTAGAATGCTGGCGCTCAATTGGAGCGAAACCGACCTGAAGAAGAATGCAGCGACAGGGCTGTTCAGCTTCCTATTTTTCTATCTCTGGGTTGCGTTCTTCCCTCTTCTTAATCGGCCCCGGGGGCCAAAGACGCGCCTGTCCACAGCTTGGCCCAGGATATGGAATGTCTAAGCCGCGCACAAAAGGCCACATGGCTGAGGCCGCAGCAATAGCGCGTTCGGCCGCTCAGTCTTGCCTGTCGAGTTTCGCCGCAAACCACCGCATGAACAGCACCTCGGACCCGCGCGGCCCGAGATCGGCGAGCGCAATGAGTCCCGATGCCATCGGTTGCTCCAGCGCCAACCACGACGCCAAAGCCGCGCCGATGAAGGCCATGCCGACGGCGATCGGGTAGCAGTTTCTTTCCGAAGAACTTCCGGCGCATCTTCCAGACTTCGTTCGTGTGCCACATCAGCCGGCCGACCATCGCGCCGATCATGGGTGATGGTCGTCGCCGCGCCGCCGAACCACGCGTTGAGCAGCTCGATCAAAGACGAATATTTCTGCGACATTCAGCGCCCTTCTCGTCCAGACCGCCGCCGCGCAGATGCCGACGACGGTCCGATCGATCTTGCGTTGATCAGCCGGCGTCCCGCCACGCCCGCCGATTAGATCAGTGCCCACCACGCGGCGGAGACCGTCGGCACTTGCCGGCGCCGAACTCCCACATCCCTGGAGGGCAAAGGTCAAAGCGAGTGCAGTCATCGTCCGCAGTGCGGCCAGCTTCATTGTTCTGCCTTTCGATGGAGGTTCTGACATCGTCGCCGCCCTGCCGGTAGATCCAGGCAACGACGGCGGCGATGATAGCGAGACCGGCCGCAGCCACGATGAGGCGAGGAGTGCAGAACATCAAACCATCGTCTCGACCTGTTTCGCGACGGCCTTCCTATCGGCGTTCTTGCGCCAGTAGAGGAAGCCGGCCATGCCGCTGAACGCGACAAGGATCAGGAGGAGGTTCTGTCAGGGTATGCCGCCGATCTCGTAGAGCAGCGAAAGTGCTCGACGACGACGACAGACGGAGTGATGACCTCGTTGGACTTCCACCACGGCGCGTCTAGGCTTAGCGGCGTGACAGGTACCGGTACCGGCTTCTCCTCCGTCACCGGGGCCGCCTCGACCTCCGGCCGGGCCGCTTCGCCCGGAGTGAGCGCTACAAGCGCCGTATGCATCGCAGCACGGGTTTTCGGACCAACATCGCCGTCGACCTGCAGCCGCTGGTCAGCTTGGAACTGAAGGACGTTGTCGGCGCGGTAGCCGAGAAGAACGAGCGAGATCCGCGTCAGTCGGCCAAACCAATCAGCCAGGCCGTTCTTGCCGCCGTTGATCTTCTTCGTGATGGTCTCGGCGTCGCCTTCGCCGGTCCAGCGGTTAAGGTCCCGGGTGTCCCAGTAGAACAGAGACACCAGGCCTTCTCACGGATCGGTATTGACCGCGTCCGGATCCTTGACGAAATCGGGGCAGTCGAGGCCGCCCGCGCGGCACCAGTTGCGGAACTGGCGATAGTTGTCCTTGCCGGTCCGTTGCGTACCGGTGCGACCGCGGTAGAGGTGCCCGTCGCTATCCTTCTCCGGCGTGTTGCCGAGATCGGTGCGGGTGTCGTAGCGCTGCTGCGCCGGCGTCGGCCCCCCAGATCTCTCGATCGTAGCGGTAGTCTCCGCTCTCATGCATGAACTGGGCGAAATACTGCGCGAGACGGTGCGGCCGATCCATGCCGAAACGCTCCCAGTATCTGTGCAGCGGCACAAGCACGGACGCGAGATTGCTCTCGTTCACCCTACCCTTTGCGGCAGCGCGAACCTGCTGAGCGGTGATGGCGCTCATTGAGGTCTCCTGGTTGTCGTTGGGGAATATTCGGCGGCTGGTTTATGGGGGCCGGCAGTGTTCGGGATTAGACCGACATTGGTCGTCTTGCCCCTCGCAGCCGGCCGGGAGGCTCGTCATCGGCCCCGGCCCTTGACGGGCCTCGCCATTGATCCACGTCAATGGAAATGGGAATTGAACATGGACGATAACGAAGCGAAAAGCGCCGGCCCAATCGAGCCGGCTTCTGACCTCTCAGACATCGCGGCACATAGCGCCGTTTCAATCTTTTGGACGTTGCGGCACAGCTTGCCGGCCTCGCCGAGGACCTCAAAGCCAAATCGTCAAGGCCGATCGAACCCAGACCGACATCCCGACGATGAGCCTGAATCAGGCTCCTCCGGCATCATTTGAAAATTGAGCCATCAAGACAGTAAGGCGGCAATAAATGCCGCCACGAAAACGACTGCTGCGAGAGCTGCAGCGCGTCTATTATCTTGACGCGCTCGGCAGGACGCATCGCACTCCTCCTTCGGTGAGCCCCTGAAACGAAACGCTCCGCAACAAAGATCGTTGCTCGAACATGAGTTCGAGGGCGACGGGAAGAGTCTTCCCGAGCCATAATAGTCGTGGTTGGTGCTTGTGATAAAGACAGATGAGCTGGATCGCCCGGCTTGGACGCTGTGAAGAGGCCTGCGAATGGAATAAAGTGGAACTGACGCGGGGCACGCAGGCGGAAGAACCGCTGGTCCGGGGGCTCATGGTTCCATATGGCCTGCATGTAAAAGAGAATGTTTTGCTTTACGTGCATGCGCAGCCTGAGGTCAATTTCGATGAAACCCCAGCTCGCGGCCGCGTATGGCGTCGGCTCGATCCCGATGCTTGTAATGTGCAAGGCAGGGTAGCCGACAAAAAGGTCGGAGCCGCACCGAAGACCGCGCTCATTTCCTAGATTTTGAACGCAACAGGTTGAACCATTTAGACCTAAAATTGCAAGTACGAGCGCCCGGCTTCGCCGGGCCTTTCTTGCCGTCGAACAACATGTCGCCGAGGATAGCGATTGCGCGCCCTCCCCTAACCCTTTCCGCTCGAGGGGAGAGGACGCTGGCAAGCGGTCGGCGCGACTCCCTTCTCCCCACCTGCGGAAAGCAACCGCGACGCACCCCGTCTTCTCAAGCTGGGCTATCTTATCGAACGCTTGGGCGAACGAAAGAGTCGCCAATGGCCTCTAACTGCAGCTGCCGCATTCGCAGTCGGCGCCGGCGCTCCGTCGCCGTAAGCCCTTCCAATAGCACTTGGGCGAGATCCAATGGGGTCCCTCGCCGACCGACTAAGTCCTCGTAAATCGCAGTAATAACGGTGGGCAGTTTAGCGGCGCCTTGCTTCATCCAAACCGTGCCGGCTCTGATCGGATGCCCATCGCGGTCATCACCGCCGCTTTGTTGGTCAAGGTTAACCCAGCGCCATTTTAGCCGTAGGGCTCGAATCACCGGCTGCGAACCGATCTTTCTTTATCCATAGGGTGGATGATTGCTATCCTAATAATCGATTTTACCAATCTTGCTGAATGTTATTTAGAAGACCCTGAATGAAGGCGCGGCGGGTAGTCCTACTGTTGTGCCTAGATGATTTCGGAGAGAACATGTGCGGGATTGTTGGTATCGTTGGACATCAGCCGGTTTCGGAGCGGCTGGTCGAAGCCTTGAAGCGTCTGGAATATCGCGGCTATGATTCGGCCGGCGTCGCGACGATCGAGGCGGGAACGTTGCAGCGCCGTCGGGCCGAGGGCAAGCTGGTCAATCTCGAGAACAGGTTGAAAGAGCAGCCGCTGGCCGGCACCATCGGCATCGCACACACCCGCTGGGCGACCCACGGGGCGCCTACGGAACGGAACGCCCATCCGCATTTCACCCGGGGCGTGGCGGTCGTACACAACGGCATCATCGAGAACTTCGCCGAACTCAAGGACGAACTGGCCGCGGCAGGAGCCCAGTTCCAGACGGAAACCGACACGGAGGTCGTCGCGCATCTCCTGGAGAAGTTCCGCCGTGATGGACTGGGGCGGCGCGAAGCCATGCTTGCCATGCTGAAGCGCATCAAGGGCGCCTACGCCTTCGCCATTCTCTTCGAGGACGACCCATCGACCATCATGGCCGCACGCAACGGTCCGCCGCTGGCGATCGGCCACGGCAACGGCGAGATGTTCCTGGGCTCGGACGCGATCGCGCTTGCTCCCTTTACCAATGAGATCACCTATCTGATCGATGGCGACTGGGCGGTCATCGGCAAGACCGGCGTTCATATCTTCGATTTCGACGGCAATACGGTCGAACGTCCGCGCCAGATTTCCACCACCGCTGCCTTTCTGGTCGACAAGGGCAACCATCGGCACTTCATGGAGAAGGAGATCTACGAACAGCCGGAGGTCATCGCCCATGCTCTGGGCCATTATGTGAACTTCATAGAAAACCGCGTTGTTCCGATTTCCGACGGTATCGATTTCGCCAAGGTCCCGAGCTTGGCGATCTCGGCCTGCGGCACCGCTTATCTTGCCGGCCTGATCGGAAAATACTGGTTCGAACGCTATGCGCGCCTGCCTGTCGAAATCGATGTCGCATCCGAATTCCGCTATCGCGATATACCTCTGTCGCCGCAGTCGGCAGCCCTTTTCATCTCGCAGTCGGGCGAAACCGCCGACACCCTGGCATCTCTGAGATATTGCAAGGAGCACGGCCTCAAGATCGGCGCTGTGGTCAATACCCGCGAGTCGACCATCGCGCGCGAGTCCGACGCGGTCTTCCCAATCCTTGCCGGCCCGGAGATCGGCGTCGCCTCGACCAAGGCCTTCACCTGCCAGCTTGCAGTTCTTGCCGCACTCGCAGTCGGCGCCGGCAGAGCTCGTGGGACCGTGAGCGCGGAGGAGGAGCAGGCGCTCGTAAAGAGCCTTTCCGAGATGCCGCGGATCATGGGCCAGGTGCTGAACAGTATCCAGCCCGCAATCGAGACGCTGTCGCGGGAACTGTCGAAATGCAGCGACGTGCTCTATCTCGGACGCGGTACCAGCTTTCCACTGGCAATGGAGGGGGCGCTGAAGCTTAAGGAGATCTCGTATATCCACGCCGAGGGTTATGCCGCGGGCGAGCTGAAGCACGGACCGATCGCCCTTATCGACGAAAACATGCCCGTCATCGTCATTGCGCCGCATGACCGCTTCTTCGACAAGACGGTATCGAATATGCAGGAGGTGGCAGCACGTGGCGGCCGGATCATCCTCATAACCGACGAGAGAGGAGCAGCCGCCTCGAAACTCGACACGATGCACACGATCGTGCTGCCGTTCGTCGACGAGATCATCGCACCGATGATCTTCTCATTGCCGCTCCAGCTTCTCGCCTATCATACGGCCGTCTCCATGGGGACCGACGTGGACCAGCCGCGCAACCTTGCGAAATCGGTAACGGTCGAATGATGGCCCCATTTTCATAGTTGGCAACGTTCCTCCGTCGTAAAGCACCACACCTCGTATTAAGCAAACGTCGAATAGAGCTCCAGATGACGATATCTGCTCAGTGCAATCTCCAGAAACTGGCGTTCGCCACAAGCTTGGCCGTGACCATCGTTCTTTCGCAAGGTCGGGCAATTGGGCAGGTTAAACACGGTAGCCCGATCGAGCTTGCCAAAGCCGACGTAAGCACCGCCGTCCGGCAAGACATGGCAAACGACGTTCGTATAGTCGGCTCTCTCACGCCCATTCGACGTTCTACACTGACCTCACGCGTATCCTCGACGATCATTGAGCTACCTGTTCAGATCGGGGACGTGGTCAATGCCGGCGATCTCCTCGTCCGTTTCGAAAGGGGAGCTCTCGAATCGGCGGTGACGGGGCGAAAAGCAGAGGCGGATGCCCTTCGCGCGCAGACCGACCTCGCCGAGGCAGTGCTTGAGCGAAACACGCGACTTAGTGAACGACGCGCGGCATCGGAGGCCACGAGGCTTGCTGCGCTGGCGGATGTGCTTGATCTTCGCGCGCAGCTAAGATCGAAACAGGCCGAGGTTTCGGATGCCGAACGATCGCTCTCCCATGCAGAAGTGCGAGCCGAGTTCGGTGGCGTTATTGCTGCGCGTTCGGTTGAAGAGGGCCAGACAGTTCCGCTGAATACCCAACTGATGACTATTGTCGAGCTCAATCGGCTGGAAGTTGACGCCGGTGTTCCCACAAGCCGGATCCCGCTCATTCGCCTCAAGCAGCCCGTAGAGCTGACGGTAGAGGGCTTTCCGGGCCGGACGTTTTCCGGAGAGGTCGCTCGTATCTCGCCCACCGCCGAAGCCGGATCCCGTGCTGTGCGAGTGTTCATCGCCGTCGACAACGAGGAAGGCCTGTTGAGAGGCGGAATGTTCACCATCGGCGATCTAAGAGTAGACGACCAGAAGGATGTCATCGCACTACCGGCGGCTTCAATCCGACACGACGCAGATGGTTTTTTCGTTCTCAAGGTGAAAGCGGGCGTTTTGCAAAGGCGACCTGTCGGGCTCGGCAGGAGTTGGAGCGACCGTGATCTTGTGCAGGTGTCGGGAGTGAGCGAGGGCGATGTTATCGTAACCGCCCCATTGCCCGATCTCGTCGCCAATACGCCCGTGATCATCGAAGGCATCTGAGGGATGTTCCTCACACGTATCAGCATCAACCATCCGGTCTTCGCTACCATGATGATGGTGATGATCCTTGTCCTTGGTCTGTTTTCATATGGTCGACTCGGTGTCGATCACTACCCCGAGACCGACCTGCCAGTCGTAGTGGTCGCGACCACCTACACCGGAGCATCGCCCGAATCGGTCGAAAGCGAGATCTCACGGCCGATTGAGGCGGCGCTCAACACTATCGGCGGAATCGACACCATCACCTCGGAATCCTACGAAGGGCGTTCGATCGTCGTGGTGCAGTTCGAAGTCGATGTCGATTCACAAGACGCGGCACAGGAGGTGCGCGACAGGGTTGCGCGTCTTGAAACTAAGTTTCCCGACGCAGTGGCGACCCCTCAGGTCACGCGATACAAGCCCGAAGGCCAGGCAATCCTCTCTGTTGCAGTGTCCTCGACGAGCCGGACGCTGCCCGAAATCACCACGCTTGCCACTCGCGTGATCAACAATCGCCTGAGCGTTATATCGGGCGTCGGCCAAGTTTCACTGATTGGCAGCAGCGAGCGGCAAGTTCTCGTTGTTGTGGACCCTGATCGTCTCGGGGCCCACGGCCTCCCTGTCGCCACCGTCATCGAAGCAATCCGAGGCGAAAACCAGGATCGGGCGGCGGGAACGCTTACATCCGGCATCAATCAGCGAATCGTAACGGTCGAGGGACGCATTGCGAATACTTCAGCCTTCAACCGCATCATCGTCGCTCAAAGAAATGGCTATCCCGTCTACCTTTCGGAAGTGGCAACCATTCTCGACACAGGCGCCGAAGTTACCAGCCTTGCAAACTACCAAGGCCAGACGACTCTCGGTTTGCACATCGTCAAGGTCCAAGGCGCCAACACGGTCGAGGTTGCGTCCGCAGTTCGCAGGGAAGTTTCCGCGCTGAACGCAGAACTGACAAAGGACAACGTCCAACTCACCATCACACGTGACAACTCCCGCCCCATTGCTTCCCAGGTTTCCCAAGTACAGCGAACGCTGGTCGAAGGAGGTGTTCTGTCAGTGCTGATCGTGTTCATATTTTTGAACTCCTGGCGATCCACGGTTATCACCGGCCTTACCCTCCCCATTTCAGTTATTGGCACATTCGCGGCAATTTACGCTCTCGGCTTCACGCTGAACATCATGACTCTTATGGCACTCTCCTTGTCCATCGGCATTCTGATTGACGATGCGATAGTCGTACGTGAAAACATCACTCGCCATCTACAGATGGGCAAGGATCCTGTAAGGGCGGCCCTGGATGGTACCAACGAGATTGGCCTTGCAGTGCTGTCGACAACACTGTGCATCGTCGCTGTGTTTCTGCCGGTTGCCTTCATGGGCGGGCTGATCGGTCGCTTTTTCCTTCAGTTTGGCGTTACCGTAGCCGTGGCCGTGTTCATTTCGCTCTTTGTGTCCTTTACTCTTGATCCGATGCTGTCGAGCATTTGGCGCGATCCCCAATCTCAAAAAACTGCCAAGCGAGGCTTCTTCGGGCAACTGATTGAGCGGTTCGATCAATGGTTCGAGGGACTTGCAAGCCGCTATCGGTCGGTTATCTACTTCACATTCGACTACCGGAAAACGACAATTGCTATTGTCCTAGGCATGTTTGTCGTCAGCCTGCTGCTTGTTCCGCGCATCGGAACTGAGTTTTTGCCGCCACCCGACCAGGGAGAAGTGAGCATATCGCTGGAAGCCAACGAAGGCGCTTCCCTCGATTACATGGCCGCGAAAGTCGGTCAGATCGAACGAGCACTGCGAGAATTCAATTATGTCTCCTCGACGTATTCCACTATCAATTCCGGGGAAATGCGTGGCTTCAACAAGGCCCTGGTGGCCGTGCAACTTGTGCACAGCAGTCAAAGGAGGCTGAAGACGGCGGAAACCCTCGGTCCTATCCGCCGGCGGCTTTCCAGGATCGCCGGCCTCGAAATCTCAGTTGGACAGCGTTCGGAAGTGGTCGGATCGATAAAGCCGTTACAATTGTCGATCCTCGGGGATGGTGACGAGGAGCTGCGACGGATCTCCGATCAAATCACCTCGGTGCTTGCGGCCATTCCGGGCGCTACGGAGATCGAATCTTCAATCGAAAAGCTTCGACCAACGCTGGCTGTTCGGGTGCGCCGCGAGGCGGCGAGCGATCTCGGCGTCTCGATCGCAACGATAGGCGATACACTCAGGTCACTAGTGGCGGGTGATGCAATATCTGTATGGAACAGCCCTGACGGAGAATCCCACGATGTCGTGGTGCGCCTCCCCGCCGCCGGCCGAGAGAACGCCGCACAGCTCCGTAATCTTCCAATCGCCACCGCTCGTATGGACGACAATGGCAAGCCGATAATGGTCTTACTCGATCAGGTAGCCGATGTCGTCGAGAGCACCGCGCCTGCTCAGATCACCCGCAAGGATCTGTCCCGGGACATTCGCATATCCAGCAACATTGAAGGAAGGACGTTGGGCGACGTTGTGGCCGATCTGAAGGCCGCGATGACAAAGATGGATATCCCAGTGGGGTTTCGAATTTCATTCGGCGGCGATGCGGAGAACCTGACCGAGAGCACCGCCTATGCACTCCAGTCGCTGGCGATGGCCGTCATCTTCATCTACATTATCTTGGCTTCTCAGTTCGGCTCCTTCATCCAGCCAATCGCCATCATCATGACAATGCCGCTATCCTTGATGGGTGTCCTGCTTGGCCTTCTGTTTACGGGCTCCACACTCAATATGTTCTCGATGATCGGCATCCTGATGCTGATCGGTTTGGTGACAAAGAACGCGATCCTTCTGGTCGACTACTCCAATCTAGGCGTTCGCGAAGGCAAAAGCCTGCGTCAGAGCCTTGCAGATGCCGGAGCGGTAAGACTCCGGCCGATCGTGATGACGACCCTCGCCATGATTTTCGGTATGCTCCCAACAGCCCTAGGCTTGGGCGAAGGCGGCGCGCAGCGCGCCCCAATGGCCCATGCAATCATCGGCGGGTTGATATCCTCCACCCTCCTCAGTTTGGTCTTTGTGCCTGTCGTGCTGACTTATCTTGATGCCTTCGCCCGGCGCGTAAGGCGCTGGGTGCCTTCTCCTACTGGATCGAATGCTTCGGCTCAGCACGACGGGTCCGATAAGACTAAAACTCCTGCTTGCGCTCTCACAAGCCAGGATCAGTCAGGGACAACAATCATGTGAGGTCGCGTGCATGAGATTTCCCTTTCGGACGTGTCGAGCTTGGTTGGGCAGGAACTCGGCACATCCAAATGGATCACCATTGATCAGGCGATGATCAACCTCTTCGCCGATGCGACCCATGACCATCAATTCATCCACGTAGATCCGAACCGCGAAGCGGCAGCACGATCGCTCATAAATTCTTGACACTGGCGCTTCTGTCGGTGATGAACTTCAGCGGTATGCCGAAGGTTCGCGAGCAAACCATGGGCATCAATTGCGGTTTCGACCGCGTCCGCTTCATCTCACCGGTCAGGACCGGCAGTCGTGTGCGTGGTCGCTTCGTGCTTTCGGATTGCCGCTTTCGGGGCGCCAGTATGCTAATGACAGTCTGCAACGTGACGGCGTGACGGTTGAGATCGAGAACGAGAATAAACCTGCACTCACTGCCAATTGGATCGCCAACCGGCCAAAAGCCGGTTGAGTGTCGCTGGCAGCTTGATGAAGGTGCATGCATCCCGATGTTCTGGATGCACCCGCCATCGGAGCGCGTATACTCCTACAGCGTAAACTCATAAAATTTCTTGGCATTTATCGGCCGCCGTGATTCAAGGCTTCGAAATAGGGAAGCATTTGATGACGCGTCGTCGCTACGAACTGACTGACCACGAATGGTCGATCATATCGCCGTTGTTGCCCAACAAGCCACGCGGTGTTGCCCGCGTTGATGATCGGCGGGTATTGAATGGCATCCTCTGGCGGTTTCGAACGGGCTCGCCTTGGGCGGAAGTTCCGGAACGCTATGGCCCGCCGACGACCTGTTACAACCGCTTCGTCCGCTGGCGCAAAGCCGGGGTATGGGATCGGCTTCTTGAAGCGGTGTCCAAGGCCTACGATGGCGACATCGTCATGATCGACTCGACCTGTGTCCGCGTTCACCAGCACGCGGCCACGGGAAAAAAGGGGATGGAGACGATGGTGGCATGGGACGTTCCCGCGGCGGGCTTACGAGCAAAATCCACGCGCTCGTCGATGCCGAAGGTCGCCCCGTCAATCTGCGTCTGACTGGTGGACAGATCGCCGATTGTGCCGAAGCCGACGCGCTGACGGATGAGCTTGGCGAGGGGGACATCCTGCTGGCCGACAAGGGTTATGACACGAATGCGATTCGGGCCAAGGCCGCCGAGCGAAAGGCCTGGGCCAACATCCCGCCGAAGAGTAATCGCAAGGGCTCTTTCGTGTTTTCGCGCTGGGTCTATCGGCAACGCAATCTCGTGGAACGGTTCTTCAACAGGATCAAGCAGTTCCGAGGCATCGCAACCCGATATGACAAGCGCCCGGAAAACTACCTCGCCGCCGTAAAGCTCGTCGCAACAAGAATATGGTGCCAAAGTTTATGAGTCGACGCCGTAGGAAACAGATCACGTTCCCCGGTGCGTCGGCGCAAGGGAATGGGATTGGAAGATGTTGGAAACTTCGAAGATCAAGTCGCGCGTTCCGTGATACAGAATTGTGAGCTTGTGCTGACTGCCCAGTTGGTCGAAGACAGGAAAACCGACGCGCATTAGCGGAGTGCCGAGACGTGCTGAAGCGTGCTGGCCGTGCGAATGCGTGACGAGAAGATCAGCATGGGTGGCAAGACTTTCCAAGTCGCCGAGGTCGCCGACCTGAATTACTTCCACCGGTACTTTGTGAAGGATTTTCGACGCACCTTTCGTGGTAACGGCTGCCACAATCTCGGCACCCAGGCAAATGAAGAACGTAGCGAGTTGATAGAGCTGGTCCGGCTCGGCTGCGATCGCAATCTTCTTGCCAGCCGAGTGGAAATGTCCGTCCAGCAGGGCATCCTGCAGCTGTGCGCGGCGCCGGCGGACTTTCGCGGGCGCGGGCCGACCGGAAATAGAGGAAAGTAGCGAGACAAACCGGTCGACCGCATTTAATCCTGTCAGCGACTGAAACAGCACGTAAGGAACTCCGGTCAGCGTCTTCATCTCCTCTGCTGGACCGCGCATATGCTCACCAATGGCTATGCACTGCGCTGCTGTGCCAAGCTCGCGTATCTCCTCGACGCTGATGCCGCCGTATGTCGTCGGCACCCAGCGGCCATCGGGCACTATACCATCAAGCGAGCCAGAGAGGTCCGGCAGGATGATCGGCTTGAGCCCGAAGCTTTCTACTATATCGCGCAACTGCTCGATGTCAGCTATAGTGAGGTTCCACCCAGGGAGAATTGCTATAGTTCTCGACTGCCGCTCCTGCTCGCCGATTCGTGTAATCGCTTTGATCATTGCTGTGACAGCCTTGGCCCAACCCTCCTCCATAGCGCCGTCAAAATCCGGTGTATTGGCCAGCACGACGTCGGTACCTGTGAGTTCTTCCGCGCGCTCCAGCTTGATACTGGCGAGATCACCCACCAGATCTTCGCCACGAGTTTCCACCAGCGCCGTGGTGCATATACCGATCAGCTTTGGCTTTGCGCGAATTTTGAGATTGAGGATCGCCTGCTCCAAATGACCCGCCCCGCCGAGGACTATTGCCACGTCGTCCATCGCGGTGGTTTGCAAGGGAATCGCTTCCTTGAAGTGCCTAACGAGAAGCACCAGTGCAAAGCTGGTGCAACCTTGACTGCCATGGAATAGCGGTATCGCACCATCGACACCAAGAAAGGCCAAGGCGCCACCCAGCGGCTGCGACGATTTCAGGGGGTTGATCGTTGCCCATTTAGTCTGAGAAAGGATGCGGACCATCAGCTTTCTTCGGTCTCACGACCTTCATGATCTGCCTGATGGCCTAACTCTGGGTTAGCGCCGATTTCGTGACCGTCATGCCAACGACGTTCGTGCCGATCTACATCTAGGCCGACCAGAACTTTGCGCCGTCGGTGATGAGAAGGGTTGGCTTGCCGTTTAGAAGCGGTCGCTTCGCCTCGCTTCTGATCCACACCGTTGCATTTCCTATCGAGAGCGTTACCTCGGTGAGAACCCTTGGGTCGGCACGCAGTGAGGCGGTGTGTACTTTGGGAGAAGAACTCCCCGAAGCGTCTTCTCCCGCAAAATGCGGTCTCACCCAAACGTGACATGTTTTTTTTAGTCCCTGGTTGATACGCTGACTACGACATGCATCGGCAGTTGTCGCCGTTTTATGACCGGGAATCTCAAAACTCGTGCCAATTCTGTTTACTTCAGCTAAAGACCACTTTGTTGTTTGTTTCAGCTACTTATCCTCAGACGAGCTAAAGAGCTTAGCCAATCACCTCTGTCGCGGACCTGACAAACCCTACACGGGTTAGGGTTCCCCGACCCATTGCGGCCAACGATTCCGGGAATGCCGCGAAGATGGAGTTTGCGGGTGGTCTGCTGATTCGAAGTTCCTCTCTTCAGTGTCGTTGCGTCTGTAGTTCACTGAGGCTCTACAAGCTCAAAGAGAGTACTTCATGCGCTGACGAGTGGACGAGTGTGACATGGATTCAGTTGCGTTGAGACGAATGCCGATAAACAAAGTGCCTGAAGGAAGCGGCGGGGCGTCGCCACGACCCGAAAAGGCGGCTGGCTGAACAGGTTCATGATCCGAAGGGTGCGGCTGCTGTTAGGAGCAGGACGTAAGGCAATCAGTACGCGAGTGGGGAGCGCAAGAGTATACCCAAAGGCGCTATCAAGAGCGGCGGGTATGTCGCACCAATATGGTCGATTAGACGGTTCGAACCGCAGGAGCTCCGGAGAAAAGCGAGGAGTTCTTGATCAACATGCAAGTTAATGCTCTTGGCAACGTCTAATACCAACCGTCATTGATCAGAACCCTTGCGCCCATTGCCGTCGGCCAATTGACATGATTTTCCATGGCCGCTCCTGTAGTGTTCGCCAAGCGTAGCAGCAGTGGTCGACGATATCCTCGTAGGACTTGAAGACGCGGTTGGATAGCCAGTTATCCCTCATGAACTGCCAGATGTTTTCGACGGGATTCAGTTCCGGCGATTTCGGCGGCAAAGGCAGGATGGTGATGTTTTCTGGGACGGCCAGGTTGTTGGACATGTGCCATCCCGCCTGGTCCATGATGAGAATGGCGTGCCCATCCTCAGTGACGTTTCTGGCGATTTCAATCAGATGCTGGTTCATGGCATGAGTATCGCACCAGGGCATGACGAGGGCGGCGGCCTTGCCGTGCTGGGGGCAGATCGCGCCGAAGATATAGGCCGAGCGGGTGCGCTGGTCGTGCGGCGCAGATGGCCTTGATCCACGCTTGGCCCAGCGGCGGGTGATCTTGTTCTTCTGCCCGATACGGGCCTCGTCCTGGAACCAGATTTCGATCACTTTGCCCTTGGCGGGACCGGCGGCGATTTCTGCCACAGTGGTGGGGAAGTTTTTTTAAATGCCTCAGCCGCCTCGGCATCCTGCGCATGATGCCTCGGGCGAGCCGAGAGCTTGCGGTAGCCCATTGATCGCACTTCGCGACCCAAGGTCTCTTCACTCACCGAGACCCGGAACTCTTCCCAAATCCACTGGGCCAGATCACACAGACGCCAGCGAACGACGCCGTCGAGATAAGGCGTGGGGCCGCGCTCGATGGCTTGTGCCAGGGCTGTGCGCTGATCTTCGTTCAACAGTGACGGCTTGCCCGGAGCCTTCCCGTTGACCAGCCCGTCGGGACCGCGTGCGTTGAAGCGAACCACCCAGTCGCGCACGATCTGAACTGTCACGCTGCCGATCCGAGCAGCATTTGCGCGAGAGCCGCCATCATAGATCGATGCGAGGGCGAGAAGACGCCGAGCTTGGTCGGCATCTCGTGTCTGCCGAGCCAGACGCCGCAACCCATCCCCATCATACTCTGACCGCAACGAAATCGCCGAACCCATCGCAAACCTCCTGTTTGCGCCATCGATTCAGATTCGTCGGCTTTTGGGAATCATGAGAGTCAGACTCAGTGACGATTGGTATAACAGGTGTCCGACTGAGGATCAATGCGCGACGCCTCTTGCAATAGTATCTCCCGCAACCAAATGTTTCCGGGGTCAGTGTTGTGAAGGGCGGGCCACTGGACAGCCTCAGTGAAAAAGAGGGGAGGCAGCGGAGATGTGACAATGCGCAGTGGTACCGTTTGTTCGAAATATTTAACCAAACGCAATGGTATAGTTGCTATGCGGTTAGTACCCGCCAGTAGGCGTGGAATTAAGGTAAAACCTGGCACAACAAGCTCGATACGTCTATTGAAGCCGTGCTCAAGCAATAGCCATTGCTCGACGGAGGGCTTCATTTCTCGTCCGAACTGGGCTGCAACATGCCCCATCGACATATAGGTCTCGAACGAGATGTTCCCCAGTAGCTTCTTGTTGGTGGGGCAGCCGACGCACACGAGTGCCTCGTCGAACAATTTCGCTTTGGGATGCGCGCTCGACATGAACACGTCTGGAAAAATCAGAAAATCAACATCCCCCCGCCGGAGAAGCTCATGGGGATCATCATCGAGAGGGAGCAACTCGAAGCTGACACCGGGGGCCTCGCGAGCCACGCGTTCCACGATCCTCGCAAAGAATACAAGTATCATGAAGTCGGAAAGGATGATTCTGAAACGACGATCCGACTGGGCCGGGTTTAGTGGATCCCAGGCAATGACGGAAAGCTGAATTTGCAGCAGGGCGTCGCGGACCGCGGGGGCGAGCGCCTCAGCACGGGGCGTAGGGACAAGTTCGCGGCCCTGCATCGAAAACAGCTCGTCACCAAAATACGTGCGCAGGCGCGCGATAGCCGCACTCATGGCCGGTTGACTGAGGTTGATCCGGCGTGCGGCGGCCGTGAGCTTGCGCTCGGTCATCAGTGCGTCGAGCGCGACGAGGAGGTTTAGATCTAGGCCCCTAAAACGCATGTGCGGCATCCATATCGCAGATGATCATTATCCAAACAATCAATTTTACCAATCTTGCAGAGTCCTATTAGAGAACCCTGAGGTTAATGAAATCAAGGTGCGGCGCGAGAAAAGTTTCACAAGTACAGGATGGGTCCGAATTTAGAGCCGTCGCCTAAGCCCTCGACCAACGGTCCAGCGCTACGGTGGCCTCCCCGGTGTGACTAGCCGGTACACACCACTCTCGATCGTGCTTTGAAGAAACAACACACTGGAGTTCTTATATGTCCTTAAAAGTGCAGTGGAAACTATGCTGGGAAAATCAGCTGGAACGTGCAGACCACGAGGAGCTTTCAGAGTTTTTCCGAAAATCCTATGGGCCCACAGGAGCGTTCCACGCGAAACCATTCGAGGGTGGCCGCAGTTGGGCCGGCGCGAGACCGGAGCGCCGCGCAATTGCTTATGACTCGGTCGGGATAGCAAGCCACATGGGCGTGTTGCGCCGTTTCATTAAGGTTGGTGAGACTGATCTCCTTGTGGCTGAACTGGGCTTATACGCGGTGCGGCCCGATCTGGAGCGAATGGGCATCGCTCACTCGGTCGGTGCTTTGACTCCAACTTTGCGGGAGCTTGGTGTCCCATTCGCCTTTGGGACAGTTCGGCACGCCATGCGGAACCACGTTGAGAGATATTGCCAGAACGGTATGGCTAGCATTTTGACGGGGGTTCGAGTGCGGTCGAGCATCGCAGAAGTGAATCCCGATCTCCCTTCCACGCGCACCGAGGAGCCACTCGTCGTGATATTCCCGGTTGGACGTCCGTTGAACGAATGGCCTCCAGGTACATTGATTGAACGGAACGGATCGGAGCTATGAAGCACCTCGATTATATACACGAGGTGCCGAGCAACTGCGATTACGGGACCGAAGATCCTAGTATATACCTGACGTTTGACGACGGCCCGAATCCACATTGCACACCGGAAATCCTGGATGTGCTGGCTGAGTACGGCGTACCGGCGACTTTCTTCGTCATCGGCACCTATGCGAAAAGCCAGCCGGAACTCATTCGACGTATCGTCGCGGAAGGTCACGAAGTGGCTAACCACACGATGACCCACCCGGACCTGTCAACATGCGGACCTCACGAAGTCGAACGTGAGATTGTCGAGGCAAGTGAGGCCATTATCGCCGCTTGTCCTCAGGCAGCGGTCCGACACATACGAGCACCTTATGGTGTCTGGAGCGAGGAAGCGCTGACAAGATCGGCGAGCGCTGGGCTGACGGCAATACATTGGTCGGCAGATCCGCGAGATTGGTCTCGGCCAGGCGCCAACGCGATTGTTGATGCAGTGCTGGCATCGGTTCGGCCCGGTGCGATCGTGCTGTTGCACGATGGATGCCCTCCCGACGAAACGGGAGCGCTTACGGGTCTGCGTGACCAAACGCTTATGGCAATTTCCCGTGTGATCCCGGCGCTGCACGAGCGTGGTTTTGCAATTCGCCCACTTCCTCCGCATCACTGAACAGACGAGAACCCATGTACCTGCTTGACACAACCAGCACCGCCGCTATCTCGATCTACGCGCTGCTCTTGACCGCCTACAGGAGCATGCAAGCCCTACATGCTCGGCCGATAGACGGTCCAGCAGTGTCGGCAGAACCGGTCGAGACCCGCCCTCTGCCAGCCGTGGATGTTATCGTCCCCAGCTTCAATGAGGACCCAGGCATCCTCTCGGCGTGCCTTGCGTCCATTGCAGACCAGGATTATCCCGGAGAATTGCGAGTCTATGTCGTTGATGATGGTTCTCGGAACCGCGAGGCCATTGTGCGTGCACGCGCCTTCTATTCGCGCGATCCGAGGTTCAGCTTCATTCTGCTCCCAGAGAACGTCGGAAAGCGGAAAGCGCAGATTGCCGCGATAGGTCAATCCTCTGGGGATTTGGTGCTGAATGTCGACTCGGACAGCACGATCGCTTTCGATGTGGTCTCCAAGCTTGCCTCGAAGATGGGAGATCCAGAGGTCGGTGCGGTTATGGGTCAACTCACGGCTAGCAATTCGGGTGACACTTGGCTGACGAAATTGATCGACATGGAGTATTGGCTTGCCTGCAACGAAGAACGCGCGGCACAGGCTCGCTTCGGTGCTGTTATGTGTTGCTGCGGCCCTTGTGCTATGTACCGTCGGTCGGCGCTCGCTTCGCTGCTTGACCAGTACGAAACGCAACTGTTTCGCGGTAAGCTAAGCGACTTCGGTGAGGACCGCCATCTGACGATCCTCATGTTGAAGGCAGGTTTTCGAACTGAGTATGTTCCAAACGCCATAGTGGCAACCGTCGTCCCGGATACACTGAAACCGTATCTGCGCCAACAACTGCGTTGGGCACGCAGCACGTTCCGTGACACGTTTCTAGTGCTCCCTCTGTTGCGCGGCCTCAACCCTTTTCTCACATTGGACGTGGTCGGGCAGAATATCGGGCCACTGTTGCTCGCTCTGTCGGTCGTGACGGGACTTGCGCATTTCATAATGACCGCCACAGTGCCATGGTGGACGATTTTGATTATTGCGTCCATGACCATTATACGCTGCAGCGTCGTAGCATTGCATGCTCGCCAACTTAGATTTCTTGGCTTCGTTCTGCACACACCCATCAACCTCTTTCTCTTACTTCCGTTGAAAGCTTATGCGTTGTGTACATTGTCCAATAGCGACTGGCTGTCACGCTACTCCGCGCCAGAAGTACCAGTCAGCGGAGGAAAGCAGACTCCAATTCAAGCCTCCGGCCGAGTGACACCTGACTGCACTTGCAGCGGCGAGTGACAGTAGCATGACTGGAAACGGGCGAGTTTTGAGACAGGAAGCGGAAAATCAATTGTCAGATCGTGAGATGGCCCAAGAGGCTCCGCGTCGGCTTGAGCCGAGTCCGTTCGAGTGGAAGGACCAAACAGGTCCAGCCGTGAAGACCGCAATACCCGGCGCCATACCAACCGTGGCAATCGATGTTGCCAGCGTAACAAAGTCCTACGGTGACAAACCTGTAATCAACGGACTGTCGTTCACCGTTGCAGCGGGTGAGTGCTTCGGTCTGTTAGGTCCCAACGGTGCAGGCAAAAGTACGATCACCCGTATGATCCTCGGCATGACGACGCCTGGTACGGGTGAGATCACCGTGCTCGGCGTGCCGGTTCCGTCACGGGCTCGATTGGCACGCATGAGGATTGGCGTAGTTCCGCAGTTCGACAACCTCGACCTGGAATTCACTGTACGCGAAAACCTGTTGGTCTTCGGGCGCTACTTCCGGATGAGCACGCGCGAGATAGAAGCGGTAATCCCATCGCTCCTTGAGTTTGCGCGCCTCGAAAACAAGGCGGATGCGCGTGTTTCGGACCTGTCTGGCGGCATGAAGCGGCGCCTTACACTGGCACGTGCCCTCATCAACGATCCCCAGCTACTGATATTGGACGAGCCTACCACTGGACTTGACCCGCACGCCCGTCACTTGATCTGGGAACGGCTGCGGTCGTTGTTGGCACGCGGAAAGACGATTCTCTTGACCACCCATATTATGGAAGAGGCAGAGCGGTTGTGCGACCGGCTGTGCGTGCTCGAAGCAGGGCGCAAGATCGCCGAAGGCCGACCTCACATGCTAATAGACGAGAAGATCGGTTGCCAGGTGATAGAGATCTACGGGGGCGATCCACACGAGCTAAGTGCGTTGGTAAGCCCGCACGCCCGCCACATCGAGGTGAGCGGCGAGACCGTCTTCTGTTATGCGTTCGACCCGGAGCAAGTACGAGTCCAACTGGATGGGCGCGCGGGTGTGCGCTTTCTGCAGCGTCCACCAAATCTCGAGGACGTTTTCTTACGGTTGACCGGGCGGGAGCTGAAGGACTGAACCATGTGGAAGCTTTATGTGGCGGCTCTGCCCGCCAACGGGTGGAACTGGATTGCCGTGTGGCGCCGCAATTATCTCGCGTGGAAGAAGGTCGCGCTGGCGTCGATCCTCGGTAACCTGGCCGACCCCTTAATATATCTGTTCGGTCTGGGTGCCGGCTTAGGAATGATGGTCGGGCGCGTTGACGGTGTGTCGTACATTGCATTTTTGTCTGCCGGGATGGTCGCGACAAGCGCAATGACCGCGTCGACTTTCGAAACGATCTACGCGACTTTCGCCCGCATGCGCGCTCAGCGCACCTGGGAAGCGATCCTGCACACACAGGTCACGATCGGCGACATCGTGCTCGGAGAATTGGCGTGGGCAGCTACCAAGGCTTCCCTTGCGGGTACAGGAATTGGTGTCGTCGCCGCTACGCTGGGCTACACGGAATGGGTGTCACTCCTTTATGCACTGCCGGTCATCGCCCTGACGGGCTTAGCGTTTGCGAGTCTAGCCATGATCGTCACGGCGCTTGCACCCAGCTACGAATATTTCATATTTTATCAGACGCTCGTCATCACACCGATGCTGTTCCTGTCCGGCGCTGTCTTTCCAGTCAACCAGCTGCCGAGCGCTTTTCAACATGTCACACGAGTCTTGCCGCTGGCTCATTCGATTGATGTCATCCGTCCGATAATGCTCGGCAGCCCGCTGGTCAACGTGGGTCTACATATCGGGGCTCTTTGCTGCTATGCAGTAGTCCCGTTTTTCTTGTCGACTGCATTGCTCCGCCGACGCCTGATGCCTTAACTGGAAATGCGGCGCCACGTTACCGGGTCATCAATCGGAAACATCGATCGGGCATGGCCGAGGCAAGCCAGCATTGCTCGAATATCTCACGCTTGGAAACAGCGATGAGAAGGCCCTCGCGCCACCGCGATCGTAACCGGCCAAGTGTTACGGCGTTACGGCTGAGATTCGCCTTTACGCGCTCGACGAGTTCTTCGCCATCTGCGAAGCAGTGAAGAAAGTCGATCCAGGCTTAGAACGAACGGCGCGCATTTGAGAGTATGTCGCTAAGCTCATCGATACCATGGCCGGTAGTGCGGTGATTGTCTCATCGGCACTGGTTACGGCACTGATGATACTTCCATTGACCCGATTGTTGGAGTTTCGGACGAACGCCTCGAGGAATTCCAGGTCTTCGCTGAGCATTTCGGCCCCATCGTTGATGGTGAAGACGTAGATGACGGTGGCCAGCAGGCTGACTCAGCCTCGGTGCAGGTAGTGGTCGCGGGGACCAATGCCAAGGAAGGTAGCCATCCGCGCAGGGCGGCGGGATTTTGGGTGCCGCGCGTGGCAGGAGCGCGGCCGTTCCATAACCGACCTAGTCGGCCAGCGTCGAGGTCGAAAGCTCGAGGCCCTCGCATTTGAAACGGATGCTCTGGCGGTTGAGCGGCCTATGCATTCCATACTTGTCGAAGAGGGATCGTCGCGAGCAGATGAGGACCGTTGAGGCCGCGCGGCGTTGCATGGAACGGCGCCGGCGGCTGGCTGATCGCCTCGCAGTCACGGCAGGTAAATTTCTCCCGCACCGTCTCGATCACTTTGAACCGACGCGGAATCTCTTCCAGCGTCTCGGTGACGTCTTCGCCCAGCTTGGAAAGCCGCGATCCGCCGCAGCATGCACAGGTGACTGGGGGATCGATCTCCACGCGCTCGCGCTCGATATCCTCCGGCGACGGCTTTCGGACCGGCCGTTTGCGCGTGAACGAACGTACGCTCGAGGTCTTGGCGGCCGCTTGCGCTGCGACTTCATCCTCCGTCGCCGCCATCACCGGTTCTTCGAGCTGCAATTCCATCTGGTCGATCAGGAGCGCCGTGCGCTCGAATCGCCGGCCGCGCAGCTCGCGCTTCAGGCTTTTCGATCGCCAGCTCCAGACCGGAAATCAAGGCCTCACTGTCCGACAGCATGGACTGCGCATCGGCGGCTTGCGCCACCGCAATGTGCCGCTCGGCGATGACCGTATCGCGCTCGGCAACAACGACATCACGTTCAGCCTGTAACATCTCACGCTGGGAAAGCAGCGCCAGATAGGCGCTCGCAAGGTCCGCAGGAAGATCCACAGGCTTCGAAGTAATTCGATCAGATCCACCCAATATTTTCAATGCAACCGTCGACATCGCGTCGCACGATCACACGGGCGACCATTGGCGCTGACAACCTCCATAAGCCCACTTTGTGCCGTTAAAGAATTTGGTCGGCGCAACAAGCGGAATGGCTAGCTCCGGGGCCATATAGACAGAACATCTAGTTCGACTCACTTCTCAGCAAGGCGGCCCTCCTCGGATGCGTACCGTCCGTCTCTATGTTGGGCGTTGAAGCGGCGTCATTTGCCTTCCATCCTGCGGTCGAGGAATTCCTCGACAGCGAGCGCCAGGTCGGTCGGTTCATGGCCGACGGTGCGGATATGAAGTTCCGGGTTTTCCGGGGTCTCATAAGGCGAGGATACGCCGGTGAAGTTTGCGATCTTGCCTGCGAGAGCTTTCTCATAGAGTCCCTTCGGATCTCGGCGCGCACACTCTTCGAGCGGCGTGTCGACGAAGATCTCGATGAACTCGCCCTCCTCCATTAATTCCCGCGCCATTCGCCGCTCGTCCCGGAACGGTGAGATGAAGGAGACGAGAACGATCAGACCGGCATCCGCCATGAGCTTCGCCACCTCCGCCACGCGGCGGATGTTCTCCACCCGGTCCTCTTCGGTGAAGCCGAGGTCCCGGTTGAGGCCGTGACGCACATTGTCGCCGTCGAGCAGATAGGTATGCTTGCCCTGAGCGTGGAGAATCCTGTCCAGCTCGTTCGCAATGGTCGATTTACCGGAGCCCGAAAGCCCGGTGAACCAGAGAACGGCAGGAAGCTGGTTCTTCATGGCGCTGCGCGCGACCTTGTTCACCTCGAGCGCATGCCAGTGGACGTTATCGGCACGCCGGAGTGGAAAGTCGATCAGCCCCGCGCCGACGGTCGCATTCGTGACCCGGTCGACGATGATGAAATTGCCTGTGGCTCGATTGTCCGTATAGGCGTCGAAAGCGATCGGCGTTTGCGTCGAGATGTTGCAGACGCCGACTTCATTCATCTGCAGCGATTTCGCGGCCTCGCGCACGAAGCTGTTGATGTTGACCTGATGCTTGAGCGCGGTGACCGTCGCACTGACGCTGTCCGTCTCCGTTCTCAATATATAGCTTCGTCCGGGCATCATCGGGCTCGCATCGAACCAGATCACATGCGCCTGGAACTGATCCGCCACAAACGGCCGGGCGCCGGGGGCGACGAGCATATTGCCGCGCGAAGCATCCACCTCGTCGGAAAGGACGAGCGTTACGGCCTCGCCCTCGCCTGCCGTCGCAAGGTCCCCGTCATAGGTCACGATCGCCTTGACCGAGGTACGCTGTCCGGTTTTTGCGACGACGACCGGATCGCCGACGGAAATTCTGCCGCAGGAGATCTGACCCGCATAGCCGCGGAAATCAGCATTTGGACGCATCACCATCTGAACCGGGAAACGGAAAGGCTTGGCCTGGTCCATGGGCTCGAGCTCTACCGTCTCCAGATATTCGAGCAGCGCCGCCCCTCTGTACCAAGGTGTATTGGGTGAAGCTGAAATGACGTTGTCGCCGTCTCGTGCTGAGATCGGTATCGGCCGAATGCTGGCAAAACCGAGCTCTTTCGCAAAAGCCATGTAGTCGGCGACGATTTCGTCATAGACCTGCTGTCGAAAGTCTACGAGATCGATCTTGTTGACTGCCAGCACGACATGACGGATGCCCAGAAGCGAGGCGATATAGGAATGCCGCCGCGTCTGCTGAAGAATGCCCTGCCGGCTGTCGATGAGGATGATGGCAAGATCCGCCGTCGAAGCGCCGGTCACCATGTTGCGCGTATATTCTTCGTGACCGGGCGTGTCGGCAACGATGAACTTGCGCTTCGACGTCGCGAAATAGCGGTAGGCGACGTCGATGGTGATCCCCTGTTCGCGCTCGGCCTCGAGCCCGTCGAGAAGCAAAGCGAGATCGATTTCCTTGCCATTGGCACCACCGGGAGAGCCGACACGTCCGAGGTTTGCGAGCTGGTCCTCGAAGATCAGTTTCGCATCGTAGAGCAGCCGGCCGATCAAAGTGGATTTGCCATCGTCGACCGAACCGCATGTGATGAATCGCAGGATCGACTTGTTGTCGTGCTCAACCAGATGCGCTTCAATGTCATGCGGCGGTATGGATTGAACATATGACATCAGAAGTAGCCCTCCCGCTTCTTTTTCTCCATTGCCCCGACTTCATCCGAGTCGATGAGGCGGCTCTGTCGTTCGGACGTGCGGACCGTCAGCATTTCCCGCAATATGTCGGGAACCGTGGCAGCCTCGGACTCGACCGCCCCGGTCAGCGGATAGCAGCCGAGGGTACGGAAACGCACCTGATGCTCAAGAACCTCCTCTCCGGGCTGGATCGGCATCCGCTCATCATCGACCATGATCAGCGTTCCGTCGCGCTTTACGACGGGCCGCCGGGCCGCGAAATAAAGCGGCACGATCGGAATGTCCTCGCGCAGGATGTATTGCCAGATGTCGAATTCGGTCCAGTTGGAGAGCGGGAAGACACGCATCGTTTCACCCGGTGCGACCCGCGTATTGTAGGTCTTCCACATCTCGGGGCGCTGACGCTTCGGATCCCAGCCGTGCTGGGCGCTGCGAATGGAAAAGATGCGCTCCTTGGCGCGTGACTTCTCCTCGTCCCGCCGCGCGCCCGCCAGCGCCGCGTCGAAACCGTATTTCTCCAGCGCCTGCCGCAGCCCCATCGTCTTCATGACGTGGGTGTGAACGTTGGAGCCGTGCGTGAAGGGGCCGATGCCCTGATCGATCCCGTCCTGATTGACATGGACGAGCAGGTCGAAGCCGAGCTCTCGCGCCATCCGATCACGGAACTCGATCATTTCCCGGAACTTCCATTTCGTATCGACGTGCAGGAATGGAAAGGGCGGTTTTCCGGGATAGAACGCCTTCATTGCCAGATGCAGCAATACGGAGGAGTCCTTGCCGATCGAGTAAAGTGCGACGGGGTTGGAGAATGTTGCAACGACTTCGCGAATAACATGGATCGCTTCGGCTTCAAGCCGCCGAAGATGGGGATGAGACATTTGTGGCCTTGTTCTATGCTCAGGAACCTATCCGGGTTACGCCCTCGGCAGCTCCAGCTCGCTTAAGGCATCCCCAATGCGTGGTATCACCGCGGCAAGACGGCGGCGCGAGGTAACTGGCGCTCGGCCAACGCCGCACTAAAGCGTTTGCGCTATCTGACGTTCCGCGCTGATGCGCCGGCGCCGAGCGAGATAGCGTCTTCATATGGGGCCGCGCTATTGCTGCTGGGACCGGAGCGCTCACTCGCAGGCTATTCCGTTGAGACGGTTCAGTATTGCTGACAGGTGCAGTACCCATAATGGCTTGCTTCCTCAGCTTTCGGAAAGTGCAATGGCCTTTATGCCGCTATCATCATTGCGCTGATAGGCTGGCGTATGCAAATGCAAGCCCACTCATCCGTAGGCCCGACCGCCCTCAAATCATTGCCATACCGCCATTCACGTGAATGGTCTGTCCGGTGACATAGGCGGCGTGATCGGAAGCGAGATACGCAACAGCGGACGCGACTTCGGTACCGGTGCCCATGCGATGGGTCGGGATCGCCACCATGATTTTCTCCTTCTGTTTGTGATCGAGCTTATCGGTCATTGCCGATTCGATGAAGCCCGGGGCGACGCAGTTGACAGTGATGTTTCGCGTGGCGATCTCCTGCGCCAGCGACTTGGAAAAGCCGATCATACCGGCCTTGGAGGCGCAGTAATTGGTCTGGCCTGGATTGCCGATGGCGCCGGCAACCGAAGTGACATTGATGATGCGGCCATTTCGACGGCGTATCATCTGCTGGGTGATCTCGCGGGTCAGTCTGAACATGGCGGTGAGGTTGACCTCCAGCACAATGTCCCAGTCGGGATCTGCCATGTGCACGAACAATCCATCCTTGGTGATGCCAGCATTGTTGACCAGGATGTCGACGCCTTCAAGATCGGCTTCCGCTCTCTGACCAAGCGCCTTGACTTCGTCTCGATTGGCCAGATTAGCCGGGAACAGCTTGACCCGGTCTCCGAGCTCAGTTGCCAGTGTCTCCAGTTTTTCAATTTGGGTGCCGTGCAGTCCGACGATAGCGCCCTGAGCATGCAGCACGCGGGCGATAGTCCCTCCTATGGCTCCTGATGCGCCCGTGACGAGCGCCTTGCGCCCGGTCAATTCGAACATTGTCTTAACCTCTTCTCATATCGTGTAGGCTGGTGATGGTGTCTTTTAACGTCACCGCGCCAGCTGTCTTCGGGTTCAACCTGGCTTCCTTGCCGCGGCTGATCGTCGCCTTGCGCCGCAGCTCCGCCTTGATATTGCACAGCGGCGAGCCCGGCTTCGCGGCTGACACGGCGCGAGGACAGACAGCACCTTGCAAGCTCCGACTTGCTTGCTGCGATCCATTCACGCTGATGCCGGTACACGCCGGCAATGCCGCAAGAACAACCAGCATTACTCCACCGCGCCACCAGAAAAGCTGCCTTACATGAACGCCGGCCAATCACGCGATCTCGAAGCGCTGGTCTAGGGTCAAACGCTGCCAGACCAGTCGCTCCTTCTCCTGACGAGAGCCGTGCCCGATCCCGCTTGACGGACTTCATTGATGCAATGGCACAGGGGGCGTCTCATGCCGCCCTGCAAGTGGTGATCATTGAGGAAGCAACTGAAACAGGCTCATACCTGCTTGAATGCCAGAACTGCGTTCGTGCCACCCATGGCGAAGGCGTTGCTCATGGCAACGCGCACCTTACGCTCACGCGGCACGTTTGGCGTCACGTCTAGATCGCAGTCGGGATCTGGCTCACGATAGTTGGCGGTCGGCGGCACGACTCCTTCTTGGATCGCCATCACGCAGGCGATCATTTCAAGCGCACTAGCTGCGCCGATACAGTGCGCGTGGGTGGACTTGGTGGAAGATATGGACATCGAATATGCATGGTCTCCGAAGACGCGCTTGATCGCCGTAGTTTCGTTTTGATCGTTGGCCTTAGTGCCGGTGCCGTGCGCGTTGAGGTAGTCGACGTCCTCGGCATTCAGTCCTGCATCGGCAAGGCAAGCGCGCATCGCCGACTCCGGCCCATGGACAGCCGGCGCTGTGATATGGAACGCATCGGCGGAAAGGCCGACGCCGGCGACCTCCGCGAGTATTGTTGCACCGCGAGCGGTGGCATGTTCATAGCTTTCCAGCACGGCCATGCCCGCACCCTCGCCCAGTACCACGCCTTTCCTGCCGGCGGAGAAGGGTCGGCAAGTATCCGGAGCGAGTGCGCGCATAGCTTCCCATGCCTTCAGCACAATCCAGACTAGTGGCGCGTCGCTGCCCCCCGCGAGCATAACCTCGGCCCGGCCGCACTTGATCTGGTCTACCGCCGAAGCGATCGCATGGTTGGCCGAGGAACAGGCGGAGGTGACGCCGAAGACCGGGCCCCGCAGGCCGAGGCTCATGCTGACCTGGCAGGCGGCGGCACTCGGCATAGCCTTTACACCAGTGAAGATTTCAGTACGGGTCCCCCCATCTACAAGGAGGGTACGATATGCTTTTTCGGTAGCGTCCCACCCTCCCAAGCCGACGCCCACAGTCGCGCCGAACCGATGGGCATTGCCTTCATTGCAGGAAAGCCCGGCCTGGCGCATGGCTTCGTGCGCTGCAATCACGGCAAGCACGCTAATGCGATCCATCGAGACGAGCTGCTTGCGGTCGATGTTGTGGTCAGGCAGCGCCTTGATCTCAGCGCCCACTATGCCCTTCAGGCCGTGAAGCTCTGTGTTGAGAAGCGGCCCGATGGCGGAGCGGCCTTCGCGCATCCATTTCCAGATAGAGGTGGTGTCGGTGCCCAGTCCGCATAGGCCACCCATTCCAGTGATGACAACGCGCCTGTCCATATTCAAACCCCCTTAGTGAGCAAGCCTCGGATGGCTCCCACTATGTCGCCGACGTTCTGGAGATCCGACCACGCCTCGGCCGTGTTCATCTCGATCCTGATACCGTAGGCCTGTTCCAAGTCCCAGATGATGTCCGCCAAACCGAGAGAATCGACACCAAGCGCGGTCAATTCAGTGGCAGCCGTTAAATCGTGGACTGTTAACGCGGCCCCCCCATCGCCGCCCTCCGATTCGACACGGTTCTTGATGATGCCAATGATTTCGCTTTCGAGTTGATCTACCATTTTGTTCCCTTTAGCTTGTGGTCGACGCACGGCGGCTCAAATGCTGAGGCGGCCCAGTTCGCGAAAATTGTCACCAGGCGTGCGCGACTGGCTAAGCCTAATGCCCGCAGAGCCGGAGGAATCCGGCTGGTCCGTGCCGAAGCCTCCGATGACGAAGAACATCATTGGCCTCCCAATCGTGGGCAGCTTGTGCTACAAATCAGTGGGATTGGTAAAATCGATTGTTTGGATGTCGGCCATCCGTGAAATGGATGCCGTGAGAATAGTCGACGGTCGTTCGGTGCACCAAGCACAACGACACATCTCTGCTGTAGGTCACAACAAGACTGCCGGCGATAGTATTTTTTTTCCCGCTACATTGACGCTATGTCCCCTCTGCGGCTCGGCGTTTTTATATTCACAGGCTGGATCCCTCTCATTAAAACAATCAATTTTACCAATCTGGGCGATTGCGACTAAAACGCTATGCAGACCGGATATAGAGTGAGGCGGATGCGGGACTCAGCGCTGAAGTGTCGGCCGGTAGAAGCACGAAACTAGCAAACGTCGAGCTCTGACCGAGCCATGGATGGAAGCTAACCACAGATGATCAACGCTAAAGAGCAGCCCACTTTCCCCAGGCTAAACAAGCCAGCGGACGAACATAATTCTCCGCTGGAACCACCAGAACTGTTAAATGGAAAAACGCCTGAAATGACCCATTCCACGCTGCCGCCTCAGCCATTTGCAATCCTTGCGATGCCAAGGACCGGCACACACTACTTGGAAGAACTAGTAAACGAGCATCCGAATGTTCTGAGTAACGGTGAATTGCTCAATACGTACGACACGAACTGGCCTGACAAGGAACGCCTGCTACTCAGCGATCGAGAGCTTCTGGAGCGTGCCTTCTTGCGCTATCCCCCACAAAGCGACAAGAAGGTGACCCATGTGGGTTGCAAGATCAACGAGCCTCAGTTTCAGGAGCGTCCGAGTTTTTTTGCCGAGCTGACCGCTTGGCCTGGACTTAAGGTTATCCTTGTGATTCGCAGAAACACATTAGAGTCGCTAAGATCGTTTGTGCAGGCAAGGCAAACCCGTCAGTGGCTCAAGTTCAATTCGGACAATTCAACTCCTCCACCGCCAGTGATGTTGCCATTCGCCACCTGCGAAGCCTACTTCAAAGCTGCCGACGATTTCCACGCTCGAGTGGTGAACGCCTTTGAACCAAGCAGGATGCATTTAATCGAGTACGAGAGGCTTCTTCGCGATCCCCACGCTTGCGTGGCAACGGTCTTAGATTTCCTCGGGGCTACTGCCCTACAGCTTTCTGATCGCGGTATTCTCCAGCGTCAAGAGACGCGTCCGTTGGACCAAACGGTGCGGAACTTTCATGAGTTGCGCGTTCACTTCGCGAATGGACCTTACGCGAGGTTCTTTGAGCTTGGTAACGACTGATTTGACAGCACAATTCTCGGCATATCCAATTCGGCATGCCGAAGCTACCATTCTGAATTGCGTACGCCTAGGAATTGCACCAAATTAACGCCACGGTAGAAAGGGACCGATGCCTGAAGTCACTAGGGCATGCAACGTCGGACGATGGGTACGCTGAGCTCATGTCGAGTCACGCCGGGTCGGACCGTATCGTTAGGCAGAAGCCAGGGAGCGCTACTGCGTTCTCGACGGCTCAGATCGTCCAAAGTCTGGATCGCGCGCAGCCGAAAGAGCACCTCTGAAACAGACCGGTTCCTCCTAGGCCTCCTCACGGTTTTGCGGGCGCGTTGCGGGAAAAGGAGCAACTCATCGAGTTTTGCAAGAGCCTGCTCGGCGCGTGGATAGTTGATCCAGCGGTCGGCGCGGATCCTACGGATGCGTTCTTCGGCGCCGAGTGCGGCAACGAGCCGGCTGGGCGGGAAAAGATGCGAAAACTCTTCAGTCATCCCATTCCTCCACCACGAAATACGGAAGTTGTAATGGCTCGTCGTCGCCGAGCGGCCCCGCTTCCGCAGTCACGTCGATCATCTTTGTCGATGCCAGATGCGCTCGTCGGGCTGCATCTCTTCGCATCGCTTTGGTCGTTCGCGTGGCCTCGTCGATCAACGCCCTCTGAGCAAGGATTGTCGAGAAAATGAGCCCCTCATCCACCGCACGGCGACCTTGTTCGCGCAGCGTACGAACGGCAGCCCGATGCTCCCAAAGTGCGATGGCCGGCCGGGTCCGGTCGGCCGGGCGCGCCTCCAGATACCCCTGCCCTGCTGCGACGAACACGCAGGACAGATCACGCGGATCGTATTTGACCGTCAAACCCGATCGATCGCGTCCCACCAGCCAGCGCAGTTCGTCCGACCAGTAACGGATGTGAAACAGATGCAACCCGTCGCGCTGTAGGGTGCGCTCCTCGGACGGCAGAAAATCGATCAGAAACTGCCGCGGGTCGGGCGGTCTGCGCACCGCGATATCCCCCACCCGTGCGTTCCAGGCGGCCACTGGCGGCAGATCGAGGGCCTTATGAATGCGAGCATGATAGGAACCGACAATCTCGAGGGCCAGGTAGGTTTCCAGTTCCCGCAACGTCGTCACCGCCTCGGCTTCCGGATCCAGGTCGCCGCGCTCGCGAATGTTCGAGAAATGCGAGCCGGGGATGAGGTGTACGGCACCCATCATCGTGCCGATCAGCCTTTCAATATGACCACCGAAACGTGGTGTGCCGGGCGGACGGTAGGTCAGGTCGATGCGGTGCTCGCCGCAGGCGCGTTCAAAGGCGCGGGCGTGGAATTCCGCGCCATTGTCGACGTGAATCGTTCTGGGTATCCCGTGTGCAGGCCAGTCGGCTGCAATACCGCGCGAGGCCAACCACTGCATGGGTCAGACACAACGCTACTGCCGTCAGCGACGGCGCTTCCAGCGACAGGTAAAAGCCCATCACTATCCGGGTGTTGACGTCGATGGCCAAGGTCAGTGTCGGTCGGCCGATCGGAAGCCGCGTCACCGGATCGACCACCGTGACATCCACCTTCGTGTGATCGATCTGGACAATCTCCAGCGGCGCGGCCGCCTCCAACCCGCCCGGTGTTGCCAGGAACAGCGCTTCGGATTTGCCGGCGCCCTCACGCCGCCGGATCAGATCGGCCTGATTCTTGGTCTTAAGCCAACGACCGAGGCGGCGGATCGAGGGTGGCTGCAGCCCTACCATCCGGCAGTCCGCGGCCACCTCCCGTTGGAAGCGGGTCAAGGTGGGCTTCCGCCGCGTTGCAAAGAGCTTCTGAAAATGCTGCTCGACGATGACAAGCACGGCTGGGTCGAATGTGAGCGCAACGAATGGCCCACGGCTTTCATGATTGACGGAATAAGTTTCTGGTGCTCGGTCAGAACTTCTGCTTTGCCCGCTTCGGCATAAAGTAGGTTCGGATACTGACGAGTGCCCCGGCGACGTCAGCAGCATCCTGGCTTGTCGCTTTCCGTTTTGCCTCGCCCAGCTTGCGGATGGGTGCGATGATATCCCCGGTGACGGCATGACCTCGAAGGACGGGCCTCCAAAGCTTAGGCGCGTATCCTGTTCCCAGCAGAAAGCAGAGGTCCCAATCGAAGATATCAAAGGTCTGATCATCGATCCTGGTGAACCTGGGCCGGTGGTCTTTCGGTGTTTCGGAAAGGCTTGCCGAGATGCGGTTGTACTCTGCAACGATCGTCTGCACGGCTTGATGTTCGGTTGTTTCCATCGGCAGGTTCAGGGCATCCGGACCGGTCAACTCCGGGATCCATTGGCGTGGGTCGATGAACTTCGGACCGATGATGAGCGCCGTAAGGTAGCCATCGAGACCGCTCATTGACCAAACTGGCGATGCCGGACGACGTCCCCTGATAAAGGCTTCGAACGCCTCGTCGCCGAGCTTTGGTCGTTCCGTCGTCTGCTGACTGTTCTGTGTCATGCCGCCCGTCGCTCCTGCTGTGTCATCGCTTCACGCTCAGCCTTCCAGGTCCAAGGCAGGAGACTTTCCATCTCGTTGGCTGTCACTTTGCCGGAGATGATCCGCTCCAGCACATCGGCAAGCCAGACCTCGGGATCCACGTCGTTCAATTTACAGGTGTTGACGAGGGATGCGATGACCGCGAAGGTCTTGCCGCCGCCGGGACTGCCTACGAACAGCGAGTTCTTTCTCTTATGCATAGATTTGCATAAGAGAAATTATGTGAAGAGCCGGATTATGCGAAGTTCCATGCCGCCAGCTCCTGGATGCGAGCGGGCGATAAGCAATATCCATGGAGCCGTCCGACTATAGCTTTACATAATCCTGATCTCCTCTGTGCGCTAACCACACAGGAGATCATTATGAATCCTATCAACTTACAGCCCGTACCCCGCCAGTGGCTCGAAAGCAGTCCGCTAGCGCCGTTTTCCGATCGATACCTGGAACACCTGAGCCGCGGCCGCTATGCGCCACGCACTGCGCGCGTTTATCTGTGTTGCGTCGCTCATTTCGCCAGTTGGATCTCGGCCAAACGACTTGGGTTCGACTCCATAAACGAGGCCGCGCGGGCTCGGTTTATCCGCGAACACCTTCCCGCCTGCGACTGTCCCTATCCGGCCCGTCGCTTGCCGCACGAGCTCAGAGCGGCCATCACTCATTTGCTTGCAATGCTGCGCGCGGAAGGCGCCATCCCCCAGGCCGTCAGTGTTTTCGGGGCCGTGCATGGCAAGGAGTTGTCTGCGTTTCAGGCCTACATGCGGGATGCGGGCGGGCTAGCGTCTAACACGCAGCGGCAACGCGCGCGCATCGTTTGTCGCTTTCTAGACGAGCATTTCGGGAACCGGAAGATCGTTGTCGCCAACCTTGACCCTATATCGGTGAGGCGCTTCGTTCTTGGCGACGACCGAGGTTGGAGCGCCGGCACAATTCGCGTCGTTGGCGGAGCGATTGGCTGCTATTTGCGATTTCGACAGATGATGGGCGATGACATTAGCCGTCTGCTCGCCGCCATTCCCCGCGCCGCCCACTGGCGACTAGCTGGATTGCCCGATGTGCTGTCCAGCGCTCAGATCGACACGCTGCTGGCATCGTTCGATCAGAACTTTCCTTCATGCAGGCGTGCCTACGCTATGGTGCGATGTCTGACCGACCTCGGATTGCGTTGCAGCGAAGTGGTCCAACTACGGCTCGACAACATCGATTGGCGGCAGGGTACCATTTGCATTGATCGAACAAAGGGCCGCCAGTCCGATGTTCTTCCACTGCCCGCCGAGACAGGCCGGGCGATCGCCGCCTATTTGCAGCACGAGCGTCCCGTGACCGCAAACCGTGCAGTGTTTGTGCGTCACGTTGCACCTTTCGACCTTCCCATCCAAAAGGGCGTCGTAGTGCGCGCTGTAGTCGATGCCTATCGGCGCTGCGGCTGGTCCCACACCAACGTTCACATGCTTCGCCACAGCATCGCTAGCCGAATGCTAGCGCTGGCGTATCTATGAAGCAGATCGCCGATATCCTGCGCCATCGCAGCCTCGATACCTCCATGATTTACACGAAGGTCGATCTTCAGAGGCTCGCGGCAGTCGCCATGCCGTGGCCGGGGAGCGTAGCATGACCGGGGAGCTCACGATGCAGGAGCGGGTCGATGCCTATCTCGCCGAGCGCCGCTGCCTTGGGTTTGACCTCAGTGGTCCTGGCGCACAGCTCCGCTCATTTGCCCGCTTCGCCTATCTCTCAGGCCATGTCGGCCCGCTCACAACAGAGATCGTGCTCGCCTGGGTTAAAGGGGAAGCACGGAACGCGACGCCGGCTTCCTGGGCGCGTCGGCTGAACGTGCTGCGACCCTTTGCCGGGCATGAGATGCGCCTCGATCCGGCGACCGAGTTCCCCCAGTCCTCCATATTTGGCAGAGCCTATCAGCGCCTGACGCCGCACATCTACACCGGTGATGAGATTACCGCGCTGCTGGATGCGGCGCGGCGGTTGCAGCCAACAGACTCCATACGACCGATGACCTATGAGACAGTGCTGGGGCTGATCGCGGCCACGGGATTGCGAGTTTCCGAGGCACTCAAGCTCGGCGACGTCAACATTACCGATCGATGTCTGACCGTACGCATGACGAAGTTCGCCAAGTCGCGGCACGTGCCGTTCCATGCCAGCGTCGCCGCCGCACTCGATCGCTACTTTGCTGTCCGCGTCCGCTATGCTCCGTCTGCGCCCGATGCTCCCTTCTTTGTCGGCGTCTCGGGGCGAACTCCATCCAAACGTCAGGTTCACTGGACCTTTCAGCAATTACGCCGCGACGTCGGCATCGTTGCTCGCGGCGCCTATGACGAGGTTCGCATTCATGACCTCCGGCACACATTTATCTGTCGACGTGTGCAGCGATGGCAGGCCGAAGGCGCCGATATCGACAACGCCATCGCCGCACTAGCGACCTATGTCGGCCATGCCAAGGTCTCCGATACCTATTGGTACCTTACCGGCATTCCCGACCTGATGGCCGTAGCCTGCAGTCGCTTCGAAGCATTCGCAGTGGAGGAATGCTGTCATGGGTGACCGATCAGCTCCATCATTTGCCGCGCTGGTTCAGCGCTTCTTTGTCGTGCATCTGGGGCAGCATCGGGCCGTCAGTCCACAGACTATCGCTGCCTATCGCGATACGTTCCGGTTACTCCTGGCATTTGCAGAGACGTCAATCGGTAAGACTCCAAGTGCAGTCGCGCTCACCGACCTGAACGCGCAACTGCTGCTCGATTTCCTCGATCATCTGGAGAAGGTTCGTGGCAACAGCGTTCGGAGCCGGAATGCGCGGCTTGCCGGGTTGCGAACATTCCTCAAATACGCAGGTCATCATGACCTCAGCGCTCTGGGGATCATAGAGCAGGCACTCGCCATTCCGATGAAGCGAGCCGATCGTCCTCTGATCGGGTTTCTGACACGATCGGAGATCCGGGCTATCCTCAACGCTCCTGACGATAAGACATGGGCCGGGCAGCGCGACCGAGTCTTGTTCAGTCTCATGTACAACACGGGGGCACGCGTCTCGGAGATCATCGGCGTCCGTTGCTGCGATGTCGTTCTTGATGGCCAAGCCGCCGTGCACCTGCATGGCAAGGGGCGTAAGGAACGATGCGTTCCCTTGTGGCGTCCGACGGCGGCTCTTGTTCGGCGATGGCAGCGATCTTTAGGGGCAAATGCGGAGGACGGCTTCCTGCTTCCCAATCGCGCCGGCGGCAAGATGACCCGCGCCAACGCCACGCAACGGCTAGATCTCGCCGTCGCTGCAGCAGGCCGACATCTTCCCTCTCTCGCCGGACGCTCCATCTCGCCCCATGTGATCCGACACACGACCGCAATGCATCTGCTGCAGTCCGGCGTCGACATCACCGTCATCGCGCTCTGGTTGGGGCATGAAGATACCGCGACCACGCACATGTACGTGGAGGCCGATCTTTCCATGAAGGAGCTGGCGCTTGCGAAGTTGCAGCCTCAGGAGGCTAAGATTGGGCGCTACAGACCGCCCGACCAATTGATCCGCTTCCTCGAAGCCCTCTGATTATGTCAAGCTCTCTGAGGCGGAAATGGCTGTGACCGGGCATCCGCCTCAACCAACTTCGCATAATCCGGCTCTTCACATAATTTCTCGTCAGAGCCACCGACTTCATCGAACGCTCGACTACATTGGAGTCTACCTCGACGCGGCCATCATCGAGGAAGGCAGTCAGCCCGCCCCAGTGGTTGAGTGTGTAGGAGACCGCCTTGCCAAGCGCCGACTTCGCCGACACCTCGTTGCTCAATTCCGTGAGCTTGGCCTTCAGCACTTTCATGACGGGAGCGGTATCGCGACGCCTGACGATAAGCCGGGTATCGGCATTTTCCCCGCGCAAGTCCGCTTCGATGCGATAGATTTCGGCGATCCTGGCGAGGATCGACAAAGCCTCCGAAGAGCCGGTCAGTTTGACGACATCGACGAACTTGCGTCGTGCATGGGCAAGACAGAAGGCCAGTCGCATGGGGACGACATTGCTCTTTCCACGACGCTTGACCATGGTTTTATAGGCTTGGTACCCGTCTACCTGAAGCACGCCGGCAAACGACGACAGTTGCCCCTCGACCTCGCGAGCGCTACGGCTTTCGGCAAAAGTGTAGGCCACCGCCGGCGGCGCCGGACCATTCCATGGGCGATCGTCGACCGCTTGCGCCCATAACTGGCAGACCTTGGTTCGTTTGCGCCCCGGATCGAGCCGCGGAAGCGGCGTCTCATCACAGAACACCCTCGGCTGCGAGCGGATGAAGGCGGTGAGCGCATCGTAGAGAAGCTCGAGCCACCAGGCGACCCGCGTGACCCAGGCGCCGAGCGTGCCTCGATCAATGGTCACGCCGCAGGAGGCCATCATCTGCGCCTGGCGATGGAGCGGGAGATGCCAGGCGAACTTCGAAACCGCGATATGAGCTGCGAATGCCGTGGTCACCATGCCGCCATCCATCACGCGTGCTGGTGCGGGCGCTTGGACAATGGCATTCTCGCATGCCCGGCAGGCATAGCGTGGCCGGGTCGTCCGTTTCACCCGGACAACGGCAGGCACGATGTCGAGCGCCTCGCTGACATCCGTGCCGATGCAATGAAGCTCGAACGAGCAGCACGGGCAGACCTTGCTCTCCGGCTCGATGACCTCGTCATAACGCGGAAGGTGCTTGGGCAAGTGGCCGATGTTGCGAGCTGGCGATCGCCGTGCTTGCGTTTTGTATTCACCGACCGGCGCGACATCGTCATTGGCAGCAACGGGAATGTCGCTCAGATCGCCAAGGTCAAGGATCGCCTGCGTCGGATCGATGGTCGTCATCTTCTCCGATTTCGTCCCAAAAAGCTGGCCCTCAAGGAAGGCCACGCGCGCCTTAAGGTCGGCATTCTCTTCGTTGAGCGAGAGAATGATCCGGGTCAATCGCGCAGCGTCCTGGGGCAAGGGATTGTGTCGAAGCGGCATGACGGATCCTACCACGAAGGCCGGAATCATCAAGCAAAACCAATAGGATCAACCTGCTTTCAAGGGGCGTTTTACCGGGTTCTGCTTCACCCTTGTCCAGTCAATGCCGGCCAGCAGAAGCGAGAACTCTTCGCGCGTCATCTGCATGGCGCCACCGCGGATCGGCGGCCAAACAAACTTGCCCGCCTCAAGCCACTTCGTCGCCAGGATCATGCCGGATCCATCCCAATAAATGCAGCGAAGTCGATCGAGACGCTTGGCGCGGAACACGAACACGTCGCCGCAATACGGATCAGCCGCAAGCGCCGATGCCACCAATGCCACCAGGCCATTCATGCCGCGCCGGAAGTCGACAGGCTGCGTCGCAACCATGATCTTCACTCCACCAGGGGAAAGTCCGATCACCGGCGACCCCGCAACGCCGCCACGATCGCTTGCGCCAACTCGGGCGCCACCGTACCGATCACGGTCATGCGCGCGCCAGCAATCTCGATCTCAATCCGACCTGCGGCGAAGTGGGCGGCATCCGATTGAGAGCCCTGGTGGGCCGCTTGATCGCCGACCACCGTTACCGGCACGAACATCGCCTGCTGCGCGCAGACCTTGGCCGAGGGACGAGTGGTCAGCCCAGCCTCCCGACGCCAAACATTCAACAAGCCGCGATTGACGCCCCAGCGCCGAGCAACGGCCGAGATGTTCACATCAGGTTCCGCGCTTTCCGCAAGGATGCGCGCCTTCTCCTCGTCAGTCCAATTCCGCCGCTGGCGACGACCGGTGATCACCTCGATCCGACGGTATTTTCCCTCATGCCTGGCTTCATCCATGACTTCAAGCATGGCATCAGCGCGATCTCCAACCATCCTGTTCCGCTCCTATCGGTGAAGGAGCTTATCTCGCGGCCTCGATCACAAAAGGAAAGGTGGGCTGTTCGTAGCGCTCACGGTCGAATGGCTGCATGCCAGCAGTCGGGCCGCGCCGGCCGGGCAACAACGTGCTGGTACGTTCGTCCTGCCGGAAACGCTTCAGCCACCGAAACAAGGTCGCCCGGCTAATCGCGAGCGCGTTCATGGCTGCACGGACCTCCGCGTCGCACGGTCTATCGGGCAGTTTTGACAGGATATCGGCGCGCCGCCGCGCCTCTTGCCAGTCCAACTCATCCACCATAGAATCAACCATGGCCAACTCGTCGTTCAGCTGCAAACTGGTCTCAGAAATTCTGACTCAATACCGGGTTCAGTCTCATTTACTCTGAATCGGTCTCACTTTTACGACACGGGCAAGTCATTGAAATCGTATGAACCGCAGTCTCAAAAACCTCGGCTTGCCGACAATAGCGTTTCTGACACGCCGCGCCGTCTCTCAGCGCGGCGCTGGCGGATTGTCGGCCTCTAGCTTCAGACGATAACCTTCCCTCTCCCGCCAGAGCAGCTCGATCAAAGCCCTCGGGGACTGGATCGCCTCAACGGTCATAGGTGGCCAAAATAGCCAAACGGCACGCTCTGGCAGAACCGCTAGGCCCTAGGCCGTGACACGCTTGAGATATACTCAATCCAAGCGATGGCTGTTCCCCCGGTAACCATAAGCCAATCTATTCTGGTTCATTGAGGCTCCAACACCTCAAGGAGCACACGGCATGCAAGTTTCCCTTCTCTTCAAAAATCCAGAACGAGTGGTCGCGATTGCCGCGGTCGTCATCTGGCTCGCCTCAATTCTACAAGCAATCGCGGTATCGTGAGCACAGGCTATCCTGACTTCCTGTATGGATATTTTCGGAAACCACCACTCGGGCCCTCAGAAAGGTCTGAGTCTTTCTGGTTACGGTCGTGCGAAATTTTGCCTTCGACGAAAGGCGTCATGTGCCTTTTTGTGCCAGGCGCGTTGCAATTCGTGCTTAACGTGTGGGCGTGAATGCGGCGCGACCTGAACCACCCCGCACCTTTGTTTCGCGGGGTGGACGTCTGCAAGCATTCACCAGGCGGTTGATAAAAACGTTAGCTCGCGCCGTGAAATGGCTCAACATCCCTTCAGATTCTTTTTCCATGTCCCCAAGCAATCTGTGGGTAAGCGCGAATTTCCCCGCACCTTCTGTGATTGAGTGAGCTTTGGCATGAGGTGTCCACCTAAAAAAGGTGGACACCAAGTGATGGAAGAAGTTCAAAAACTTGTCGTGCGGCTGGTTGGTAGGAATGGACGACGCCGGTTCGATCCAGCATCGAAGGACCGTCTTATTGCGGCCTGCCTTAAGCCTGGCGCATCAGTATCGAAACTTGCGCTCGAACACGGCGTCAACGCGAACCTCGTTTGGAAATGGATAAGGAAACACACCCAAGCCGCTCCATTCCCGCTGTCTTCGACATCGGCGTTTATTCCGGTTCAGGTCACTGCGGCGAGCAGCAAGTTCTCCTTGGAGATGCCTGCCACCTATGGTGAAGAGCTGCCGCCGAAGGCAGAGAGGATCGGCCCTCTGTCTTCCCCAGCGAAAGTGAGCGCGTCACTGCCGAACGGTGTGAGGTTGACGCTGGAATGCGGTGATGTGGACGTGTTGGCTGCACTAATCGGAGCACTGGGTC